>JBKOVG010000041.1:0-5241 GCA_046723845.1 Candidatus Methylomirabilota bacterium | reverse complement strand
CTCGTGCGCTGCTTCGTCTCGCCCTCGCAGATCGACACCTGCACGCCCGAGCTCCTGAAGGACGCCAAGCGCTTCGCCGACGAGGTGAAGCGGCCGTACCAGGTGCACACCTCGCAGTCGGTGGTGGAGTTCAACGAGATGGTGGCGCGCCACGGCAAGACGCCCATCGCCTGGATGAAGGAGCTGGGCGTGCTCGGCCAGAACACGGTGCTGGGGCACGCCATCATCATCGGCGGCTCCTCGTGGACCAACTATCCCGAAGGGGACATCCAGCTCATGGCCGACGCGGGCTGCTCGGTGGCGCACGCCGTGTGGGTGTTCGCACGGCGCGGGGTGGCCATGGAATCCTTCGCCCGCTATCGCGCGGCGGGCGTCAACATGTCCCTCGGCACCGACACCAATCCGCAGAGCGTGATCGAGGCCATGCGCTGGGCCGCCGTGGTCTCCAAGATGATGGAGCGCCATACGGAGGTGACCACCGCCGCCCACGCCTTCGACGCGGCCACTCTCGGGGGGGCCCGCGCGCTCCTGCGCGACGACCTCGGCCGCATCGCGCCCGGGGCCAAGGCCGATCTCGTGCTCTGGAAGGCCTCGTCGTGGCGCATGACGCCGCTGCGCGATCCGGTGAAGAACATCGTCTTCAACGCGAGCGACGAGGACGTGGACCGCGTGTACGTCAATGGCCGGCTCGTGGTCGACGGCGGGCGCGTCGTCAACGCCGACGAGGGCGCGATTCTGGGCGCGCTCCAGGCCGGCGGCGAGCGCATGTGGCCCCGCATGACCAAATACGACTGGGCCGGCCGCGGGGTCGATCAGCTCTCACCGCAGACGTATCGCGAGTGGGGGGACTGATCGGCTTCACCATCAGCCCCCTCATCATTCGCCCCCTCACCCCTACCCTCTCCCCCTCCGGGGGCGAGGGGTGCGTTGGTCCCTCTCGCCTCAGGGGGAGAGGGCAGGGTGAGGGGCGGTGGTCTTGATCAAGCATGACCCGCTACATCTTCCGGCGCCTGCTGCAGACCGTGCCGGTGCTCTTCGGCGTGTCGCTCCTCGCCTTCGCCATCATGCACGTGGTGCCCGGCGATCCCGTGCGCCTGATCGCGGGCCCGGACGCGCCGGAGTCCGTGGTGCAGCGGGTGCGCGCGGAGCTCGGCCTCGAGCGCCCGCTCTACGTCCAGTACTGGTCGTTTCTCTCCCGCGCCCTCCAGGGCGATCTCGGCCGCTCGCTCCGTTCGCGGGCTCCCGTGACCGCGGAGATCCTGAGCCGCTTTCCCGCCACCCTCGAGCTCACCACGGTGAGCATGGTCATGGCCGTGCTCGTGGGCATTCCTCTCGGCCTCGTCGCCGCCGTGCGGCGCTCCTCCTGGATCGACTACGTGGCCACGGGCGCCTCCCTCTCGTCGCTCTCCATGCCGATCTTCTGGATCGCCATCGTGGCCATCTGGCTCTTCAGCCTGCAGCTCGGCTGGCTGCCCGTCTCGGGCCGCGCGGGGCCGTTCTGGGAGTGGGACGGCCTCCGCCACATCGTGCTCCCCGCGACCACGCTCGCCACCACCTCGATCGCCATCATCAGTCGCCTCACGCGCTCGGGCATGCTCGACGTGCTCGGCCGCGAGTACGTGACGACGGCGCGCGCCAAGGGCGTGCCGCCGGCGGGCGTGGTGGGCAAGCACGCGCTGACCAACGCCCTCATTCCCGTGGTGACGGTGGTCGGCCTCCAGTACGGTTTCCTCCTCGGCGGCGCCGTGGTGACGGAGACCATCTTCGCGTGGCCGGGGGTGGGCCGGCTCGCCATGACGGCCATCCTGCAGCGCGACTATCCAGTGGTGCAGGGCTGCGTGCTGCTCGTCGCCGTGGTCTTCGTGCTGGTGAACCTGGCTGTGGATCTCCTCTACGGCTGGCTCGATCCGCGGATCCGCTATGAGTGAAGCCGCGCTGCGCTTCCTCCGCCATCGCCTCGCCGTGGGCGGCCTCGGGCTCATCCTCCTCCTCGTCGTGCTCGCCCTCGCCGCGCGTCAACTGGCGCCCCACGATCCGATCCGGCAGGACCTGCCCCACGCCCTGGCGGGGCCGTCGCTCGAGTTTCCGCTGGGGACGGACGAGTTCGGCCGCTGCATCCTCTCGCGCGTCCTCTACGGTGCGCGGCTATCGCTGCTCGTGGGAGTCATCGCTACCGCCATCGGGGCGGGGGCGGGCATTCTCTGCGGTCTCGCCGCCGGCTACGTTCCGCGCCTCGATGCGCCGGTGATGCGGGCCATGGATGTGCTGCTCGCCTTCCCGAGCATTCTCCTGGCCATCGCGGTGGTGGCCGCCCTCGGCCCGAGCCTCGTCAATGTGATGATCGCGGTGGGCGTGCGCTCCATCCCGAGCTTTGCGCGCCTCGCCCGCTCCATGGTCCTCTCCCTCAAGGAACTGGAGTTCGTGCAGGGCGCGACCGCCCTCGGCGCCTCCCACGCCCGCGTGCTCTTCCGCCACATCCTCCCCAACAGCGTCTCGCCGCTCCTCGTCTTCTCGTCGATGCAGATCGCCACCGCCATCCTGCTCGCGGCGATCCTCTCCTTCCTCGGCCTGGGCGTCCAGCCGCCCACGCCGGAGTGGGGGAAGATGGTGAGCGACGGACGCGCGTACCTGATGGAAGCGCCGCACGTGTCGCTCTTCCCCGGCCTCGCTATCTTCGTGGCCGTGCTGGGCTTCAACTGCCTGGGCGACGGCTTGCGCGACGCCCTCGATCCGCGCGTGGGCCGCGTGGCCGTGGAGTGAAGGCGTGCCGCAGATGAATGGGCTACAATCTCCTCTGCTCCGGGCGGTCGGGGAGCAATGAAAGGAGCGTCGATGTCGCGGTCGATGATCCAGATGACGGCAGTGATCATGCTCCTCGTGGTCGGCGCCACCGGCTGCGCCACCGTCGAGGACAATCCCAAGGCGTCCATCGGCGCCCTCGGCGGCGCGGCCTTCGGTGGTCTCATCGCCGCGGCGGCGGGCGGCGGTGGCGCCGCCATCGCGGGCGCTGTCATCGGCGGTGCGCTCCTGGGCGGCTTCGCGGGCAATGCCCTCGACCAGCGCGACAAGCGGCTCGCCGCCGAGGCGCAGCAGCGCGCCCTGGAGACGGCGCCCACTGGGAAGGCGGTGTCGTGGACCAATCCCGACACGGGCCACAGCGGCACCATCACCCCCCAGAAGACCTACCAGGCCAACGGCACGTATTGCCGCGAGTTCCAGAGCAACGTGGTCATCGACGGCAAGCCCGACAAGGCGTGGGGCACGGCCTGCCGCCAGCCCGACGGCTCCTGGAAGGTGCAGGGCTGATGCGGTTCCGGTGGCCGGTCTCGCTCCCCCTCGCTGCGGCCGCGCTCGGCGTCCTCGGGCTCGCCGACGTCGTGGGCGCCCAGTCTCCTCCGCCCCCGCCCGACACGAAGAGGTGGGTCAGGGAGCACGACAAGAACGGCGACGGCAAGATCGACCGGGAGG
Organism: Candidatus Methylomirabilota bacterium; assembly: GCA_046723845.1. Taxonomy (GTDB): domain Bacteria; phylum Methylomirabilota; class Methylomirabilia; order Rokubacteriales; family CSP1-6; genus AR37. The sequence continues at coordinate 1,773 of JBKOVG010000041.1, read as the reverse complement.
AATTCCACCAGGCGGTGATCGAGGCGTTCCTCCTGCGCGACACGAACAAGGACGGCTACCTGTCCGTGGAGGAGATGGTGCTCATCACCCCCGAGGCGCGGAACCTGCTCCAGAACAAGCCGGACGGCAAGATCAGCCTGCCGGAATTTCTCAATGCGATGCACAAGGACTTCACCGCCGCCGACACCAACGACGATGGGCTGCTCACCGCCGAGGAGATCGAGATCTACATGCGCAAGGGCCGGTAAGGGAGGGATCCATGCTCGCGACTCCGTTCCGCACCGCGAAGGAGCTGGCCGCCGACATTCGCCGGAAGAAGATCGGGTGCCTCGAGCTCCTGAACCTCTATCTCGACCGAGTGGCGAAGCACAATCCTTCCCTCAATGCCATCATCGCCATGGACATCGAAGGCGCGCGCAAGCGAGCCCGCGCCGCCGACCGCGCCCTGGCGCGCAAGCAGCCGTGGGGGCCGCTCCACGGCGTGCCCATGACCATCAAGGAGTCCTACGACGTCGTGGGCATGCCGACCACGTGGGGCAAGCCCGAGCTCAAGGACAATCTTCCCCCGCGCAACGCGCTCGCCGTGGATCGACTGCTCGGCGCCGGCGTCATGCTCTTCGGCAAGACCAACGTGCCGATCAACCTCGCCGACTACCAGAGCTACAACGCGATCTACGGCGTCACCAACAACCCGTGGGATCTCTCGCGGAGCCCCGGCGGCTCCTCCGGCGGCTCCGCGGCCGCCCTCGCCGCCGGGCTCACGGGCCTCGAGGCGGGGAGCGACATCGGCTCCTCCATCCGCAATCCCGCCCACTACTGCGGCGTGTTCGGACACAAGCCCACGTGGGGCGTGGTGCCCCCGCGCGGCCAGGCGCTGCCCGGCCGCCTGCATCAGACCGACATCTCCGTGATCGGTCCCATGGCCCGGGGCGCGGACGATCTCGAAATCGCCTTGGGCGTCATGGCGGGCCCCGACGAGATCGACGCCGCCGGCTACAAGCTCGCGCTGGCCGCCCCGCGGCAGAAGGCGCTGCGCGACTTCAAGGTCGCCGTCATGCTCACCGATCCCAATGCCGAGGTTGACGCCGAGGTGCAGGAGAAGATCCAGGCCGTGGCCGACTTCCTCGCCAAAAAGCGGGCGAAGGTCAGTGACCGCGCGCGGCCCGACATCGACACCAACGAGGCAGCGCGCGTGTATATCCATCTCCTGCGCGCAGCCACGGCGGGACGCCAGAGCCAGGAGGAGTTCGACAAGACGGTGACGGCGGCGCGGAGCCTTTCCTCGGGCGACGACAGTTACTACGCGCGCATGCTGCGTGGCACCACGAGCTCGCACCGCGACTGGCTCGCCGCCAACGAGACCCGGCAGAAGATGCGCTTCAAGTGGGCGGCGTTCTTCAAGGAGTACGACCTGCTCCTCTGCCCCGCCACGGCGTCCGCCGCCTTCCCTCACGACCACGTGGGCGAGCGCCACGAGCGCACCATCGAGGTCAACGGTCGGCGCGTGCCCACCACCGATCAGCTCTTCTGGGCGGGCTATCCCGGCATGGCGTATCTGCCGGGCACGGTGGCGCCGGCGGGACGTACGAAGTCGGGGTTGCCCGTGGGCATCCAGATCGTCGGCCCCCAGTACGGCGATCGCACCTGCATCCAGATGGCGAGGCTGCTCGAGCGCGAGTACCAGGGCTTCGTGCCGCCGCCCGCCTACGCCTAGGGAGAGATCTCCATGGAACATCGCGTGCTCGGCAAGAGTGACCTTCGCGTCTCCGCCAT
>JBKOVG010000284.1:0-24336 GCA_046723845.1 Candidatus Methylomirabilota bacterium | reverse complement strand
GCGCATACCCTCCCAGGGCGCTCACATGGCTGTCGTGCGCCTGGCCGCCGAAGCCCGTGGGGCCGGTCAGGAGCAGAACGAACACCCAGTAGGGGTCCTTGAACCTCCACCTCACGGCGTAGGTGTCGACCTTCTCCAGCTCGGCCGGGCCGCTGTTGGTAGTCAAATAGGGTGAGGGTGCCGGAACCAGGTCCTTGTTCTTGTAGACGTCCTCGAACCAGAACACGAAATCGTCGGCGGTGAAGGGCTTCCCGTCGCTCCACCTCATTCCTCGACGCAGGTGGATGGTGAGCGTCTTGTCACCGTCGCTGAACTGCCAGCTCTTGGCCGCCAGGGGAGTCGGTTTGGTGCCGGTCACATCCCAGTGCACGAGGCTGTCGTTTCCGCAGAAGCGGACACCAGCAGACCAGTCTCCGGGTCCGGTGAATCCCCGCCGTATGGTGCCGCCGTACCGACCGATCTCATGCACCGGCTTGATGACCAGTGGATCTTCCCCGATCCGCTCCTTGACCGACGGCAGCCTGCCTGTCTTCACCAGCTCCGCCAGTTGCGGCGCTTCCTTGAAGGTCTTGGGGAACTTGGCCTGATCCGTGACAGTGGTTGGTCCCTCCAGCTTCCCGATCAGTTGCCCACCTATCTTTGGCGTGGATGCCGAGGCCGCTGGCTGCCAGGCCAAATCCCTCAAGGCGGAGAGGCTGAGACCTGCCACTCCGACGTTGCGGAAGAAGTTTCGCCGGGACAGCTCTCTGTCCATGACCAACCTCCTTCGGACAATCTGTGAGTTTGCCAAGGGGGCGCTGTGCCGTCGGTTCCTGGGGCGGCCGACGTCCGAGTGTGGGAGGTTATATCACGGGGACGGAGTCCACGAGTGGGGTGTCCGCCGCCGGAGGGATTGATGTTGCCTTCCCTCCTGTCCACCACCATTCGATCGCCATACATCTCGCACTGGTCTGCTCGCTCGTACGTTCATCGGGCACCCGCGCCGCCTGGTCGTCAAGCGGCGTGGCGGCCTGGCCGCGGTCGTGACCGGCTGGCTCGTACTGGTTGTGCCCGTCGACTCGGCGCGGCTCAATAGGTTCAGCCGATCGCTGATTGCTCAACGCGTGCGCGGACGCTATAGTCGCCTCCGTCCGGAACGATAGAGGTGAGCCGGTCTCGCTGACAGAAATCTTATGGCCGACGGGATAGGCTGTGGGGTCTCGCCGCCTATCCCCTGGGACCGCCAACAGGGTAAACGGCTAAATTAAAAAGGGAAGCCTGGAGCCTTGGGGGAAACTACGGGAGGGATATGCTGCCGACTGTCGCAGTGTTTGCGCTCCTATGCAGCGGCATACGCAGGTCTGTCTACTTCTAGTTGGGGCGGACAACGGATGTGCGCTCCGACGAAACAACAACAGCTGGGCGTAGCGCGATGGCCGCGACGGTCACCAAACTAAGGCTCGTGCTGGCCGTAGTGATTCTCGCCGTGTCGCCGACGGCCGAGGCGCAACCAGCGGGGAAGGTTTACCGGATAGGTTATCTCGCTCAAGGCTCAGGTTCGGGCGCCGCGAGCCTCCGTCCCCTCGAGGGGTTCCGACAGGGGCTGCGCGAGCTCGGGTGGGTCGAGGGTCAGAACATCGTCATCGAGTATCGGTATGCGGAGGGCCGAATCGATCGGCTGCCCGGCCTCGCAGACGAGCTGGTCCAGCTCAAGGTAGACATCATCGCAGCGTCGCCAACGGGCGCGGCCCTGGCGGCCAGGAACGCCTCGCGGACGATCCCAATCGTCGGGATGAGTCTGACCGAGCCTGTCGAGCTCGGGCTGGTCGCGAGCCTCGCGCGCCCGGGTGGGAACGTCACCGGGGTCACGTACGGCGTCGACACGGATATCTTCGGCAAACAGCTGGGGCTGCTCAGGGAAGCCGTCCCCAAGGTCCGCCGTGTGGCAATTCTTTCGAACCCGAGTCCCGCCCAATCCCTGATCATCAGGAACGTCACGGCCGCGGCCCGCTCGCTAGGGCTGCAACTTCAGCTCCTGGAGGCGCGCGAGCCCGGCGAGTTCGACGGCGCCTTCGCGGCGATGGCGAAGGAACGCGCGGACGGGCTGCTGGTCGTGGGGGACTCGATGTTTTTCCTCCACCGGGCACGGCTCGCCGACCTCGCGGTAAAGCACAGGCTGCCGTCGATGTCCACGCAGACGCAGTGGGTGGAGGCTGGCGGCCTCATGTCTTACGCGCCGAGCTTGCCTGATATCTATCGGCGCGCCGCGACCTATGTGGACAAGATTCTCAAGGGTGCCAAACCTGCCGAGCTCCCTATCGAGCAGCCGACCAAGTTCGAGCTGGTCGTCAACGTCAAGACCGCCAAGGCGCTGGGGCTGACGATCCCGTCGTCGTTGCTGGTGCGAGCGGATCAGGTGCTCGAATAATGAACGGCCGCCCAACAACGCATTCCATCTGACAGACGGGCTCGCGTTCGCTCGCCCGTCCCCAGGTGAATGCAGGCCGTTCGGCGCCAGGAGGGAGTGAGGGGAAGCTTCCTCAACCGACGGAGGATGCGATCGGGTAGTCTCACTCGCGTGGCCGCCAGTCGTCTTCCGGGAGGGGTCATGATGAGCTTTTTCCGAACGATTCCGGCAGCCGAGGCGACGGGAAAACTGAAGGCGCTTTACGACGAGGACGTGAGACTCCATGGCCGAGTGCGCGGCAGCACTGAAATGCTCAGCCTACGGCCGGAGGTGTCCGCGGCTTGGCGCTCCATGGATGGCGCGCTTCAGTCGACCATGGATCCGCGCCATTACGAGTTGGCCACTCTAGCCGCATCGATAAGCGTGAACTGTAGCGCCTGAACCCTCTCCCACGGAGCGGCGCTCCGTACGAAGTTCCTCAGCTCGGAAGAGGTCGCTGCGATCGTCCGAGACTATCGGACGGCCGGTCTCCCACCGGCCGAGGTTGCACTCATGGCGTTGGCAGAAAAGGTCGTCCGCAACGCTCACCAGGTGACGCGTGAGGACATCAATATCTTGCGCTCACACGCCTTCCCCGACGAACAGATCCTCGACATCATCCTGACTGCCGCGTCCCGCAGTTTTTTCAGTAAGGTGACGGACGCGGTCGGCTTTCGGCCACCCGAGACGTGGCTGAAGCAGACGGAGGCCCTGCTCGGAGGCGATAGCTTCCGAGCCCTGATGGTCGGTCGGTTCTACGGAACACCCGAGTCGCTCCACTAAGGCCGATAGGCTTGTCGTCTGTCGTAGGCCGAACAACGCGTTAGCCGCTCGCCGCAACGGACGTCTCGCTCAGGAGGATTCGGATGAGTATCGGAGCTGACCTCTTGCAACGACACATTCAGACACTGGTCGACGATCACCAGCAGTGGCAAAGGCTGATCGCCGACAACATTGTGTGGGAACTAGCTTACGCACCCGCCATCGGCCATCCGGCAAAGCTCTCGGGCCGCGACGAGGTGCTTCATCACGTTAGATGGTTCCTGGGGGCGGTCGAACACTTTCGTTTCATCGATCCAAAGGTCTACGCGTTTACAGACCCGCAAGCCGCCGTGGCACAAGTCAAGGCCGAAGCTTTGATCAAGCCCACCGGCCGCATCTACCGTCAAGAGTACGTCGTGTTCCTGCGTGCCTCTGGCGACAAGATCGTATACCTCCGGGAATACTTTGACCCAACGCGGGCGGCCAAATCGATGGATGCAACGATTCTCGATCTTGAACCGTGGTTCTAAGCCGCGCGGTGGTTCGACCTCCGGCTAACAGCAGGCTGAAGCGGCCCGGCTCAGCCCAACGCCCAGGCTGAGCGGAAGCCTTGCTTAGTCCGCTGTCGCGTCCACGATGTCAGTTGCTTACCGTGGTGCGGTGTCCACAGGTTTTTGAACGCCTGGCAAAACGACCGACCCATGCCCATGACCCTCCGGTGGAACACCTGAAGGTCGAAGTGATGACGGTATTGCAGGTCGCCATGATGGGAAAGTTGCCTCATACCGCTATTCGCGACGGCATCTTTGCACATCCCACGTTGGCTGAGTCTTTGACTAACCTTTTCATGGCGATGGATGACCAGGGATTGCATGAAGAGAAATAAAGAATGGAAAGTGTGAGGCTTGCGGCGATCGATGGCCGGTGAGAGGGAGCACTGATGGCCCGACTTCTGTCTGTTAACGTCGGCCTTCCACGCGACATCGCATGGCGGGGCAGGACGGTTCATACGGGGGTCTGGAAGGATCCGGTTCAAGGCCGGCGCATGGTCCGGCGGCTCAACATTGACGGCGACGGACAAGGAGATCTCGGGGGTCACGGAGGCGAGCAGCGTGCGGTCTTTGTCTATCAGATCGAGTCATACCGGTATTGGGAGGATCGACTGGGCCGAAGCGATCTCACGTACGGACAATTCGGCGAGAACTTCACTATTGAAGGTCTGTCTGACGACGAGGTGTGCATCGGCGACCGCTACCGTATCGGACAAGGCTTATTCGAGGTGACGCAGCCGCGAGTCACATGCTACCGCGTGGGCATCAGGATGAACGAGCCCCAGATGGCAGCTCTGCTTACCTCAAGCGGGAAACCGGGATTTTACTTTCGAGTGCTGCAGGAAGGGGAAGTTGAGGCGGGAGACGAGATCGTAAGAGTTGCCGACGGTCCAGAGCGCATGACTATCGCTGAGATCAATGGGTTGCTGTACCTGCCCGGTCACTCGCGTCAACAACTGGAACGCGCGCTGCGCATTCCGGCCTTGAGCCCCGGTTGGCGAACGTCTTTTCAAGCGCTCCTGCAGAATGAGTCGAGCGGCAGCCCCATGACAGGGAATCCGGGGCTGTCAGCCGGGGTTGGCGCGCCGCCGGCATGGGCAGGCTTTCGCCGACTCCGGGTATCGCGCGTCGACCGCGAAAGTAGCAGCATCGTCTCATTGCTGCTCACGCCCGCGGATGGACGTCCGCTGGTCGCCGCGGAGCCTGGTCAGTTCGTCGTGCTGCGCCTGCGCCCGAATCCGGATGCACCGCCGGTGTTGCGCAGCTACTCGCTCTCTGACGCGCCAAGCACCGATCACTATCGCGTGAGCATTAAGCAAGAGTTGCATGGCGTGGGCAGTACCTACGTGCACAAATATGTACGGGTCGGCGACGAATTGGACGTGAGCGCACCGAGGGGCGATTTCACTCTTCAGCCCAGTGAGCGGCCCATCGTCCTGCTTAGCGCAGGCGTTGGAGCGACGCCGGTGCTTTCAATGCTTCATGCACTGGCGGCCGAAAGGTCGACACGGCACGTTTGGTGGCTGTACGGGGCTCGCAGCCGAAAAGACCACCCATTTGCGCAGGAATCGCGTGACCTCGTGCAAGCGCTGCCGCGAAGCCGCAGCCGGATACTGTACAGCAGGCCTGGGCCCGAGGATCGTGTGGGTTTCGACTTTGACGCCAGTGGGCGTCTCGGAGTGCCCGTGCTCGAGAAACTTGGTGTACCTCGCGACGCAGACTTTTACCTGTGTGGACCAACGGCATTTCTCCATGATTTGGGCGCCGCTCTTGCTGCCTGGGGCGTCGCCACCAACCGCATACGCAAGGAAATCTTTGGCCCGGGTGAATCCATGACGCCGGGTATATCCGCGGAACCTGCGCGTCCAGTTCACGAGCCTGTCGGACTCGCGGGCCAGGGGCCTCAGGTTTCCTTCGCGCGTAGTGGCCTCATCGTCCGATGGGACGCAAAATACCAGAACCTGCTTGAGCTCGCTGAGGCCTGCGATGTCCCCGTCCGGTGGTCGTGTCGGACTGGAGTCTGCCACAATTGCGAGAGCGGACTGATTTCCGGCGCAGTGAGTTATCAGCCCGATCCGCTCGATCCGCCCGCCGCAGGTAATGTGCTTATCTGCTGTTCGCAGCCGCAGGAAGACGTCGTCATTGATTTATGATGAAGGTAGAGGACAACGAGCCGATCGATTGAACGCGGCGGGCCGCTTGGCCCCCCGGCAAGGAACTGTTCCCGCCACTTCGCCAGCGTCGCCGCCGTCACTCCGACCAAAATGGGAACCTCGTGCTCGCCGAGCACCTCGCCCCGCGTCACCCCTGGCCCGGGAAAGATCCGGTACTCGGCCTCCAGGAAATGCGATGATCTCCCGTCCGGGGACGCGCCACGAGATGCCATGGTAATGTCCGCCTGGCCAGCCACGTGCGTCCACTCCGCTTCGTACCGTACAGGGGAAGCTAAGCAACCGCGTCATGGTGTGGTCAGGGGAGGGTACGGCAATGGCTGTGAATCAGGCCGAGGCCGACAAGGAGATCCGGGGCCAACTGGTGTCGACCCTCGAGAGTGGGCACGCCCACATGGCGTTTGCTGAGGCGGCCAAAGCGTTCCCCACGTCGGCTATCAATTCACGTCTTCCCAGGGTTCCCTACAGCTTTTGGCATCTCGTCGAACACATGCGCCTGGCGCAGAAGGACATGCTCGACTATATGGTAAGCACGTCGTATGAGGAGCCTCCCTTTCCACAAGGCTACTGGCCGGGAAAGGGCACTCGAGCGACGTTAGCCCAGTGGCGACAGTCTCTCGCGCAGTTTCACCAGGATCGGGAAGCCATCATCGAGCTCGTCCGGGATCCGGCCCGCGATCTCTTCGCGACGGTGCCCAACAGTGCCGGCAAGCACACCTTCTTTCGGTGTTGTCTGGTCATCGCGGATCACAACTCCTACCACATCGGGGAATTGGCGATCGGCCGCCAGGTGGCAGGACTGTGGCCGAAAGGCAGAAAGGATCAGTAGGTGATGGCGAGGTCCATCGTACCCTCGTCGCCGAGAGGCGTGGCCGTCACTGTAGGAGCGGGCGTTGGGATGCTCGCCTGGTCGTTATGGATGAGCTGACCCCGACGGTCCTCGATACCGATCCCGGCATCGACGATGCCCTAGCATTGCTGCTCGCCTGGGGCTCACCCGAGCTCGACGTCCTGGCCTTGACGGTGGTCGCGGGCAACGCGCCGCTCGCCGACACGGCGCGCAACGCCGCTCGCCTGGTCGCCGTGCGCCGCCCGGCTCGCCCGCCCCGGATCGCTCTGGGCGCCGCGGTCCCGCTGCGCCGGCCGTTGGTGACCGTCACTCACGACCAGCACGGCGGTGACGGCCTCGGCGATGCGCCGGATTGGCCGCCCGTGGCCAGCCCGCCCGCCTCGCCGTCGGCGGCCGAGACGCTCGTGGCCCTGGCGCGGGCCCACGCCGAGCGATTGACGCTCATCGCGCTGGGCCCGCTGACAAACCTGGCGCTCGCGCTCCGCCTCGATGCCGATGCCCTGCGGAGGACCGGCCGGGTGGTCATGATGGCTGGCGCGGTGGACGTGCCCGGCAATATCACCCCGGACGCCGAATTCAATGCCTATGTCGATCCGGACGCCGCGCGCGAGGTCTTCGACGCCGGCCTGCGGGTGGACCTCGTACCGCTGGACGCCACGCGCCAGACCACGATCAACCGCGACCAGCTCCACGCCGCGTTGGCCCGCCGGCCCGGCCCGCTCGCCGCCTGCATCGCGGCGTGCACGGAGCAAACGTTTCGTCTCTGGGGTTACATGCACCTGCACGACCCTTTGGCGGTGGGTCTTGCCGTCGACGCGAGCCTGGCGCGATGGCAGCCGGCGCGGATCGTCGTGGGCGAGAGTGGGCAGACCCGACGCGCGGCCGGCGCTCCGAACTGCCGCGTGGCGCAGGTCGTCGACGCGGAACGCTTCCTCGCGCTGTTCTTCGACCGGCTATGCCCCGCATCCTCGTAGTCGGCTCCGTCAACGTCGACCATACAGGCCCCGTGAGGGTATCGCTGCAGCGGCAACTCCCTATTTCGTGTGCTTGCTGTGGCAGCGGCTCCTCGGGCGGCCCGCGTCCGAGTGTGGCAGGTTACGTCAGCGGGATACGAGCCCGAGGGCGGGGTGACTGCCGCCGGAGGTCGTTCCTGTTGCCTGTCCTCCAGACGCTGTCCACAATCATTCCTTTTGAACCAAGCGAGACGAGAAGCGGATCGCCGAGGTCAAGCGCGCGTTCCGCTCGGCGTGGTAGCATCGCATCGCCATGACGATGCCGCACCGCACCGACCGATTCCTCACCACCCACACCGGGAGTCTTCCGCGCCCGGCCGACCTGATCCGGATGATGTACGCGAAGGAGGAAGGCGTACCGGTCGACGCGGCAGCCCTCGGCGCGCGCATCCGCGCGGCGGTCGCCGAGGCGGTGCAGAAGCAGGTGAAGGCGGGCGTCGCGATCGTCAACGACGGCGAGATGAGCAAGCCGAGCTACGCGACCTACGTCAAGGATCGGCTGAACGGCTTCGGTGGCGCGAGCCACCCACTGACGTATCGCGACCTCGTGGATTTCCCTGAGATGGCCAAGCGCGTCTTCGGCGATCCCGGTCGGTCACGGCGCCGGACGCCTGCCTGCGACGGGCCGATCAGCGTTCGCGACCCGCGCGCCGTGGTGATCGACGCCGAGAACCTCCGCGCGGCGTGCGACGCCGCCAAGGCCGAGCACGGGTTCGTCTCCGCGGCGTCCCCGGGCGTGATCTCGCTCTTCTTCCACAACGACCACTACCCGAGCCACGAGGCCTACCTGTTCGCGATCGCCGAGGCGATGCGGCCCGAGTACGAGGCCGTGGTGAGGGCGGGCTTCACCTTGCAGCTCGATTGTCCCGATCTGGGAATGGGACGCCACATCCAGTTTTCCGACCTGAGCCTGGACGAATTTCGCAAGATGGCTCGCCTGCACATCGAGGCGATGAACCGCGCCCTCGCGAACGTGCCGCCGGAGCGCGCGCGCCTGCACGTGTGCTGGGGCAACTACGAGGGGCCCCACCACTACGACGTGGCCCTGGCCGACATCATCGACGTTGTCTTCGAGGCACGGCCGGCGGGACTCTCGTTCGAGGCCGCCAATCCGCGACACGCGCACGAGTGGCGCGTGTTCGAGCGCGTGAAACTGCCGGCCGGCAAGGTGCTGATCCCCGGCGTTCTTGACTCGACGACCAACTTCATCGAGCACCCCGATCTGGTGGCCGAGCGCATCGGGCGCTATGCGCGCCTGGTCGGGCGCGAGAACGTCATCGCGGGAACGGACTGCGGCTTCGGGACCTGGGTCGGTCAGGCCGCCGTCGATCCGGACATCGCCTGGGCGAAGCTCGCCAGCATGGCCGAAGGCGCCAACCGAGCGACCCGGGAGTTCTGGTAGTCCGGCGCGCCCGGCGTCAGGCGCGCCCGCCGTCGATTTCTTTCAGGACTGCGATCTGTCCGTCGATGGCGGACAGCATTTCGAGCAGGTCGGTCGCTGCTCGCCGGCTCTTCACCCGTGCGCTGGCGGGCGGTGGCGAAAGATGGTGCCGACCTGCCACCCCCGCAGGCGCTCGAACAAGACGCACGGCAGGTGATTCCTGTAGGAGAGACGTTCGACGTCGAGTTCGAGCGCGACGCGACTCGCCCCTCCTGGCCATCTCTACCGGATAAATCTGAGGCGACCTTCAAAGCGCGCTGAAACCCGTGTGTCAGTCACGACCACGTTTTCGCCAGTAGTTTCGTAGAGTTCTCGCTGACAAGTCACCTTCAATGGTGATGTGACTAAAGCATCCCGACTACAACTTCCCCAACACATCGTCCGGAGGTTCGCTGGTTCAAATCGGGGGCCTGCAACCACTTGCCGCGAACAGGTCCCCCGAGGGTTCGCTCAACCTCGACGTGGTCCGGTATGACCCGATGCCACGTCGAGGCTGTTCGGCACAGACCCTTAAGGCCTATTTGTCGAGATCATGCGAGGTCGTAGCGATCGAGGTTCATCACCTTGGTCCAGGCGGCGACGAAGTCCTGGACGAACTTCGCTTGCGCATCCGAGCTCCCGTAGACCTCCGCCAGGGCCCGGAGCTGCGAGTTCGAGCCGAACACGAGATCGACGCGCGTGCCGGTCCACTTGAGCGCGCCCGTCTTACGATCGCGCCCCTCGAACACGTCCTTGGCGTCTGATGCCGCCTTCCACTCCGTGCCCATGTCGAGCAAGTTCACGAAGAAGTCGTTGGTCAGCGCTTCCGGACGCTTGGTGAAGACGCCGTGCTTTGTCCCTCCGACGTTGGTGTTCAAGACGCGCATGCCACCGATGAGCACCGTCATCTCGGGGGCGGTCAGCGTCAGCAGCTGCGCCCGATCGACCAGCAACTCCTCGGCCGCCACGGGGTACTTGCCCCCGAGGTAGTTCCGGAAGCCATCCGCGAGCGGCTCGAGGACGGCGAACGAGTCCACGTCGGTCTGCTCCGCCGAAGCATCCATGCGCCCCGGCGCGAAGGGCACCGTCACGGCGTGCCCCGCGTTCTTCGCCGCCTGCTCGACGCCTGCGCAACCGGCCAGCACGATCAGGTCGGCGAGCGAGACCTTCTTGCCGCCGGACTGCGCGCGGTTGAACTCGCTCTGGATGCCCTCCAGCGTCTTGAGCACCTTCGCCAGCTGGGCAGGCTGGTTGACGTCCCACCCGTTCTGCGGCGCCAAGCGAATGCGCGCGCCGTTCGCGCCGCCGCGCTTGTCCGAGCCGCGGAACGTGGATGCCGACGCCCACGCGGTCGACACCAGCTCCGAGACGGACAGCCCCGACGCCAGGGTCTTGCCCTTGAACGCGGCGATGTCCTGCGCGTCGATCAACTTGTGATTGACCGCGGGGATGGGGTCCTGCCAGATGAGCTCTTCCGCGGGCACCTCGGGGCCGAGGTAGCGGGCCCGCGGGCCCATATCGCGGTGAGTCAGCTTGAACCACGCCCGGGCGAATGCGTCGGCGAACTGATCCGGGTTCTGGTAGAAGCGCCTCGAGATCTTTTCGTAAGCCGGGTCGAGTCGCAGGGAGAGGTCCGTGGTCAGCATGGCCGGCGCGTGACGCTTGGTCTTGTCGTGGGCATCCGGAACCGTGCCGGCGCCTGCGCCCCCCTTCGGTCTCCACTGATGCGCGCCCGCCGGGCTCTTCGTCAGCTCCCACTCGTAGCTGAACAGGTTCTTGAAGTAGTCGTTGCTCCACTTCGTCGGCGTGGTGGTCCACGTGACCTCCAGGCCGCTGGTGATCGCGTCACCGCCGATGCCCGTGCGGAAGGTGCTCTTCCAGCCCAGCCCTTGCTCCTCGAGGCCGCACCCTTCGGGCTCCGGCCCCATATAGGACTCGAGGCCGGCGCCGTGGGTCTTGCCGAAGGTGTGGCCGCCGGCGATGAGCGCCACCGTCTCCTCGTCGTTCATGGCCATGCGCGCGAACGTCTCGCGGATATCCCGGGCCGCCGCGATCGGGTCCGGATTGCCGTTCGGGCCCTGCGGGTTGACGTAGATCAGCCCCATCTGAACGGCACCGAGCGGATTCTCGAGATCCCGGACACCGGAGTACCGCTGGTCCCCCAGCCACTTGTCCTCGGAGCCCCAGTAGACCTCGTCTGGCTCCCAGACGTCCGGACGCCCGCCGGCGAACCCGAAGGTCTTGAAACCCATCGATTCCAGCGCCATGTTGCCCGCCAGGATCATGAGGTCGGCCCACGAAATCTTCCGGCCGTACTTCTGCTTGATCGGCCACAGCAGCCGGCGCGCCTTGTCGAGGCTCACGTTGTCGGGCCAGCTGTTGAGGGGCGCGAACCGCTGCTGGCCGGCCCCGGCGCCGCCGCGGCCGTCGCGGATCCGGTACGTGCCGGCGCTGTGCCAGGCCATGCGAATGAACAACGGTCCGTAGTGGCCGAAGTCCGCCGGCCACCAGTCCTGCGAATCGGTCATCAGCGCCACGAGATCCTTCTTCACGGCCGCCAGGTCCAGGCTCTTGAACTCCTTGGCGTAGTTGAAGTCCTTCCCCATGGGATCCGCCGGCTGCAGCATCGTGAGGTTCAGCTGATTGGGCCACCAGTCGCGGTTCGACCTGACGCTGCTCGCGGTGTGCGTGAACGGGCACTTTGCTTCGGTTGACATCTGCGTTCTCCTTTGGTCTGTGGGTCGCCGACATCACCTACGTGCCGACGTGGGCCGGCTTTCCGTACCCGCGGTTGCCCTGCGACTCGCCCACGAAGGCTTCTTCAAATTGTCGTGGCTCTTCGATCCCTTCAGCTCTTTCCTGCCATTGTCGAGTCCTCCTCTCGGCGGTTGGGGGGTGAGCGACGGGGTGCTGCTCGGGGGCGCCGTGTTTACGGAGGCGGGCGGCGCGCTCGCCCGACCCGCTTCTTCCGGCAGGCGGCGCAGCGCCCGTAGAACTCGATACGGTGGTGCGTCACGCTGAAGCCACCCGACGCGGCGACGCGGCTCAGCAGGGCGCGCGAATGCGGCTCGGTGAGCGGCCCGTCCACGTCGGCGATGCGGCCGCAGGCCAGGCATGTGAAGTGGTGGTGGTCGCTCAGATTGCCGTCGAAGCGCGCGTGCGGGCCGGGCAGCTCCTTGACCAAGCCCAGGGCGACGAGCTGCCGCAAATTGCGGTACACGGTGCCGAGACTCACGCGCGGCAGTCGGCGCCGCACCATCTGGTGCACGGCCTCGGCGGTGGGATGGGCCTCGGTACCCCAGACCACCTCCAGCACCACCCGGCGCGGCCCGGTCAGCCGGAGCCCGACGCCGCGGAGCGCCGCCGACGCCCCGTTGCGCGTCCGCGCGGCGAGGCCCTTTCCAGTAATGACTGTCATTATGGATCGTACCGTAAACGCGCCGAGTTCCCCACGCACATGGGCTACAAGCCCTCCCAGGACACCCCCGAGCTGGTGGAAGCCGAAACGTAGCGAGGCGCCTGAGGCCGGCGGGGAGGTGCGGACGGGAGGGGTCTGCTCATACGATCCTCCCCAAATGAGACCTTCTACAATTGGTCTCGCCTCCCCGATACACCGATCTGTGAGTGATGTCAATACCCCCACCAACCCGCCGACGCTCTGCGGCGAACGCGGGTGCGCCGTGAGCTACAGTCGGTCTGGCCATGCAAGAGGAGGTCATCCATTACAACAAGCTCGCAAGAGCAGGCACTTTGCGGCCTCGGAGCAGCCACAGGTCTTTCCGAATGAGGTTCGCGCGGGCGTCAGATCCCTGCGCAAATGAGAGCGACCCGGCCCTTCGTGCTCCTCGGTGTCGCGCTCGGTGCGGGTGCCGCCAGCGCGGCGGGCGACATGCCAGCCTTCAAGGTGGAGCGCTGGGTGAACTCAGCACCACTCACCGCCGACATGCTGCGTGGCAAGGTCGTCCCGGTCGACTTCTGGAGGACACCTGCGTCGACTGGATCCGCACCTCACCCTACGTCAAGGCGTGGAACCGCGATTCCGCCGACCGCGGCCTGGTCGCCGGCGCACCCCGTGGGCGCCACGTCTTGACCTTGGTCGCCAGCGATCCCGGGCTGCGCGCATACGTGCCCACCGTCGGCGCCTGATGAGACGCCGTCCGCACCGGGGGAAGCTTAGTCAGGCTCGCTCTACCACCACCTCGCTGATCTGAAGGACGGGGGTCAAGTCGGTGTAGTTCGGAATGTCGGCCATGATTTCTTTTGCGTGCGGCCCGAAGCCCGCCTGAAACGACTCGACGGAATCACAGAAGATGTGACACATGCCAATGTAGGTCGCTGGTGCGCCGGGTGCGCCGCCGGCAAGTCCTTTGTCGACGGTGTAGTAGAGACATGCGTCACCCAGGCGCTTCTTCACCAGTGGCATATGCTTGTCGCGGTAGTACGCGTGGTCGAAACGGGCTCCAGGCGTGTTCGGGTACATCACACTGACCTTGATCATCATTTCCCTCCAAGTGGTGGGATGTCCTATGGCATGACTCACAGAGCCTAGGGGAGTGTGCCGGAGAGGTCAAACCGGAGCTGCCGGATGACGGAAGGCCCCAGGGGCCGTGGCTCTTTACGCCAGGCCTGTCCTAGAGATGCAAGACTTCCGGCTCGTCGCGAAGACGGGGGTAGTCGCGGCGGCCCGCTAAGCGGTGTCAGCTCGCTTCCTGGCGCCAGAGCCCGGAGCGGAACAGGAGAAACAACAGCACGAGGATCATGGCTCCCGCGGGATACACCGCGGCTGGTCGCGGGCCGACGAGCCCGGCCAGATACCCCATGACGAGGGCGCCGATCGGTGCGCCACCCATGAAGCCGAGCTGGAAGAGCGCCAGGATGCGGGCCCGATGACTGTCCCGTGCGCCCAGCTGGACGATGGTGCGGCCCTGCGTCATGACCACCCCGGCCCCGACGCCCCACACGAAGCACAAGAGCGCCAGCCCGTAGAGCGGCCCCGGGATGGAGATGACCGCCAGCACCACGGCGCCCCCGGCGAGCGCGAGCATCATCGCCCGCCCGGCCCGGCGCATGGCGCCGAGACGCACCTGGGTCATCGTGGCCACGATGGTGCCACCCCAGAAGCACATGTTGACCAGCGATAGCTCGGCGGAGCCGCCGCCGTAGGCGTCGCGGACCAGCACGGGCAGGAGCACGATGAAGGCGCCGACGAAGAACACGCCGACGGCGAACATCGCGATGATGACCGGGCGGATGCGCTCGGAGCCCGCCGCCTCGCGGAGACCGTCGCGCATGGCCTCGAGACGGCTCTCGCCCGGCGCATGCACGGCCTGGGACGGCGCGGGCGACAGCCGTGAGACGGCAAGCGCGCCCAAAGCGAGCGTGACCGCCTGAGCGACCAGCAGGCTGACCGCGCCGACGGCGCCCGCCGACCCGGCCAGGACAATCCCGAGCATCTGAGCGATGAGCTGGGTGGCCGTCGTCACGGCCACGGCGCGACCAAGGCCACGGCTGATCACCCGCGTGAGCAGCGCATCGCGGGCCGGGATCACGAGCGCGGACAGCGTGCCCATCGCCAGGCCGTAGACAATCAAGACGGCATAGCTGAGGGAGTGGCTGGCGATGACCACGGCAAGCGCCAACGGGGGGAGTACGGCGAGCAGATGATAGCGCATCAGCAGCGTGCGGCAGTCCGCCCGGTCGGCCACCGCACCCCCGAGGAGCATGAGGGCGATGGAGGGCGCCATGAGAGACATCTGAGCGAGGCCGACCCGGCCGGGGGACTGGCGCAGGACGACCGCGACGAGCCACGGGAAGAGGATCACCTGCATGCCGAAGCTGGCGAACCAGCTGGCCATGCCAGCCAAGTACCTGCGGAATTTCACGCTCTCCTCCGCCCGGGTGGCTGCCGAGCTCGACGTCCCGACCTCAGCGTTCAGATGAGACCTTTGTTCCGGAGCCCGCGGCAGATGACGACGTGATCCTGGTCCTGGAAGAGCGGCTTCCGCCTCGCGACTAAGGAAGGCATTCCCATAAGCCCGGTAGTAACGCACGCCAGGCAGCCTGTGTGCCCTACCCGCGCACGACCCCGCCGTGTATAAGACCGGTGGCGCTATGGGTTAGCAACCCGACGTTCGAGAGCCTCCCCAGAAGCCTCTGCCACAGCATCCACGGCGCATTCGGAATTTAGCGATCAGCGCTTGGGACGCGCGTTCCCAAGTGCTTCATCGAGCATCCTGACCATCGCCTCGCGGTCGTAGGTGTAAGCCTGCCCCTCGTTGAGCTGCACCAGTTGCTCAATGGCCTTCTTGATGGTCCATTCGGCCTCGGTCTGATTCGGCACGACCATGTAGCGGCGCTTCGGACTCGATTCGAACAGGGCCTGCGCCACCGCTTCGGCGACTTCGTCTGGTGGCTTGTAATGCGAACGATCGCCGAGGCGCGGATCCACGCCGAGGCGTTTGGCGGCGCTCTTGCCGATTTCCGAATTGTAATTGCCGGGCTCGATAACGCTGACCTGCACGCCGAGCGGGGCCATTTGCGCGGCGAGCGAGTCGGCGAAGGCTTCGATCGCATGCTTGCTCATGCTGTACACGCCCGAATTCCGCGGCGCGAGAATCCCCGAAATGGAACCGATGGTGGTGATCCGGCCTTTCTCAGCGACGATCAGCGGCGCAAACGCCTTGGTGATCCGATAGGGGCCATACAGGTTGACCTGCATCAGGAAGTCGAAGTCCTCTTCCTTGGTATCGGTGAGCGCACCGCTGATCGCGACGCCCGCATTGTTCACCAGCCCGTAGAGCCCACGCCCCGCCTTGGTGATGATCTCGACTGCCGCGGCGATATCTCTGGAGTCGGTCACGTCGAGGCGCACCGCCTGCACATTCTTGATAGCGCCTAGTTCCTTGAGATCCGCCTCCTTGCGCGCGCCGGCGTAAACGAAATAGCCGCCCGCCGCGAGCCGCTCGGTGATTTTTCGCCCGATGCCAGTGCTAGCGCCGGTGACGAGCACGGCCTTTTGTGGAGTTGCGGCCGGCGTATCGGTGTGACCGGGTGTCGCGGTGACCAGGCACGCTAGCGTGAGGACCAGAAGATGTTTCATGATGTGGTCTCCCGATCGGCGAACGACAGTGTACGGGAACCGCGGCGCATGTACGGGCGCTCTGCCTTCGTCAGGTAGGCCGGTTCTCGGGACATGGAACCGCTAACACCTAGCGTTACTTGGCATGGCGGCGAAAGTCGAGGGACTAAAACGCGACTTTCAGTCTCCAGAAACCGAGATCGAACATCCTTAACCTTCGAAGTCAGCCCCGCCTGAGTCGTGTCCGGAGAGCACAGCACCGGCCCTCACCGCCCCGCGCTATGGCTCCCGTTCACAACCCCGTCGAGGCTGCCCCGAGCTGTTCCACCCGGTCTTCCGCTTGCCGGACACGCCTGGAGAGAGTCACCAAGAGGGCTTGCGTGAGTCCAGGTACGTCCGCGAGAAGCGCCGCGAAGTGCTGGCGCCTAATGACAAGGAGACGGAGCGGCGTTTCCGCGACGACTGTCGCGGATCGCGCGCTCCCGTCGAGAATACTCATCTCCCCGAAGAATTCGCCCGGGCGCAGGAGCGCGCGCTTGTCGGCGGACACCTCCACCCGCGCGCTCCCGTCCATGATCAGAAAGAACTCGTCGCCGGGCTCGCCTGCACGCGCCAGGACGGTATTCGCCGCGACATCAAAGATCCGCGCGATCTTGGCGACGCTCTGGAGCTGTCGTTGGCTGCAGCCCTCAAAAATCGGGACTTCCTTGAGTCGCTCGATCTTGTCCTCCTGCCTGGCGCCGGGGCCGGACGTGACGGGTTCGAGTCGATTCTCGGGATCATAGGAGATAGAACCGTCCATCATCCTGCTGATCAGTTCCATAAGCACCTCCTGCTCGCGCGATCACCTCGTTCGCACGCGCCGTGATCGTCCGCGCGGCGCTCAGACCGGGCGCCATGGGTGGATCATGAGGCTGATGAGAAGCTCTACCCTTGTCGGTTGATTGGCCGACCGGAACAACCCATCCGCTCTTCGTGGTCGCGCCACGCCTCTGAAGATCGCGAACGTGGCCTGAGTTTAGTCCGAGGGCGCCAAGGACTCAAGCGACCGAATCGTCACATCTAAGACTGCTACCGAGCGGGAATCGTCGCGCCGTTCTACTTTCTGCAGTCTAGTGCGACAGCTATCGAGACGGAGCGCGCCAAGCAAGAGTACGGGTACGCGATCTCCAACGTGCCCCGGCAAGAGTCCGAGCCTCAGCTCGCCATGACTAGGATGAGCATAGAGAAGGCGATAGATGTCGGAGAATCTAACAGGCGGCAAAAAGCTGGGCGACGCGGCAACAAGCCGGGTAACAAATGACCCGACTCCTGCCGGAAGAATTGCCAGAAGCCAAGGGCTGGTGAGTCAAGGAGTCGGAGTCGGAGTAGGAGTCGGAGTAGGAGTAGGAGTAGGAGTAGGAGTAGGAGTAGGAGTAGGAGTAGGAGTAGGGACGGAGGACTATCTTCCGGTCATCCGCTCTTGGATTTCGTATCTAGACTGCTCTCGATTCCGGGTGTAAGCCTTCTCGCAGATGATCATCGGATGCACACGGTCGCCTAGGACGACGAGTAGCGCGAAAAGCAATCTCATCGGTGTCCTGCGTTCCAATCTTCCTCTCGTCCTTGAGCTAGCCGACCGATCAACCACTTGAGGACATGGCTGCCTCATCGTCGAAGCCCACGGAAACGATTCTCTTGGTCGATGACGACCTCGAGGTTCTCGCCCTGGCCGCCGACATCCTGCGAGCGTTGGGGTACGCCGTCCTGAGCACAAGAGACTCGCGTGAGGCTCTCCGAATTGCACGCACCCGCGCGGGGCCCCTCCATTTACTCCTGACGGACGTCGTGATGCCGCTCATGAGCGGGCGACAGCTTGCAGAGGAGGTCCGGGGCATTCGGCCCGAGGTGAAGGTGCTCTTCATGTCGGCGTACAGCATCGAGACCGTAGAAGACTATCTGATTCTGCTGGCCCCGGGGGAGCCGTTCCTTGTCAAACCGTTCACCATGGCCGAGTTGAAGAGTAAGGTCCGTGCCGCGCTCGAGTATCGCTCGCCGTTTTCGCGGCCACGAGTCAGTCCAGATGAACATGATCACGATTGAGCTCGATGCTCACGTCTACGAGGTAATCATTGTCACAATAGCGAAAGCCCTCACGGGACCATGACGACATCGCCTTGGCACAAGTTTGTCGACGGAAGGTCGCGCGCTCTCCACAGTGATCGCCTAGCTACTCGCACTCGATCCAGTAACGGCCGCGCACACAGTCAGTTTCAGCGGCACAAAAGACAAAGGGTAGCGTTCTGTGGCAGCGGCTCCTCTGGGGCGGTGTCCGAGTACGGGAAATCATGTCACAAGGAGGGAGGCCACGGCGGGGACTCACGCCGCCGGAGCTGTGGCATCGGCTCTTGGGGGGCCAGCGTCTGAGAATGGCACCTTATGTCAGGGGGATACGAGCCCAAGGGCGGGGTGACTGGCGCGGCAGTGGTATCCGTCCAGACGCGCCTGAGCTCTATCGTGCTCCCCGGATTCTATGCCAGCCTTTCAAGGAAACCTATTGCTTGGCTCGAAGAGACTAACCCATCACCATGCTGACAGCCCAGATCTTGGTAGGCATGTCTATCCCTCCGCCGTGCAGGGAGGTCGCCCAGCGCCCGCCGCACCGTCTCCCGAGAGATCCCACACTCCGCCATCAGGTCCCTCCGGCGCACCTCGCCTCGACTCGAAGGGCGGCCTGTATTCCGAGTGTCGATGTGGTTGCAGGGGTCGGATTTGAACTATTCTTCGACGCTCCCGCTGACGCGTCCTCTAGAATACCTGGAGCGACTCCACCACCCCGGTTGAGTGTGGTCGTCCTGTTGCGACAACGTCGGACCGGCCACTGATGGCAGAACCCGGTGCAATGCTGAGACGAGCGGAGGGACCAATGGCGTGGCCGACGACCCCCACCGACTACAGGTCGGACGAGCCGGGCCGCGGCGGCTCGCGCGACCCCGCATCGGGAGTTCGCTTGGCTTCTGGCTTTTCCTCCGTCACGCTCATCGGGATTCTCTTCGTCGTCTACTTCGCCGCGGCCAGTTTCGGGCTGTCCCTGGCGGCCATGCACAAGAACGTCTCCCTGGTCTGGCCGCCCACGGGAATCGCGCTGGCCGCCGTGCTGCTCTTCGGCTACCGGATCTGGCCGGGAATCGCGCTGGGAGCGTTCCTCGTCAACGCGTACACGGGCGTCGGCTTGGCGGTGTCGGTGGCAATCGCGACGGGGAACACGCTCGAGGCGCTCGCTGGCGCCTATCTCCTTCGGCACCTCACGCAGTTTCGTGAGTCTCTCGAGCGCCCCCAGGACGTCCTCGGATTCACCGCGCTGGGGGCGGGGGTGTCCACCGTGGTCAGCGCCACCGTCGGCGTCTTCAGCCTCTGTCTGGGCGGGTCAGCCCCGTGGCATCTCTTCGCGACGCTCTGGTGGCAGTGGTGGCTCGGCGACGCCATGGGAGCCCTGATCGTCGCCCCGGTACTGCTCACGTGGGCCGCTCGTCAGGAGATCACCTGGACCCTCCGGCGGGTCGGCGAGGCCGGAGCGCTGCTAGCCTCGCTCGCGGTTGTCAGCCAGATGGTGTTCGGTGGCTGGCGGGTGGGGGGAGCGCTCGGATCACCACCCCTGGCCTTCGCCATCTTTCCCTTCTCGATCTGGGCGGCGATGCGCTTTAGCCAGCACGGAGCCGCGACCGCGACCCTTCTCGCATTCGTGATTGCGCTCTGGAATACCGCACGAGCGGTCGGTCCGTTCGCGGGCAAAACACCCACGGAGGACTTCCTCCTGCTGCAGATCTTCATGGGGGTGGTGGCGGTGACCACCCTCGTCCTCGGCGCGGCCATCGGCGGACGCCGCCGGGTGGAGGAGGAACTGCGGAAGAGTGAGACGCGGGCCCGGGCGTTCCTGGAGTCCGCAGGTGAAGGGATATTGATCGTCGATCGCGATGGGCGGATCGTGCACGCCAACGTCAAGATCGAGCAGATGTTTGGCTACGGCCGGGGCGAGCTTCTCGAGCAGAACGTCGAAGTCCTGCTTCCCGAGCGCTTTCGTGACGTCCACGTCGGACACCGGGCAGGATACACGTCCACGCCCCGCATCCGTCCGATGGGGCAGGGCCTCGACCTTTCCGGTCGGCGACAAGACGGCTCTGAGTTCCCTGTCGAGATCAGCCTGAGTTTCACCGAAACCGATGAAGGGATCCGGGTCATCGCCTTCATCAACGACATCACCAAGCGCAAGCAGGTCGAGGAGGCGCTGGAGCAGGCCAACCGGAACCTCTCCAATTGGGTGAATGAGCTCGAACAGCGCACCCGGCAGACCACGTTGCTCGGCGAGATGGCCGACCTGCTCCAGAGCTGTCTGACCGCTGACGAGGCCTACACTGTCATCCGCGCGTTCGCCCCGAAGCTCTTCCCCTTGGAGTCCGGTGCCTTGGGCGTGCTCGGCCCGTCGCGGAATCTCGTGGAGGTTGTCGCCTCCTGGGGGGGTTCGCCTCCCACCGACCCGCTCTTTGCGCCGGACCAGTGCTGGGCCCTGCGGCGCGGGCGGCCCTATCGCGTGGCCGGTGGCGGCTCGGAGCCCGTCTGCGGTCACCTGGGCCCCTCTCCGCCGACGAGCTACCTCTGCGTTCCCATGATGGCACATGGCGAGTCGTTGGGCCTCCTGCACCTGCAAGGAGGCGCATCCGAGGCGGATCAACCCGATCGCGCTCTCGAGCCTTTGCACGAGGCCCGAGAGCGGCTCGCGGTGACCGTGGCCGAGCGCATCGCGCTGGCGCTCGCCAACCTGCGACTGCGCGACACTCTGCGGAGCCAGTCCATCCTGGACCCGCTCACGGGGCTCTTCAACCGCCGCTACATGGAGGAGACGCTCGACCTCGAGCTCGCCCGAGCCGCGCGCGGCCGGCGCGCAATCGGCATCATCATGCTGGACATCGATCACTTCAAGCCGCTCAACGACTCGCGCGGGCACGACGCCGGCGATGCGTTGCTGCGCGAGCTGGGTGGCTTGCTCATGGCACGGGTGCGCGAAGGCGATATCGCGTGCCGCTACGGTGGCGAGGAGTTCGTCCTGATCCTGCCGGAGGTGCCCTTGGAATTTGTCCGGCGTCGGGCCGAGGAGCTCCGGGCGGCGGTGCGGCAACTCCACGTGTCGCACCGGGGTCGGATCATCGGGCCGATCACCGTTTCCGCCGGAGTCGCCGCCTTCCCCGAGCACGGCAAGACGTCTGCGGCCCTCGTTCACGCGGCGGACTCCGCCCTCTACCGGGCGAAGAGCGAGGGCCGGGACCGGGTCCGAGTCGCAGAGTAGACGGGCGAGCCGCCCTGCTCGGCCAGTGGACGAAAGAGCCGAAGCGCCGTTGCGTGATCGCCACGCTCGTCGACCGCATCCTCGAAAGGCCCGGCGACGCCCGGAGCGGCGAGACCCATGGACCTAGTGACCGGTGCCTAGCGGGGCGGCTCGCCCACGAACTCGGCGAGCTTCACGCCGTGGTCAGCAGCCAGCATCTCCGCCGCCTTCTCGCCGATCATGATCGACGCCGCGTTCGTGTTGCCGCTCACCACGTTCGGCATGACGCTCGCGTCGGCCACGCGCAGCCGTTCGACGCCCATCACGCGGAGCCTCGGGTCGACGACGCTTCCAATCCGGCAGGTCGTCGTGACGTGGTAGACGGTCCACGCGTAGTGACGCGCGAGGTCCTCCAGCAGCGCGTCGCTCGGGATGCCGCCTTCGACGTGCCCGTGTTTTTCGGCAAGAAACGGTGGGATCAGCAACGGTCCGATCGTCCGATGTCCCGGCCAGTGCGCAACGACGTCGAGGCAACGACGAATCACCGCGAGCATCACTTTCATATCGTGAGGATCGCCGAAGTAATTCATCCGGATGGCCGGGTGAGCAGCGGCGTCGGCGCTCTCAAGCACGATTTCGCCTTCGCTCCGTGGCTGCACCGGATTGGCGAGCACGATCATGTTCTCCGCACCAGGGCCCAGTCGCGCGGCGGCGTCGTCGAAGTATTGGTTCGCGTCGACGCGCAGACACTGCAGCCAGAGCTCTGACGTGTAGCCGCACGGAAAGAAACCGATCTGAGCGTCGTGAGTGTGGTGGTCGCCCAGGCCCGTCGAGAACCATGCGCAGGCGTCATAGAGCGACGACGAGACGAGGCCGTTTCCGGTCGTCGCCCACTCGGTGATGCGTCGTTTGGCCTCCTGCTTCAGCGCCTGAAGCTCGGCCGACATCTCCCCGTCATGAGTGGGATCTGCGGGCAGCGGTCCGGCCGGGGCGCGAAGCGCGTCGGGCCCGAATGACATGCCGACCTCGGCCATCGACACGCCAACCCCCGGCGCCGGGAAGAACAGTGCGAGCTGCAGGTGATCCTTCAGATGCTTGCCCACGTGCGGCGAGTCGACGTGGCACGGAATACCCACCGCTTCGATTTCCGTTCGTGGTCCGATTCCTGACAGCAAAAGCAAGTGCGGGGATCCAATCGCCCCGCCGCTCAACACGACTTCCTTGGCCGCGGCGATGGTACGTTCTTCTCCGTTGGCCGTCCGGTACTCGACGCCCGTGGCGACCTTGTGTCCGGTCGGGCCTTCCAGGACCACGCGCGTTGCCTGCGCGTCGGTGATGATCGTGAGGTTCGGTCGCCGTTCGGTTTCGCCCTCGAGAAACGCGTGGTAGGTGCTCGACCGCTTTCCCTTGCGGGTCGTGGTCTGGAGAAGGGACACGACGCCGCGCGCACCACCACGGGTTCGTCCGTTGTAATCGCCGCGGGGAATCCCGCCCGACACGGCGGCGCCCACGAACTCGCGCGCGCCCGGGAGGATCGGGGAGCGCACGGAGACGCCGAGAGGACCGTGTGTGTTATGCGCGTCTCGATCGATCATGATGTCGTCGCTCGGCGTGAGTCCCTCGCTCTTCTTGAAGTACGGCAGCACGTCGCGGTAGCTCCATCCGACGGCGCCGCCCTCGGCCCAAGCGTCGAAATCTCCGGGATGACCGCGCACGTATGCCATGTAGTTGATCCCGGACGAGCCGCCGAGCATCTTGCCTCGCGGCATCATCATTCGCCCTTCCTTCAGTCCCAGCCCGCACTGGCCGGCGTCAGCCGTGTACATCCAGTCCGTCGCCGGGTTTTGCTGCAGCAGCGGACAGGCGGCAGGAATCGATTCCTCGGCGGGTGGGCGTCCGCCCGCTTCGAGAAGCGCGACGCGACAGTTCGGATCTTCCGAGAGACGAGCCGCAATGACCGCTCCGGCGGATCCGGCCCCGACCACGATGAAATCGAACGTCTCTGGCATGGCCGCTCCTTTCACGTCCCGATCGGTGATCGCCTCAGTGCGGGAGGAGAACCAACATCAACGCCCTCGGCCGGCGGTCACCCCCTCGTGGCCCCAATCCTCGTGACCTAACCTCCCCAGACTCAGAGACCCGCCGGCGGCACAGCGATGGCCTCGCGCAGCTCGCGCAGGCCGGCCGAGGGCCTGTAGCGCGTGGTGCCCGCGGCGCGGGCCCGCTTGGCCGCCTCCTCGATGTGGGCCGGCGTGTCGAAGTTGGGCTCGCCGATCTCGAGATGGATGATGCTCTTGTCCTGACGCTCAAGGGCCCTGGCGCGCCAGAACCTCGAACGCCGATTTCGGTCCCGAGACGGCTCATGCGCTGCGCGGCATTCAATGCCGATCCTCCAGGGTTCGGAACGACAGACCACCGTATGCCGAAAGGGAAAGGCCAGCAAGCGGGCCTCGCGCCTCCGCGCCGGCCTCGGGCCTGCTGTGGTCTCAGGATCGGCGGTATTGAACGAGCTCGGCCACCGTCGCTTCCGCGGCCGTGGTCTCCGATGCCAGCGACTGCAGGGTCAGGCCCTTGAGCGCGTCGCGCAGAACCTCGTCATGGCGGCGCAGCA
Source organism: Candidatus Methylomirabilota bacterium (assembly GCA_046723845.1). Lineage (GTDB taxonomy): Bacteria > Methylomirabilota > Methylomirabilia > Rokubacteriales > CSP1-6 > AR37. The sequence continues at coordinate 156 of JBKOVG010000284.1, read as the reverse complement.
CGCCGAGAACGGCCTTGGCGCCCGTCCCCTGTGCCTGCAGATCGTCGACGCCGGGGTTCCTGATCGCATCCAGCATGTCGACGACGAGGAGCTGGTCCGCGGGCCGGGCCAGGATGAGGCCGGGCGGCTCGACGGCCCGCGCCAGGATTCCCCGGG
>JBKOVG010000309.1:0-15598 GCA_046723845.1 Candidatus Methylomirabilota bacterium | reverse complement strand
GCGACGGCCAGTCCCACATCGAGCCGATTGCCCTCGCCAAGATCCCCGACTGGGGCAAGGGGCTGTCGACCACGCAGATCTCCTTCCGGGAGAGCCCGGTGGGGAACTTCCAGGACTGGCACCCGGCGCCGCGCCGGCAGTTCGTGATCATCCTCTCCGGCCAGCTCGAGATCGGGCTGGGCGACGGCTCCAAGCACATCTTCGGCCCGGGCGACGCGCGCCTCGTGGAGGACACCACGGGCAAGGGCCACACCACCAAGGTGCACGGCAACGTGCCGTGCATGACGGCCACCATTCCGCTCCAGCAGCAGTGAGAGAGGAGATCTCCATGGCGATCCGGATCCTTTTCGCTCCCCGGCAGGCCGAAGCCGTCATGGAGATCGCCCGGCGCCTCACGCCTCCGGGCTTCGAGCTCGTGGTGGCCGACATCGGCTCCCCCGAGTTCTACGAGGCGGCACCCACCGTGGAGTTCTATCTCGGCCTCGCCCGGCAGATGGGCGGCGAGTTCTTCCGCTCCGCCTCCAAGCTCAAGCTCGTCCAGCTCCTGAGCGCAGGCTACGACCACGTGGACATCGAGGCGGCGCGCAAGGCCGGCGTGCCCGTGGCCAACAACGGCGGGGCCAACGCCATCGCGGTGGCCGAGCACACGCTGATGCTCATGCTCGCGGTGGAGAAGCGGCTCGTGCGTTTCCACAACGACGTGGCGGCGGGGAAGTGGCGGGCGGGGAAGCCGGACGAAACACGCGTCTACGAGCTGGCGGGGCGCACGCTGGGGATCGTCGGCCTCGGCAACATCGGCAAGAAGGTCGCCCGCCGTGCCGCGGCCTTCGACATGAAGATCCAGTACTACGACGTGGTGCGACTCACCGAGGACCAGGAGGACGCGCTGGGGGCGCGCTTCGTGCTCTTCGAGGAGCTCCTGCGCACCTCCGACGTGGTCAGCCTGCACGTGCCCCTCACGGACAGCACGCGTCAGATGATGGGCGCGAGCCAGTTCGCCCTCATGAAGCCGGAGGCCATCCTCGTCAACACCTGCCGCGGTCCCGTGGTGGACGAGGACGCGCTGCTGCGCGCCCTGACCCAGAAGCAGATCGCGGGAGCCGGGCTCGACGTGTTCGTGGAGGAGCCGCCGAAGCCGAACCATCCGCTGTTCGACCTGCCCAACGTCACGCTGTCGCCGCACTCGGCGGGGCCGACGTGGGAAAACTGGACGGGGCGCTACCGGAACGGCTTCGACAATATTCAGCGCGTGGCCGCGGGCAAGCGGCCGAGCTGGGTCGTCCCCGAGCTCGCGAGAAGCGACGGGTAGTCTTCCTCGATCGCGGCAGCTTCGCGGAGGACACTCCTCGTCACCGTCGTCGAGGTGAGGCCTGGGAGTCCTCTCGCTCGGGCGGGCGAGGGAGGCCGAGGGCCACGAGGAGGCCCAGGGCGTTGCCTCCGGCGGCGATCATGATCGCTGTCCGGTACCCCTGGGTCAGATCGAACAATCGGCCCGCGGCGATGGGCAGGACGATGGCCGCAGCGCACCACGCCACGTAGAGCCGGCTCGCCACGCGACCGTAGAGGGCGCGCCTCCAGTAGACGGCGACCGAGGCCGCGATCACGCCGGAGATGACTCCATAGCCGAGCCCGACCAGGGTCAGGGCGAGCACCGCCACCACTGGGCCCGGCCAGATCGTCAACGCCAGGTTCCCGGTGAGGGCGACGGCGTGGGCGCCGGCCGCCACGACGGGAATCGCGAGCCAGTCGACCATCCATCCGCCGCCGACGCGGGCCGCCGCGATGCAGCCGGTGATGAACGTGGTGCCGAAGATCGCCAGCGGCGCCGCTCCACCGTATGCACTGATGATGGCCGCGGCCTGGCTCAGCACCATGAGACCGGCGGAGGCGGCCAGGAAGAAGACGAACCAGAGCCGCCAGAAGATGTCGCGCCGGCGCTCGTGCGCGCCCGGCGCGGCGCTCGCCTGCGACACGGCGAGCGTCACCCCGGATCGGACGATGAGCCACGCGCTCGCCGACCCGGTGATGGCGAGGACGGCGGCGAGACCGCCGAGGGTTGCGCGCACGCCGAACTCGCGCGTCGACCAGCCGAAGATGGGCGCAGCGATCATGGCGCCGACCGGGTAGAGGCTGACCAGGTAGCCATTGACGAGGCCGTGGCGGCTGGTCACGGTGAGGTTCACCGCTTGCTGCGCGACGATGTATCCCGCGCCGCCCCCGGCGCCGAAAAGCAATCCGTAGCCGAGCGCGAGCTGACCGAGCCCATTCGCGGTCGCCGCGAGGACCATGCCGAGCGTGCTCACCGTCGCGCTGCCGAGGACCAGCACGGGCGCGGGCGCGAGACGGTACGCCGCGGGCGCCAGGTTCGTGCCCACCCCGAATCCCGCGGCGGCCAGGGCGAAAACCAGGGCGAGGTCGGCGCGGCCGACGCCGAGCAGCGCCTCGAGAGGGCGGAGCAGCACGCTGAACGCATACAGGCTGCCGATGGGCAGGTTGAACACGGTGGCCGCCAGGACGATGTGCCACGCGCGTCGCGCGTGGGCGTCGCTCATCCTGTCCTCGCGGGACCGAGGCGACGCTCGATCAGGCGATGGCGCCTGATTTCCGGAGCGAGTCGAGGGTCGGCCGATCGTAGCCGAGCACGGCGCCGAGGATCTCGTCGGTATGCTGGCCCGGCGTGGCCACGGGCCCACCGCGCGCGGGCGTCTTCGAGAGCTTGACCGTGGCGCCGGGGAGGTACATCTCGCCGGCCACTGCGTCGTCAGTCTTGACGAGCATCTCGCGCTCCCACAGGTGCGGATCCCTCGCCACCTCGGGGATCGTTCGGACGGGCGCCGCCGGGATGCGGGCGTCCTGGAGCGCCCCGCACACCTCGGCGCTCGTGTGCTCGGCGCACCACGCCTCGATCTTGTGGCGGCGTTCGCCGCCCGGCGAGCTGCCGGCCAGCGGCGTGTCGTCGTCTGGACCGCCGACGATCTTCATCAGGCGAGCCGCCATGTCCCGGCCGGCGGCGGCGATGACCACCCAGCCGTCCTTCGTGTGGTAGGGCGGGCGTCCACCCTCGCCGCCCTCGGCGCCCGTGGCCAGGTAATAGGAGGTCGGGATCTCGACCATGGTCAGCGCGGAGTCGAGGAGGCAGACGTCCACGAGCTGGCCCTCACCGGTGCGCTCACGGTGGCGGAGCGCGGCCAGCGCGCCGATCGTCGCGTGGAGCGCCGTGTAGCGGTCCACCACCGACGAGGCCGTCCCGACGGGATGGCCCTCCGTCTGACCGGTCAGGGCCATCAGGCCGCCCATCGCCTGGCCGAGCGAGTCGAAGGCCGGCCGGTCACGGTAGGGGCCGTACTGGCCGAAGCCCGACACCGACACGAGGATGATCCCGGGGTTGAGGGCGCGCAGCTGCTCGTAGGCGAAGCCCATCGCGGCCATGACACCGGGCCGGAAGTTCTCGAGCACGATGTCGACCTTCGGCACCAGCGCCGCGAACACCTCCTTGCCCTTGGCGCTCCGAAGGTCGAGGCAGATACTCTTCTTGCCTCGGTTGTAGACGGAGAAATAGACGCTCTGGCCGCGTACCATCGGCGGATGGCGCCGCGTCTCCTCACCGCCGGGCGGCTCGATCTTGATGACCTCGGCGCCCAGATCGGACAGGAGCATGCCGCCGCGCGGCCCGGCCTGGAAGCGGGCCAGCTCCAGGACCCGGACGCCTTCCAGGCATCCCGTCATCGACCCATCCGTGACGAATTCCTCTTCATCTCGTGGCGATCCTGCCAGAGAGCGTCGGACGGGTCAAACCCGAGCCGTCGCGGGGCCGGCGGACGGCGATGGCCGGCCGCGACGCGCGTGCGCCAGGTAACCGATGGCGCCGGCCAGCGGCACCATTCCGGCTGCCACGAGCGCGCCGCCGAAGCCCGACGTCCCCGCGGCGAGACCGAGTCCCCACGGACCCAGGAGCTGCGCGAGATCGGCGCCGAGCCCCATCGTGTTGATGGCCGCGCCGCGCCCGGTCGGCGTCACCGCGTCGCGGGCGAGACTCGGGAGGATGACGAAGGCCACGCCGTAGAGCGTGCCGTAGCCCACCGCGAGCGCGAAGAACAGCGGCAGGCCCGCGGCGCATCGCATGCCGACGAGCGCGGCCGCCAGCCCGAGCAGGACCGGAGCGAGCACGGCGTGCCGGCCATAGCGGTCGGCCACGCGTCCACCGAGGACCCGGCTGATCACGGCGCCCACCTGCGAGCCGACGAAGCGTGGTCATCGGTCGATCGCCGCTGGCCGCGGCTCGCGATGCAGACGGCGGCGGGCGGCGCCGGTCACCGCCCGCCGCGCCCGGCTCACGCCTCGGTCACGCGGGCCTTCACGGCCTCGATCAGCTCGGGTGTGACGGTGAGCCCATGATCCTGCACCGCGTGCTGTCCCGTCTGCTGCAGGATCAACTAGCCGGCGCGGAGCTTCCGGATCAGCTCGACCACGCGACGGATCTCGGCTCCGTTGCGCGTCATGAGGCGGTCACCCGATTGCGACCATCGCAGCTTGCCGTCGATGTCCACGACGGCGGTGGAGCGGTAGGCGACGTTGCGCTCCTCGTCCCAGACCTCGTAGGCGCGGATGACGTTGCGATGCACGTCGCTCAGGAGCGGGAAGCTGAGCGCGTTGCGCTTGTGGAACTCCGCGTGGGAGAAGGGCGTGTCGCCGCTGATGCCGAGCACCACCGCGCCCGTGGCCTGCAATTGAGCGGCGACCCCGCCGAGGTCGCACAGCTCGGGCGTTCAGATGTTGCCCCAGTCGTAGCAGTAGAAGAGGAGCACCACGTCGGCCACGCCCTTGAACTCGGTGAGGGAGACGTCGCGCCCGCTCGTGGAGGGCAGGGAGAAGAGCGGCGCGTCCTGGCCGTAGCGCAGCATCGTCCTATTGCTCCCAGGCGGCCTTGAACTGCACGGCCACCACCTTGTCGTAGGGGAAGTCGCCCTTCACCACGCCCGCCTGCTTTTGGAACTGGTTGCGTGTGACCGAACCACTGGGTACGTGGCGTTCCGCTTCGAGCGCGGGCTTTGCCCGCGCCATCTGCCTTCGGGGGGAGGTTCGGAAGGGGGGCGGAGCCCCCCTCCGAGTACTTAGCGCCACTCGTCCACCGACGCGGTCTTCTGATAGTTGCAGCCCATGATGCGCCAGTAGCCGTTGGTCTCCCCTCCCACCACCACGATGTGGATGTCCTCGCGCCGGAAGATCGGGATCATCTCCTCCGGCTTCGCCTTGAGCTTGGTCGCCCACGGCTCCTCGCCGAAGGTGGCTCGCGGATAGATGTAGTTCTGCACGAGCTGGTAGTCCCAGTACTCGCCCGCGGGCATGCGGGCCGTCTCGTAGAGCCAGTCGATGAGAGCGTCCTTCTTGGTGAAGCCGCCGCGGTCGATGAACTGCCGCGCGGTGATGGGATCGAGGAGGAGAGTGGGCGGCCCGTGGGGATCCATGCCCCGCAGCATGTTCGCCACGTGCTCGCGCCAGTACGTCTCGCGCAGACCGAGGGAGAAGGCGGTGGAGCGGCAGCCCGAGAACACGCTCACCGCGCTGTCCGTGGGGCGGAAGCCGTGCTGGACGTGGAAGGGCTCCCACGGGCTCCGCTCCTCGTTCTCCGCACAGGTGAGGCTGTTGTAGGCGTAGCTGTTGCCCATGGAGCCCATGTAGGTCAGCCCTACCGTGGAGCCGCCCTGGAGATTCTGGGAGAGGAGCCCGTAGGCGCGGCCGATGGTGGCATTGGCGTGGCTGTAGGGACCGAGCGCGCCCGTGCCGGCGTTCATGCCGATCTCCTGGCGCACGGGACCGTTGACCACCGCCATGGCCGCCACCGAGCTCGAGCTGCTGCCGCGCGCGCTCACGCCGGTGGAGGCCAGCGCGAGGATGACGGGGAAGTACTCGGGGCGCGCGCCCGCCATCACCGCGTTCACCGCCACCTTCTCGACGGTGTACTCCCAGTACTCGCGGAAGTGTGTGGGCCGCATGCGCCCCACCACCTCGTCGGGGCCGCGGTGGGTGGCCGCGAGCACGGCCGCCACCCGCTCCTCCGTGGGCAACACGATCGGTAGCCGGTCCGTCCACTCGCTGTCGAGGAAGAGGCGATGGAGGTTGTCCTCGGTGTCGGCAGGCAGAAGCCGCGGTGTGGAGCGATCGAACTCGAGCGGGCCCAGCTCGGCGGCGTCGAATGGGCGCGTCAGCCCATCGAGCACCTCCTGCATCACGGGCCGCTTGGTGATCGGGTCCACGCCGTCCACGTAGGCGCGGAGCTGGGCGGCGGTCTTGCCCATGATGGGCTGAGGCACGAAGACCTGCCGCAGCCCGGGCATGCCATTGTGTGTCGCCACCTGACGCACCACCGTGTCGAACTTGTCCGTATGTATGGCCACGGTGGGCACGCCGTACGTCGCTTCCACCGTCATCGCGTGCGCGGCGACCGCCGGCGCACAGGTGCTTCAGTGGCCGACGCCGAGGATGGCCGCGTGGCCTCGGGCCTTGATCTCGTTCCAGGTGGCGGGGTCGTCGTTGAGGTACACGCTGGAGATCGGCTTGAACACCGTGCGCACGCCCGGCATGCGCTCGGCGAACCACGCCTGCATCTGCTTGAGGAAGATGTCGGAGTCGTCGAAGCGGCAGTCCACGAGGTACACCGTCTTGCCCTCGAGGGTGTCGAGCCGCGGGGCGAGGAGCTTGCGGGTCACCTTGGGAGCAAAGCCGACCGGATGCAGCGTCGTGATCTTGCCGTTCGTGGTCATCGTGCCCCTCCCGTGCTCAGGTTGCGACGCGCCCGTACGATACCACTACCCGCGCTGGGGTGAATACGTGCCGCGGCCCACCGCCACCAGCGCGTGCTGCTCGTCGTGGACGTCCACGTCGACGAGGGCGACCGTGCGCCCCATGCGCCGCACGCGCGCGGTGCCCGTGACCACGCGGCCCACCGCGGGCCGGAGATAGTCGATGCGCAGATTGATGGTGGGCACGCCCCCGCCCACCGCCATGCCCACCGCGAAGTCGCCCACGATGTCGATGAAGGCGGCGAGGGGGCCGCCGTGGAACTGCGAGGTGCCCGTCCGCCGCTCGAGCTCCGGCCGCATGGGCATGGTCACGGTCAGGGTGCCCGCGTCGCGGTCGAGCGCCACGGCGCGGAGCTGCAGGAAGCCGATGAAGGGCGAGGCATCGAAGGTGGCCTGGATCTGCTGGACGGTGAGAGGGGCCGCCGCGGGCTCGCTCACGGCCGCACGACGACCTTGCCGAACACTTCCCGGTCCTCGAGGAGACGGAAGGCCTCGTTCACCTCCTCGAGCGGCAGCTCACGGTCGATGACCGGAGTGAGCTGACCCGCGCGGATCATGGCGATGAGGGTGTCGAGATCCTCGCGCATCCAGCCGTTCGAGCCCAGGATCTTCAGCTCGAAGGTCCAGATGTAGCGGAGGTCCTCCTTGGGATCGAAGCCGGCGGTGGCGCCGCAGGTCAGCACCTTGCCCCCGCGGTGGAGGACGCGCAGCGACGGCACCCAGGTGTCGCCCCCCGTGAAGTTGACCACGACGTCCACGCCGCCCGCGAACTTGCGGCGATGCGGCTTGCCGAAGGTCTCGTACACCCACTTCACGAAGTCCTGCTTGGTGTAGTCGAGGAGGTGAGTCGCTCCCAAATCCTTGAGGCGCGCGAGCTTGGCGTCGCTGCTTGCGCAGGCGACGACCTCCGCCCCTGCCGTGCGGCCGAGCTGCACGCAGCAGGTGCCCACGCCGCCCGAGGCGCCCAGGATGAGGACCTTGTCGCCACGCTGCACCTGCCCGATGGTGTGCATCATGCGCACGGCGGTGCCGTAGGCCACGGGCAGACAGGCCGCGGCGTCGTAGGACACGTCGGCGGGCAGGGGAACGAGATGATGGATGGGCACGCGGCAATACTCGGCGAGACCGCCGTGCCACATCTCGCCGAGCAGGCCGCCCGGCCCCACACGATCGACGGGATCGACCATGACGCGATCGCCGGTCTTCCAGCCCGTCACCGCGCTGCCCGTCTCGACGATGTCGCCGGAGAAGTCGACGCCCATGATGCACGGCATGGGGACCTTGATCCCCGGCATGCCCCGGCGGGTGAAGATGTCGTGGTAGTTGAGGGTGGTGGAGCGCACCTTGAGGATCACGTCCTCGGGTCCCGGCCGCGGATCGGGAAAGTCGCGCACCAGCTTGATCGACCCGGGGCCGCCGTGCTCGTAGATGACCGCCGCTCTCATGCCTTCGTCTCCATCTGCCGGAGCTCGAGGGCGAGCCGGCGCAGGGCGACGCGATCGACCTTGCCGGTGCTGGCCAGGGGCAGCTCCGGCATGAAGACCACGTGACGCGGGTGCTGGAAGGCGGGGGCGTTGGCGAGGGCGTACTGCTTCACCGCTTCCTCGCTGAGACGCCGCCCGTCCCTGGTCACCACGAACGCGAAGGGCTTCTCGTACTTGATCTCGTCGGGGATGGGCACCACGCAAGCCTGCTGGATGTCCGGATGCCGCTCGAGCAGCGCCTCGACCTCGCCCGGGTAGATGTTCTCGCCTCCGCACACGAACATGTCGTCCGCCCGCCCGACGAAGTAGTACGCGCCGTCCGCCTCGCGTCGGAGGATGTCGCCGGACTGGTACCAGCCGTCGCTCGTGAGCACCTCGCGGGTCTTCTCGGGCAGGTTGAGGTAGCCGGTCATGGTGGCGGGCGTGCGGATCCAGAGCATGCCCTCGTCGGCGTCGCGCCCGTCGGGCCCCACGAGGCGCACCTCGACCTGCGGCCGCGGCCAGCCGAGGGCGAGATCGGCCTGGGGCCGGCCGTCGGGATGCGGGCCGAACATGACGGGCCCCGCTTCCGTGGTCCCGTAGATGTAGGAGACGGCGGCGCTGGGGAAGGCGCGCTTCACCGCGTCGATGAGGCCCTGCGTGGTGGGCGCGGAGCCCATCCGCACCGCGCGCACGGACGAGAGGTCGGTGCGGGCGAGGAGATCCGTCTCCCGCACGATCAGCGCGAGCATGGTCGGCACCGAGGTGAGGAAGGTGGCGTGGAAGCGGCCGATCGCCTCGATGTAGCGCGTCACGTCGAACTGCGGCAGGAGGATGAGAGTGGCGTGGGCCGCGAAGACGACCTTGCTCGTGCCCAGCGCGTTCATGTGGAAGAGCGGCGCGGCCACGATGAGGCGCTGAGCGGCCAGATCAGGAGCCGTCGCGCGCGACCGCACGGCCCAGAGATGGCCGTCGTGGGACAGGGGCACGCCCTTGGGCCGGCCCGTCGAGCCCGAGGTGTACAGGACCATGGCCGTCTCGCGCGGAGCGGGCCGCACCGAGGTGAAGGCGCCGGGATCGAGGAGAGCGGCGAAGCCGCCGCCGTCCGTCGCGTCGAAATCGATCACGGGAAGATGCGAGGGCACCTGCGCTCGGCGCTCGCCGTCGGTGAAGACGAGCTTCACCGCGGCGTCGCGCATGACGAACTCGATGGTCTCGCGGGAAAACTTGTGGTTCACGGGGACGGAGACGAGGCCCGCGCGCATGGTGCCGAGGTAGGCGACGAGGAACTCCGCCCGGTTGCCAGACAGGATGGCCACCGCGTCCCCGCGCCGCAAGCCGCGGGCGAGGAGCCCGCGCGCACACGCATCGGCGAGGCGGTCCAGCTCGCCATAGATGTACGGGCGCGGATGCTGCCAATCGAGGCAATCGATCACCGCGACGGCATCGGCGGGCCGCGATCGGTCGAGAAGGTCGCCCAGATTGACGACCGCGTCCAGGAAAGAGCTCATGGCGGCTATGCCGCCCGATGATGCGGCGGGCTCCCGGCACTGTCAAGGCCGAGGCCTTGACAATGCAGGAGCAGCCGCTTACAAGAGCAGCACCCGGCGCAGCCTTCGAGCTCAAAGGAGAGCCCCATGTCTGGAGCGCCCCGACGGATTTTCACCATCGCCCTCATCCTCGCCGTGGCGGGAGCGCTCGCTCCGGCCCGCGCCGCCGACGTGAAGATGACGCTGTGGCGGCTCAAGACCTACATCCCGCCCGCCGACAAGATCCTCGACACGACGATCCAGGAGTGCGGCAAGAAGATCGGGGCGGAAGTGCAGATCCAGACCTACACCTTCGACGACATGTGGACGAAATACACGGCGGCCATCGAGAGCAAGACCCTGCCCGACGTGGCCGAGCTCGACGCGGTGGGTCCGGCGCGCCTGGCCAACCTCGGACGGCTGTCGGACGTGTCGGACCTGGTGGGCACGGCGGTGAAGGAGCTCGGCGAGCTCGCACCCAATGCCGAGGGCGCCGTCAAGTTCGGGGGCAAGTTCTACGCGGTGCCGCACTACGCCATCCCCCTCATCCTCTTTTACCGCAAGGATCTCGTGGAGAAGGTCGGCGCCCAGCCTCCCGACACCTGGGAGGCCATCAACGACATCTCGGTCAAGATCAAGAAGGCAGGACTGCAAGATTTCCCGCAGGGCTTTCCCTGGAACCGCACGGGCGACGGCTACGATCCTGCCATGAGCCTCCTCTGGTCGTACGGGGCGGCGTGGGTCGACCAGAGCGGGAAGTACGTCGGTATGCCCAAGGACAAGGCGCTCCAGGCGGTGAAGGTGGTGACCCCGGCCTACCTCACCGACAAGACCGCCGCGCTCGACTTTCTCTCGTGGTCCGGCTCCGGCAACAACGAGGCCTTCATGGCGAGCAAGATCACCTTCACGCCGAACGGCCCCAGCATCCTCTTCCAGGAGGATTCGACGAAGCATCCCCTGCGCAAGGACACCGCCATCAAGCTCATGCCGCGAGGGCCGGCCGGCCGCAACCTCGCCCTCACCTTCGTCATGAACTGGGCCGTGCCCGTGGATGGCAAGCAGCAGAAGGAAGCGCGCGCCCTCGTCAGCTGTATCATGTCGAAGGAGAAGTTCACCGCCTATATGACGGGCTCCTTCCAGCAGGCGGTGCCGCTGTTCAAGAGTCTCATCAACCATGACTACTGGAACAACGCCGACGGCAAAGTCATCACGGAGACGGTCAAGCTCGGACGTCCTGTGGGCTGGCCGGGACCGACCACCCCCGCCGCTGCCGAGGTGATCTCGAGCAACGTGCTCACCGACATGATGACGCGGGTGATCGTGGACAAGGTCGCTCCCGAGAAGGCCATCGAGGAAGCCGACAAGCGGATCAAGGAGATCTACGAGCGCCTGCCCGTCAAGTGAGGGCGCCGAGGCATCGATGCAACGACCGGCGAGAGGCTCCGGGGATGAGCTGATTCTCGCGCCGCCCGTGGCGGCCGCTCCCCGCCCGCGTGACCTCGCCTGGCATCGCGTCAACCGCGTGCAGGAGCGGCTGCTCGGTTACGCCTTGATCGCGCCGGTGGCCCTCCTCATCGGCGTCCTCATCGCCTACCCCTTCCTCAACGCCATCTGGTTGAGCCTCACCGAGAAGATGGTCGGCTATCCCGCGCATTTCGTGGGATTCAAGAACTACGCGGCGCTGTGGGAGAGTGCGCGCTTCCGCATCGTGGCCTGGAACAGCGTGGTCTACACGGTGGGCTCCATCGGCACCAAGGTGGTGATCGGCCTCGCCATGGCCGCCGCGCTGCAGAAGGCCGTGCGCGGCAATCAGCTGCTGCGCGGCTTCCTCCTCCTGCCCTGGGTCATTCCCACCGTGGTCATCGCGCTCACCTGGCGCTGGCTGCTCGACCTCTACCGCGGGCTCGTGAACGTGGGTCTCCACGACCTCGGCATCATCGGCGGGGGCATCCACTGGCTCGGCAATCCGGACCTCGCCATGCTCTCCGTGGTCATGGCCAACGTGTGGCGCGGCTTTCCGTTCTTCGGCGTGTCCTTCCTCGCCGCCATGCAGACGGTGCCGCAGGACCTCTACGACGCCGCCTCCGTCGATGGCGCCTCGGCCTGGCAGCAGTTCTGGCGGATCAGCCTGCCCTCGATCAAGGGCGTGGTCGCCATCGTGACCCTGCTCAGCACGATCTGGACGCTCAACGACTTCAACATCGTGTACATCATGACGCGCGGCGGGCCGGGGGCGGCCACCCACATCTTCGCCACCTATTCCTACGAGCTGGGGATCCAGTCGCAGCGGTGGGGGATGGCCATGGCGGCCAGCATGTACTCGCTGCCCGTGATCGCGCTCCTCATCGTCTTCGTGGTCCGCTACCTCCACCGGGAGGAGCCGAGCTCGTGAGCAGCCGCGTCTTCCGCTGGCTGGTGGTGAGCGGCCTCCTCGTGCTGGTGGCCGTCCCCCTCTACTGGATCCTCGACACCTCGTTCAAGACGGGCCGGCAGATCCTCATGTCCGAGGCGATCTACATGCCATGGCCGTTCACCATCGAGAACTATCTCTACCTCTTCGAGGAGACGCGCTTCGCCCAGTGGCTCCGCAACAGCACGGTGGTCGCGGTGGCGAGCACCCTCATCTCGTTGGCCATCGGCTCCGCGGGCGCCTATGCGCTGACCCGGCTGCGCTTCCCGGGACGGAGGACGTTCGGCGCCCTGGTGCTCATCACCTACCTCGTGCCGCCCGGCCTCATGTTCATCCCGCTCTATCGCACCTTCATCCAGATCGGCTACTCCAACTCCCTCGGCACGCTGATCCTCGCCTATCCGACCTTTCTCGTGCCCTTCGTGACCTGGCTCCTCATGGGATTCTTCCGGTCCATTCCCCGCGAGCTGGAGGAGGCCGCCCTCGTCGACGGGGCCACGCGCCTGCAGACCCTCCGCCGCATCGTGCTGCCCCTCGCCGCGCCGGGCCTGCTCGCCGCGGGTCTCTTCTGCTTCACTTTGTCGTGGAACGAGTTTCTCTACGCGCTGATCTTCATCGCGGACGATAGCCTGCGCACGCTGCCCGTGGGGCTCTCGGAGTTCGTGGTGTCGGACTTCGCGTTCTGGGGACAGCTGATGGCGGCGGCCGCCCTCGCCTCGGCCCCCGTGGTGATCGTCTACATCTATCTCCACAAGTACATGGTGAGCGGGCTCACTGCGGGCGCGGTGAAGGGCTGAGTGGACGGATCAGATGCAGTAGGGCAAGCCGCCCCGCCACACCAGCACGCAGGGTCCGTACGGGACGAAGGGAGTGCCGAAGTACCTGGGATAGCCCCAGTAGTAGGGAGGGAAAGGGCCGAAGGGATAATACGGATAGAAGGAGTAGTAGTAGGCCTGCGCCATCTGGGCTTGGAGCCGGGCATCCTGCACGTCGCGGCTCAGCTCCGCCTGCGTTTCGAGACTCCCGATCAGGAAGGTGCGCACGGAGTCGGTGAGGGGACCCTTCTTGATGAGGTCCAGCGCTTCTTGCACCTGCTGTCCCACCCGCGCGTCGATCCTGAGGGAGCGGAGCGCGGTGAGCTGCTCCTCCGCTTTGTCCGTCTCCCCGCGCTTGAGATAGCCCAGGGCGAGGTAGAGCCGCACGCTCGGCTCGTTGGGCCGGACTTGCACCGCCTTCTCCAGCGAGCCGATGGACTCCTCGATCTGCCCCGCCTTGTATTGCGCGATGCCGAGCCCGACGAGGGCGTCGGTGCGGCCGGGATCCTTGGCGAGCGCCTCGTTGAAGTAGCCCTCGGCCTCGATGTAGCGGCCCTGGCGGAGCGCGATCTGGCCGTTGAGGAGGGCGGAGGCGCAGCCGGCCGTGAGCATCACCACGGCCAGGAGAAGCAGTCGGAGCTTCATGCGTCCGTCGCCCTCCTCAGAGCAGCGGGAAGGCGCTCAGAGCGTCCGGCTCGGCCACGGCCGGCGCCTCCCGCACGTACGAGGCGTCAAGCTCACTGTAGCTCGTAACTCCCAGGAGGGCGAGACAGATCCGGACTTCGTCCTCGAGCAGCTCGAGCGCGCGCTCCAGCCCCGCCTGACCCGCCGCAGCCAGACCCAGGCACTGGAGCCGTCCCAGGCCCACGATCTGCGCGCCCAGGACGATGGCCTTGACCACGTCGGTGCCGCGCATGAAGCCGCCGTCCACCATGACCACCGCGCGCTTGTCGACGGCCTTCACCACCTCGGGGAGCACGGCGAGCGAGCCCACGCCGTGATCGAGCTGGCGGCCTCCGTGATTGGACACGTAGACGCCGTTCACGCCATGCTCGCAGGCGATGGCGGCGTCCTCGGCGGTGGCGATGCCCTTGAGGATGAGGGGGATGTCGTGGGTGTCCTTGAAGCGCTTCACCTGATCCCAGGACAGGGCGGCCTGCCGGTTCATCCCGGTGGCGGCCTGCCGCCACGGCTTGACGAAGCGCTTATCGATGTCGCGCTCGCGCCGGCTGTAGTGGGCGGAGTCCACCGTCATGCAGAAGATGGTGTAGCCGTTGTCCTTCGCGCGCCTGACGTGATCGTCCACGAAGGCGTCGTCGCCCCGCACGTAGAGCTGGAAGATGCGGAAGTTGTCGGCGGCCTTGGCGGTGGCCTCGAGACCGGGATTGCAGGCGCTGGACAGCATGTGGGGGACCCCGAACGCCCCCGAGACCTTGGCCGCGGTGGCGCCCCCGCCCGGCGTGAAGCTCTCCACCGAGCCCACGGGCGCGAGCATCACGGGGAGGCGCACGGGGCGGCCGAAGAAGGTGGAGGCGGAGTCCACCTTCGACACGTCGCGGAGGACGCGCGGCCGGAAGGCCACGCTGTCGATGGCGAGACGGTTCCGCTTCACGGTGGTCTCGGTCTCCGTGCCACCGATCAGATAGTCCCACGGCCCGTCCGAGAGATTGCGGCGGGCGGCGCGGGCGAGCTCGTGAATGGTCTGGAACTGCTCGTCGAGGTTCGAGGGCATGGGGGTCTCCTTGAGTCCGTCAAGTCTCCGATAGGGGCTTGCGGAAGTCAAAGGGGCCTTGACAGCGGCGAAGGCGCCCTCCTAGGCTCGGAGCACTCGCAGGAGCTCTCTTGCACAAGGAGGCTGCCATGAAGCGGCGGACGTTCCTCCAGATCGGCAGCGCGGCGGTAGCCGGAGGCATCGAGGGCATCCTGCGCGCTCGGCGCGCGCCGGCCTTCGCCCAGCCCGTCAAGATCCACCTGCTCCACCCGCCGGACTTCATCCCGGAGGGCGACGTGGAGCTCCGGCGGCAGATCACCGAGTACAACAAGCAGATGAAGACCGAAGTCTTCATGGAGAACATCAACGGCAACGATCTGCAGCCGCGCATCACCGCGGCCATCCAGACGGGCGCGGGCGCCGACATCATCTTGATGTTCCACAACTGGCCCCACCTGTACGCGGCCTCCCTCGCGGACGTCAGCGATCTCTGCGAGTGGAAGGGCAAGGAGCAGGGCGGCTACTACGAGCAGTCGGAGCAGGCGGCACGCGATGGCAGCCGCTGGCTCGCCCTGCCCTACGGCATCATCGGCAACCAGATCGCCTATCGCCGGTCGTGGTTCGCCTCCGTGGGCGCCACGGCGCCACCCAAGACCTTGGACGAGTGGCGCAAGATCGGCGCCGCCCTCAAGCAGAAGGGCCGGCCCGTCGGCCAGACGCTCGGGCACACCTATGGTGATGCTCCCACCTTCGCCTATCCGCTTCTCTGGACGTTCGGGGGCATGGAGACGGACAAGACGGGCCGGAAGGTGGCGCTCAACAGCAAGAACACCGTGGATGCCGTCAAGTGGATGACCGCGTTTTGGAAGG
>JBKOVG010000251.1:0-7227 GCA_046723845.1 Candidatus Methylomirabilota bacterium | reverse complement strand
GACCTGGCTCGCTCGGCGACTCGAGCGTCGCTAGGGCGGGCGCTCCCGTGTGAAGCGCTACGCGATCCATCGGCTGAGGTGCGCGATCTCCTGGCGTAGCGGGGACACGGGTTCCCCGGCCGCTTGGGCGAGGTACGCGATCTTGCCGAGCTCGGTCTGCATTCCGGTGGCCACGACCAACGGCCTTGGCTTGGCCCGACACCATCGACGTGCCGGCCAGCACGATGTTTCTGGCGTGCAGCAACTCGTTCGCGTGACAGGGCCCCGCCTCGCGCGCCTGCGGCAGCGACTCCCCGGAAATGATAGCGTTGTTGACGCGGACGCCGAACGCCTCGATGAGCCGGCAATCGGCCGATCACATGGTCGCCCTGCTCCAGCAGCACGATGTCCCCGGGGACCAACTGCTCGATCGCTACCTGGACTCGTCGCCTCGCGCAAGACATCGGCCTGCTCCGGCAGGAGCCGGCGCAACGCCGCCAGCGTCTACTCGGCGCGGTACTCCTGCCAGAACGAAAACACGGCGCTGATCAGGATGACGGCGACCATCGCGTACCCGACTTTCGCCGTCCCCTGGCCGGGCGCACTCCATTCGGCGAAGAACGCCAGCGCCCGCGGCCACCCACAAAATCAGGGCGAAGAAGTGGCTCAGTCCCCTGAGCAGCCGCCGCAGTGGACGCTCACGCCACGCCTCTTCCACGCGGTTGGGGCCAAATTCGCGCAGTCGGCGCTGGCTTCGACGGTGGACAAGCCCTGCGGCGCACTGTTCAGGCTCGCCAGCGTGCCGGCGTCAGTGAGTTGATCGATTCTCACGAGGCGTGCGTGATGGTTTTACTTCGAAACGGCGATCAGATGAGTGACGTCCTTGATGCTGAGATAGCCCACCAGCCGCCCGTGATTCACCACCGCGAGGCGACCAAGACCATTCTGGGAAAGCTTCTGAAATGCCGACCAAAGTGAATCGTCAGGGGCCGCCATCAATGCGTCCGTCACCGGGAGCATAAGGTCCCGGACTGAGGTCGTCGCCCAGCGCTCCCGGGGGAGCTGCTTCAAGCGATCCACGGCGACGATGCCAACGAGGCGATCACCCTCGAGCACCGGGAAGCTCGAGACGTGATGCCGCCAGAAAAAGTCATCGACGGCCTTGGTGATGGACAGGTCTGGGGGAACCGTGATCACCGTCCGCGTCATTCCGTCCCGGACGGCCAGCGGTGCGAGGACGCGCTCGAGCGCCACCTGTCGGTAGCCTCCCTCGGCACCCTCGCGCAGGAAGAGACCGATCAGGACCAGCCAGAGGCCACCCAGGAACTGGCCGCTTAGCGCCCGAAACGCGCCGAGCACGATGAGGAACATCGCGAACAGGCCGCCGGCACGGCTGGCTACCCTTGTCGCCCAGCCGAGATCGCCTCGTGCTCTCCAGAGCACCGCGCGCAGCAGACGGCCGCCGTCGAGCGGAAATCCGGGAGCAAGGTTGAAGACACCGATGACGGTGTTCACCAGGATGAGATAGCTCATGACCGCCGCGACGGCGACCGGCGGCTGCGTGAGCGACCGCAGAACCGCGAGCACCCCGGCAATCGCGAAGCTCGTGAGGGGTCCAACGATGGCGACGGTGAACTCCTCGCCCGGGCGGTCCGGCTCGCGGGTGAGTTGCGAGACACCGCCGAAGACGTGCAGCGTGATGCCCGAGACAGGGATCCCGTAGCGCTGGGCCGTCAACGCGTGAGAGAGCTCGTGCAGGAAGACCGACCCGAACAGGAGGAGTGCCGCCAGAAATCCCTGCGCCCAGTGGGTCACCAAAGAAACGCCCGGCAGGATCTGTGGGAAATAGCCGACGGACAAGCTCCAGGTGATGAGCCCGACGATCACGAGCCAGCTGAGGTGGATTCGAACGGGGATTCCACGAACCCAAAAGAGCGTCAGGACGCGACTCAACGGATTGCCGGCCCGGACGACGGGCGACGCGGTGGCCCACCCCCCGTCATCCGGATGGCCGCCGCCTCCTTCGATCTCGAAGTGTCCGATGGGTTGTCGACGACGAGCATCAGCGGCACACCAAGACCGGAATCTGGGTGTGGGTCAGGACCTTCGTCGTCTCGCTGCCGAGCACGAGTGCGGCCATACCCCGACGACCATGCGAAGCCATGAAAATCAGATCGCATCCCCTCGTGTTGGCAGTCTCGATAATGGCCTGATAGGGATAGTCGTGCATGACCCGTATGACCTCGCACGGGATGTCGGCCGCTTTGGCGGCGTCTTTCACGACCCGGAGGTATTTCTCGCCCAGGGCGTCGCACTCCTTCTGGTACTGCTCCGCAGTATCGGTGATCATCATCGGCTCGATCGCGATCGTACGGAAGGGTGCGAAGACCGTGATGGCGGTCACCTTCGCGTCGATCGATTTCGCCAGCTTGATGCCCTGCTGGATCGCCAGCTCGGATAGGTGAGAGCCGTCTGTCGGGATCAGAATGTGCCTGTACATGAGTGCCTCCTCGGGTGGCGCGCCACGGGGCGTGCCGGTACGCATCGCGCGATCGGCTCGCACGCTTGTTCATCGGGGTGTCCCCGAGGAACTGCGGGGGCTTCCGCTTGATCCGAGCCTCTCCTCGGCTTCGCGCAGCTGCCGCAACAGCTCGTGTAAGCGGCGAAGCTCTTCGTCGGCGCGCGTGAGGACGGAGGCCGCGTCATCCAGCAGCGCTTTCACCGAGCCCGCGGCTCCCACCGATCGACTCGGCGCCACCTCGGCCCCCGCCTTCGGTCCCGGTCCCCCGAACACCCGACCCATCGCGCCGTCCAGCGTTTCCTCCATGGCGATCCGGTCTCCGAAGCCGACGATCACGCGCTTCAGCTCCGGGAGCTGCCCCTTCTCGGCGGCGATATAGAGCGGCTCCACATACACGAGGGAACGCTCGATGGGGACGACGAGGAGATTCCCCCGGATCACCTGCGAGCCCCGCTGGTTCCAGAGGGAGAGCTGCTGGGAGATAAACGAGTCCTGGTCGATCCGGGCCTCGATCTGCCGGGGACCGTAGATCAGCTTTTGCTTGGGGAAGTTGTAGACGACGAGCTTGCCATAGTTGGGCGGATCGCTCCGGGCCGCCAGCCACGCGGCCAAGTTGTCCTTCTTGCTGGGCGTGAAGGGGATGAGGAGGACGAACTCCTCCTTCTTCTCACCCGGTAGACGCAGGATGAGGTAGTAGGGCTCCATGGCGCGCTCCCGCCCATCCACAGGACGGACCGGGATGCTCCAGAGGTCCTCCTTGTTGTAGAACACTTGAGTGTCGCGCATGTGGTAGACGGCAAACACTCCCGCCTGGATCCTGAACAGCCCCTCGGGGTAGCGGATATGGGCGCGGAGGTCGGCCGGCATGGCGTCGAGTGGCTGGAGCATCCCGGGGAAGATCCGCGCGATCGTGCGGATCAGCGGATCAGCCGGATCCGCGACATAGAAATGCACCGTCCCGTCGTAGGCGTCGACGGTCACCTTGACGGCATTGCGCACGTAGTTGCCCAAGCCTCGCGTCGGCGCCGAGTACGGGAACCGGTCGGAGACCGTGTAGCCGTCCACGAGCCAGACGATGCGCCCTGCCGCCGAGATCACCATGTAAGGATCGTCGTCGTACTGGAAGGACGGCGCGATCCTCTGGACCCGCGCCCGGATGTTCCGGTAGATCAGCAACCGGCTCTCGGCCGTGAGGTCGTTAGAGAGAAGGAGTTTGATGTCCCCCAGATAGGCCGCGAACAGTGCCTTACGCCAGAAGGACCTCAGCGGGATTCCGCCCTGTCCCCCGTAGGTGGTGTAGACGTTCTGGTTCCCCGCCGGGTAATCGAATTCCTTGGCCCGAGTCTTCGCGAAGACGTAGTCCGTGGCCAGTTCGCTGAAGTAGAGCTCCGGGCGGGAGATCCGGAGATCGCTGGAGGCCACGGGGGGGATATCCTTGATCCAGAATTCAGGGAGTCCCTCGCGCGTCACCCGGTTCACCGGACTCACCACGGCGCCGTAGCCGTGCGTATAGGTCAATCGCTCGTTGATCCAGATCCGGCTCGGTAGATCCTTCGAGGAGAGTTCCCGTGGGGACAGGGTCACCTGCCGGTACTCCCCGTTGATCGAATAGCGATCGATATCGATATCGGTGAACTTGTAATAGGTCCGGATCTCCTGGAGCTGGCTGTAGGTGGCGAGCAGGGGCCGGGTATCCCACAAGCGGATATTCTTGATGGTCGCGTCGTTCTTGCGAAGGTCCTGAAGCGTCAGCGTCTCCTCGGCCGGGAACTCCCGCTCTTCGATGTTGTCCAGGCCGTAGGCCAGGCGTGTGTAGCGGATGTTGAAGTCGATGTACGGCTTCTCCTTGACGATCTCGTTCGGGGACACCTGGTAACGCTGGATCAGCCCCGGGTACGCGATCCCACCCAGGATCGCCACGCCCACCAGCGCGGCGACGCCCGCCAGGAGGAGGCGCCAGCTCTGGAGGCGGATGGTGACCAAGCACAGGACAGCGACTAGGCCGGCCAGGACCATGAGGGCCTTCAGGACGGGGAGCTGGGCGTTGACGTCCGAATAGCCAGCGCCGAAGGCCACGCCCCGCTCGGAGAAGAGGAGGCCGAACATGGCCAGCCGGTACCCGGCGGCCTTCAGGAGAAGCAGGAGGGCCGCCAGGGACAGGAGGTGGCCCCGGGTCCGTCGGGAGATCGAGACACCGCGGGACGAGACCTGAATGCCCCGGGTGCAGAAGGACACGGCGATGGTGGCCAGGCCAGAGAGGATGAGGACCCCCATCAGCCAGCCATAGAGGGAGCTCCAGAGCGGGAGCCGGAACACGTAGAAGGCCACCTCCTGGTCGAAGAGCGGGTCGCGAATGCCGAACGGCGTGGGACTCAAAGCCTTCAGGACCAGCTCCCATCGGTCCGTCCCCAGCCAGCCGGCCAGGAGAGCCAGCGTCGTGCTCACTGGTAACGTCAGCCTGCGGAGGTACGGCCTCAGGATCTCTGGACTTGGCAGCCCGAGGGCGTCGTCCGCCACCACGAGGTTTTCGCGCGGGGCGAGCCGCCAGGCAAGGGCCACATTGCCGTACAGGATCACGAAGAAGGCGACGCCCGTGACCAACCCGAGGAGGATCTGCGTTCGGAGTATGGTGACGAAGACTGACGTGAATTGCACCTCACGGAACCAGAGCCAGTCGGTGTAGAAGCCGACGATCTGGCCGGCCGTGCTCAAAAGGGCGACAGTGGCGACGGCGAGGATCAGCCACGTGAGACCAGAGACTCGCATGGGCCGACCCTCCCTACCCTCCCTGGAAATCGACGGCAGCGGGAATACGCCCACAAGAGTGTTCCAGCGTTAATGGCTTCGCCAACGTCTGCAGCGGAGCTTCCGGACACCGAACAGAGATCGTCGATGAAACAGTGTCGACCGAAGACCGCCGCCAACCAGGCACAGCGCCCACCCAACTCGCCCCGGGCTGGATGATATCCCGAGTCGTGTCCTGTAAGCTTCCCCGTCGTCCCCTCTGGGTGGCAATCGAGTGGGATGAGGTTTTGGCGAACGACAGGCCGCACATCACGGTGCACGCAGACGAAGTCGCAGCGGTGAAAACCTTAGCCGGGTTCGAGCTCGCGTACGAGCACGTGCGCCTGTTCGACAAGGCCGTGGTCGCCAACCCGCTGCGGGCCCAAGAGCGCCCAGTCAACGCCGGCCTCTCGGAAGCCTGCGAGTCCGTCGCGGCAGCGAGAGGCAGGGCCCGCCAGCAGAACGCTGTCGAGCAGTCGATCGGAAAGCGCGGCCATCGCCGCCGCACGATCCTGGTTGCCGACGGCTGTGCGGACCGCTTCCATCTCCGTCCCGAATCCGCTCGCCGTGAACACTTTGGCGTAGTGAGGCAGGCTTGCATAGTGCACCAGGAACTCGCGCGCCGCGCGACGAGCCGTCGCGAGGTCATCGTGGATGAATGTCGGAATGAGCAGACTCACGCTGACATCGTCCGGCGAACGGTCTGCCGTGATCGCGCCTCGTCGCATGCGCTCTACCGCACGCCGATACCGGTCCTTCGTGCACAAGTAGAGCATGAGGCCATCTGCGTGTCGCCCCGCAGCCTCGCAGGTCTCGAGCGCCATGGCCGCCCAGTGGATCGGAACTGCGCGCGAGGCCGGCCGCGGAGGACGCAGTCCCGGCAGCCCCGTGCCCGCGAGCACGCCACGCACGGTGTCCGTCGTTTCGCGCAGCGCCTGACGCGGATCGCGCCACGACAACCCCGCCCGAGAGATCATCGCCTCGTTGTTCGGGCCGATGCCGAGCACGAGCCGTCCACCTGAGATCTCGTCGATCGCCGCTGCCGCCATTCCCAGCATCACGGGGTGGCGCAGATAGATGTTGGCGATCCCCGTACCAATACCAATGCGAGAGGTGCATCCCGCCATAGCGGCCACCGTTGTGACCGCGTCGTTACTGAAGACACCCTCCACGAGGAAAACGCTATCGAAGCCGTGCCGCTCGGCCTCGATCGCCACGTCGACAGCGGCTCGCGGGCCAACCTCGAACCCCCAGATCGTGAGCCCGAGTCTCGTCACTCCGAGCTTGCTCATCGTCGCTCTCCTTCGATCAACCCCACCCTGGTACTGCGAAATGTACTGCGAAAATCGACCAATGCACCGGCTCACGCCCCTGTCCTGGTCAAAGACTAGACCTGGTTGAGGCCTGATGTAGAATCCTCGCCAGCCCATCCCTCAGCGCTGGGAGCTGTGATGATCCCGTCCTCGGTGTCTGGGTCTTCGTCCGCGCCCTCCTCGTCAGCTCAGCCGCCGTCTCGCTGGAGAATGTCGCCCTCCGGCATCAACTGGCGGTAATGCAGCGATCAGTCGGTCGCCCCCGGCTCCACCAGCGGGACCGACTCTTCTGGGTAGGGCTCTCACAGCTGTGGGCCGGCTGGCGGACCAGTCTCGTCATTGTTCAGCCCGCGACCGTCCTCGCCTGGCACCGCCGGGGCTTCCTGCTCTACTGGCGCTGGAAGTCCCGGCGCCGCTCAATGGGTCGCCCGCCGCTCGATCTTGAGCTCCGCACGCTGATCCGCCGCATGGCCCGAGAGCACCCGACCTGGGGCCGCCGCCGGATCCAAGCCGAACTCCGGTTCCTCGGCTATGCGGTCGCGGGGCTCACCGTTGCCAAGTACATGCGGCGCCCGTCGCCGCGGCCAACCTCCACGTGGCGCACCTTCCTTGACGCGCATATTCGCGACA
>JBKOVG010000221.1:0-8809 GCA_046723845.1 Candidatus Methylomirabilota bacterium | reverse complement strand
CGCCGGGAAGGGTGGCGGCAAGGGCGCGCCCGCGACCGCCGCGGCGCCCGCGACGCAGGCGCGCGTGACCGGTGACGTGCCCCCGCGGCTGCGCGACCGGTTCCGGACGGCGGTGATCCCCACCATGATGAAGGAGCGGGGCTACACCAACCCCTTCCAGGTGCCGCGCCTCGAGAAGATCGTGCTCAACATGGGAGTGGGCGAGGGCAAGGAGAATCCCAAGGTTCTCGACTTCGCGGTAGCGGACCTTCTCGCCATCACCGGGCAGAAGCCGGTGGTGACGCGGGCCAAGAAGTCCATCGCCAACTTCAAGCTGCGCGAGAACGTCCCCATCGGCTGCAAGGTGACCCTGCGCGGCGCGCGGATGTACGAGTTCCTCGACCGCCTCGTCAACATCGCCCTGCCCCGCGTGCGCGACTTCAAGGGCGTGCCCCCCAAGGCCTTCGACGGCCGCGGTAACTACGCCCTCGGGCTCAAGGAGCAGGTGATCTTCCCCGAGATCGTCTACGACAAGGTGGACAAGGTGCGCGGCATGGACGTGATCATGGTCACCTCGGCCCGGACGGACGAGGAGGCCAAGTCGCTCCTCGGCCATCTCGGCGTCCCCTTCAGGGAGTCCTAAGGCATGGCCAAGACCTCGCTCATCATGAAGACGGAGCGCCTGCACAGGGCCTCCAAGTTCAAGACGCGCGTCCACAACCGCTGCAAGCTGTGCGGGCGACCGCGCGGCTTCATCAGAAAGTTCCAGCTCTGCCGCCTCTGTTTCCGGGAGCTCGCCCTCAAGGGCGAGGTGCCGGGCGTGATCAAGGCCAGCTGGTGAGGAGCCGGACATGTCGATGAGCGATCCGATCGCCGATCTCCTGACGCGCATCCGCAATGCGAGCCGCGCCGAGCACGAGAAGGTGGACATCCCGTCGTCCAAGCTCAAGGTGCGCATCACGGAGATCCTCAAGGAAGAGGGCTTCATCAAGAACTTCCGGCTCATCGAGGACAAGAAGCAGGGGACGCTCCGCGTCTACCTCAAGTACGGCCCGGGCAACGAGAAGATCATCTCGGGCCTGATGCGCGTCTCCAAGCCCGGGCGGCGCGTGTACGTGGGCAAGGACAAGATCCCGAGCATTCTGGGCGGGATGGGCGTGGCCATTCTCTCCACGTCCCAGGGCGTCATGACGGACCGGGCGGTGCGCAAGCAGCAGCTGGGCGGCGAAGTGCTCGCCTACGTGTGGTAGGCGGAGGAGCCTCAGTCATGTCACGAATCGGCAAGAAGCCCATCCCCGTCCCGCAGGGGGTCAAGGTCGCGGTGGAGGGCCAGACCGTCCGCGCGGAGGGGCCCAAGGGCAAGCTGAGCCAGGCCGTGCCGGGCAGCCTCGCCGTGAGCCTCGCGGACAACGTGGTCACCGTCACGCGCAGCTCCGACCACCGGTCCGTGCGCGCGCTCCACGGCCTCATGCGCTCCCTCATCGCCAACATGGTCCACGGCGTCAAGGAAGGCTTCGAGCGCAAGCTCGAGATCGTGGGCATCGGCTATCGCGCCCAGGTGCAGGGCAAGAACATCCAGCTCGCCCTCGGCTACTCGCATCCCGTGATCTTTCCCCTGCCCGACGGCGTGCAGGCGGAGATCGACCGGCAGGTGTCCATCACGCTGAAGGGCTCGGACAAGGCGCTCCTCGGCCAGACGGCGGCCAAGCTGCGCGCCCTCCGCAAGCCCGATCCCTACAAGGGCAAGGGCATCAAGTACGCGGACGAGCACATCCGTCGCAAGGTCGGCAAGAAGGCAGGAGCCAAGTAATGAGGACTTCTCTCAAGGTGGTGGGGCGCAACATCCGGCACTTGCGGGTGCGCACGAAGGTGCAGGGCACGGCGGAGCGGCCGCGCCTGGCCATCTTCCGCAGCCTCAATCACATCTACGCGCAGGTGGTGGACGACGCCGCGGGGCGTACGCTGGTGGCGGTGGACAGTCGATCCCCCGACTTCCGGAGCCGGGCCAAGTCCGGAGGCAACATGGCCGCGGCCAAGATCGTGGGCGAGCTGGTGGCGCAGAAGGCCAAGGCCAACGGGATCGGCCAGGTCGTCTTCGACCGTGGCGGCTATCAGTACCACGGGCGGATCAAGGCCCTGGCCGAGGCGGCCCGTGCCGCCGGGCTGGCTTTCTAACGAGATTCGACGGTCAAGACAGACACGGCAGAGACAACGGGAGAGACTGAGTGGCTGAGGCGAAGATCGACGCGAGCGCATTGGACCTGACGGATCGGGTGGTCGCCATCAACCGCGTGGCCAAGGTGGTCAAGGGCGGCCGGCGGTTCTCCTTCACGGCCCTCGTCGTGGTGGGGGACGGGCGGGGGCACGTCGGGGTGGGGCTGGGCAAGGCCCGCGAGGTGCCGGAGGCCATCCGGAAGTCGGTCGAGCACGCCAAGAAGGATCTGATCCTCGTGCCACTCAAGGACACGACCATACCGTTCCAGATCACGGGTCACTACGGGGCGGCGCGGGTGTTCCTCCGTCCGGCCTCGCACGGCACCGGCGTCATCGCGGGCGGCGCGGTGCGGCCCGTGCTGGAGGCGGCGGGAGTCCAGGACATCCTGACCAAGACACTCGGCACCAACAATCCGCACAACGTGCTCAAGGCGACCATCGACGCGTTCCGCCGCCTCAAGCGGCTCCTGGATACGCACAGCGCGCGGCGGCGGTCGGTGGACGGTGACGGCCAGGAGGCGAGCGGTGGCAAAGAAACTTAAGGTGACACTGGTGAAGAGCCTGATCGGGCTCTCGCCGACCCAGGAGGCGACGGTGAAGGCGCTCGGACTCCGCCACATCCGCCAGACGGTGGAGCACGACGACACCCCGACCATCCGCGGCATGATCCAGGCGGTGCCTTTCTGCGTCGAGGTCGAGACGACATGAGACTCGAAGATCTGCGTCCGGCCAAGGGCTCGACCAAGAAGCGGAAGCGGGTGGGGCGCGGCCGGTCCTCCGGCACCGGCAAGACCTCGGGTCGTGGCCACAAGGGGCTCAAGGCCCGCTCGGGCGGCGGCGCGCGGCCCGGCTTCGAGGGCGGT
The DNA here is from genome assembly GCA_046723845.1 of Candidatus Methylomirabilota bacterium. GTDB lineage: Bacteria > Methylomirabilota > Methylomirabilia > Rokubacteriales > CSP1-6 > AR37. The sequence continues at coordinate 5,753 of JBKOVG010000221.1, read as the reverse complement.
CAGATGCCGCTCTACCGGCGGCTGCCCAAGCGCGGCTTCCTTCCCTACGGCGGGAAGACCGAGTTCGCCGTGGTCAACGTCAACGACCTCTCCGATCGCTTCGCGGCGGGTAGCGTGGTCGATCCCGACAAGCTGGTCGACGCTGGCCTCATCAAGCGGGCGGACCGCGAGGCCGTCAAGGTGCTGGGCGACGGCGCGGTGGCGCACGCCCTCACCGTGAAGGCGCATCGGGTGAGCGAGTCGGCGCGTCAGAAGCTCGAGGCGGCGGGCGGCAGCGTCGAGCTGATCGCCGCCGCGGAGGGACCCAAGGCATGATGGAAGGGCTTCAGAGCTTCCAGAACATCGCCAAGATCCCGGAGCTGAAGCGCCGGGTCCTGGTGACGCTGGGGCTCCTGGCCGCCTACCGGCTCGGCGCCCACGTGCCCACCCCGGGCATCGACGCTACCGCCCTGGCTGCCCTCTTCAACCAGATGCAGAGCGGCCTCCTCGGCATGGTCGACCTCTTTTCGGGTGGCAACCTGCGCCGGCTGACCGTCTTCGCCCTCGGCATCATGCCCTACATCTCGGCCTCCATCATCCTGCAGCTCCTCACCGTGGTCATTCCGGCCCTGGAGCGGCTGGCCAAGGAGGGCGAGGCGGGCAAGAAGAAGATCACCCAGTACACGCGCTACGGCACCATCGTGCTCTCTCTCATCCAGTCCTTCGGCATCGCGGTGGGACTCGAGAGCATGCAGCCGCAGGGCGGCCTCTCCCTCGTGCCGGTGCCCGGCTGGGGCTTCCGCCTCATGACCATGCTCACCCTGACCACGGGCACGGCGCTGATCATGTGGCTGGGCGAGCAAATCTCCGAGCGCGGCATCGGCAACGGCATCTCCCTCATCATCTTCGCGGGCATCGTGGTCCGCTTGCCCTCGGCGGTGGTGTCGTCGTATCACCTGATCGTCACCGGTGAGCTCAAGCTCTTCGTGTTCCTCGGCCTGGTGGTCATGATGGTGCTGGTCACCGCCGCCGTCATCCTGATGCAGGAGGGGCAGCGCAAGATCCCCGTGCAGTACGCCAAGCGCATGGTGGGACGGCGCATGGCCATGGGGCAGACCACCCACATTCCCCTCCGCATCAACACGGCGGGGGTCATCCCGGTCATCTTCGCCTCCTCCCTCATCCTCTTCCCCGCGACCCTGACCCGCTTCATCCAGCACCCGTGGATGCAGGCCATCTCGGAGGCGCTGTCGCCGGGACACCTGACCTACACTGCACTCTACTGCGCGCTCATCATCTTCTTCACGTACTTCTACACGGCCATCGTGTTCAATCCCATCGACCTCGCCGATAACATGAAGAAGTACGGAGGCTTCATCCCCGGGGTGCGGCCGGGCAAGAAGACCGCGGAGTACATCGACCGCGTCCTCACCCGCATCACGCTGCCCGGGGCCATCTTCCTCGCCCTCATTTCCGTGCTGCCGGACTTCCTCATCCGGTGGTTCAACGTGCCGTTCTACTTCGGCGGCACCAGCCTCCTGATCGTGGTGGGCGTCGCCCTCGACACCGTCCGCCAGATGGAGTCCCATCTGCTGATGCGGAACTACGAGGGCTTCCTCCGCAAGAAGGCGCGGGCGCAGGCGTGAGCCTCCGGGTCATCTTTCTCGGCCCCCCGGGCGCGGGCAAGGGCACCCAGGCCCAGGCCCTCGCCAAGGAGTGGGGCGTGCCCCACGTGGCCACCGGCGACATGCTGCGCGAGGCGGTGGCGGCCAAGACGCCGCTCGGCCTCGAGGCCAAGCGTCACATGGACTCGGGCGGTCTCGTGCCGGACGACGTGGTCATCGGCCTCGTGGGAGAGCGCCTGGCCCAGCCCGACGCCAGGGCGGGCGTGGTCCTCGACGGCTTCCCCCGCACGGTGACCCAGGCGGAGGCCCTCGATGCGCTCTTCGCGCGCACGGGGCTCACCCTCGACCGCGTGATCTTCTTCGACGTCTCCCGCGCGGAGCTACTGCGCCGCCTCACCGGGCGCCGGGTCTGCCGCGCCTGCGGCCGCACGTTCCACCTCGTGTCCGCTCCGCCCAAGGTGGCGGGAAAGTGCGACGTCTGCGGCGGGGAGCTCTACCAGCGGACCGATGATAGCGAGGCCACGGTGGGGACGCGCCTCGACGTGTACGAGAAGCAGACCTCGCCGCTCCTCGACTACTACCGGAGCCGCAAGCTCCTCGCCACCATCGCGGGGGAAGGCTCGGTGGCGCAGGTGGCCGAGGCCATCCGCGCGGCGACCCGGCAGGCGGTGACCCGATGATCCTGCTCAAGTCGCCTCGCGAGCTCGAGCACATGCGGGCGGCGGGGAAGATCCTCGCGGGGGTGAAAGCGCTCCTCGTGCGGCTGGTGCGGCCGGGCATCTCGACCAAGGACATCGACGCCGAGGTCGAGGCGTTCATCGTGTCCAAGGGCGCCACCTCGGCCTTCAAGGGGTATCGCGGCTACCCGGCCACCGTGTGCACCTCCATCAATGAAGAGGTGGTGCACGGCATCCCCTCGCCCAAGCGTAAGCTCAAGGAGGGCGACATCATCGGGCTCGACCTCGGCTGCGTGGTCGAGGGCTACTACGGCGACTGCGCGGTGACCCTCCCCGTGGGCGCGGTGCCGCCCCGGGTGCAGGAGCTCATCGACGTGACGCGGGAGAGTCTCGACAAGGCCATCGTGCAGTGCCGGGTGGGCAACCGCATCGGCGACATCTCGCACGCCGTGCAGATGCACTGCGAGAGCCACGGCTTCGGGGTGGTGCGCTCCTTCGTGGGCCACGGCATCGGCCGGGCGCTCCACGAGGAGCCCCAGGTACCGAACTTCGGTGACGCCGGGCGCGGCCCCGCCCTCAAGGCGGGCATGGTGCTGGCCATCGAGCCCATGGTCACCATGGGCTCGTGGGACGTGCACGTGCTGGAGGACGGCTGGACGGCGGTGACGGCGGACGGAAGCCTCGCCGCCCACTTCGAGGACACCATCGCCATCACCGACGACGGGCCGGACGTGCTCACGCGGGCGGCCTGACGCGATGGCCAAAGAAGACGCGATCGAGGTCGAGGGCACGGTGGTGGAGCCGCTCCCCAATGCCATGTTCCGGGTGGAGCTCGACAACGGCCACAAGGTGCTGGCCCACGTCTCGGGCAAGATGCGCATGAACTTCATCCGGATACTTCCCGGCGACAAGGTCAAGGTGGAGCTCTCGCCCTACGACCTGACGCGGGGACGCATCACGTACCGCTTCAAGTAGCGAGCAGAGAAAGGACAGCCTCATGAAGGTGAGACCGTCGGTGAAGGTGCGGTGCGAGCACTGCAAGGTGGTGCGACGGGCGGGGCGCGTGCACATCATCTGCAAGAACCCCCGCCACAAGCAGCGTCAGGGCTAGGAGGGAAAGGAGCCGCCATGGCACGCATCGCCGGAGTGGACCTGCCGCGAGACAAGCGTGGGGAAGTGGCGATCCAGTACATCTACGGGATCGGCATCCCGTCCTCCAAGAAGATCTTCGCCGATGCCCGGGTGGATCCGGGCAAGCGCGTGAAGGCGTGGACGGACGAGGAGACCGCGCGCGTGCGCGACATCATCGAGCGCGAGTACAAGGTGGAGGGCGATCTACGGCGCGAGGTGTCCATGAGCGTGAAGCGCCTCATGGACATCGGCAGCTACCGCGGCATCCGCCACCGCAAGGGCCTGCCTGTACGCGGGCAGCGCACCCACACCAACGCCCGCACCCGCAAGGGCAAGAGCAAGGGCGTCATGGTCAAGAAGAAGCCGGTGGCCGCCGCCGCCGCCCCCGCGGCCGTGGCGCCCCCCAAGAAGTGAGGAGCCCCAGGCATGGCTGACGAAGCGGAAGAGAAGGACGAGTCCAAAGCTCCCGCGGCGCCGAAGAAGGGCGGGCGCAAGCGCGAGCGCAAGGAAGTCCGCGTGGGCATCGCCCACGTGCAGGCGACCTTCAACAACACCATCGTCACCCTCACGGACAAGATGGGTAACGTGGTCTCCTGGGCGAGCGCGGGGAGCGTGGGCTTCAAGGGCTCGCGCAAGAGCACGCCCTTCGCGGCCCAGACCGCGGCGGAGAACGCCGCCCGCAAGGCCATGGACCTGGGGCTGAAGCAGGTCGAGGTGTTCGTGCGGGGACCCGGGGCGGGCCGGGAGGCGGCCATCCGGTCGCTCCAGGCAGTAGGCCTCGAGATCTCCGCGATTCGTGACGTGACGCCGATTCCGCACAACGGGTGCCGTCCGCCCAAGCGGCGTCGGGTGTAGGGGAGGAGAGAGCGTTGGCGCGATATCGTGCAGCGGCCTGCCGGCAATGCCGGCGTGAAGGCATCAAGCTGTTCCTCAAGGGCTCGCGCTGCTTCGGCGACAAGTGCGCCATCGAGCGGCGGAACTATCCTCCGGGCCAGCACGGGCTGTCCCGGACCAAGCTTACGAACTACGGCATCCAGCTGCGCGAGAAGCAGAAAGCCAAGCGCATCTACGGGGTGCTCGAGAGCCAGTTCCGCCGCTACTTCGCCATGGCCGAGCGGGAGCGCGGGGGCACGGGCGAGAACCTGCTCAAGCTGCTCGAACGCCGGCTGGACAACGTCGTGTTCCGCCTGGGCATGGCCGCCTCGCGCCGCGAGGCTCGGCAGATGGTCGGGCACGGGCACATCCAAGTCAACGGCCGCAAGGTCTCCATCCCCTCCTACATCGTACGGGTGGGGGAGGTGGTGCAGATCCGCCCCTCCTCCAAGATGCAGGAGCGGGTCGCCGACAACCTCGGCGCGGGCCGGGGTCAGGTGCCCGCCTGGCTCGAGATGGACGTCAACGAGAGGAAAGGCACCGTGCGCGGGCTGCCCATCCGGGAGGACATCCAGATCCCGGTGCAGGAGCAGATGATCGTCGAGCTGTTCTCCAAGTAGGGCGGCGCGCCCGCAGGGCCAAGAGAAGGGAAGACATGGCACGGATTCCATTTCAGAAGCCGAAGACGATTGAGTGGCAGATCCTCACCGACCGCTACGGCCGGCTCCTCGCCGAGCCGTTCGAGAAGGGCTACGCCCTCACCGTGGGCAACTCGCTGCGCCGCACGCTGCTCTCCATCATCCCCGGCGCGGCGGTCACCTGGGCGCGCATCACGGGAGTGGCCGATGCGGAGGCGCCCCTGCCCGGGGTCGCGGAGAGCACGGAGGATGTCCTGCTGAACCTCAAGAAGCTCGCCGTGAACGTCCCGTCCGGCGAGTCCATGGTGACACGCCTGGAAGCCACGGGGCCCAAGGCCGTCACTGGGGCCGACGTGTCCGAGGCCACCGGCGTGGAGGTGCTCAATCCCGAGCTCCACATCGCGACCCTCGAAGCGGGCGCCTCCCTTACCATCGAGCTGGGCATCGGGGTGGGACGGGGCTACATCTCGGCCGACCGGCACCCCGCGGGTAGCGTGCCGGCGGGGGCGATGGCCCTCGACGCAGCCTTCTCGCCTATCCAGCGCGTCTCCTACAACGTGGAGAACGCGCGCCTGGGCAAGATCACCGACTACGACCGTCTCGTGGTCGAGGTGTGGACGAACGGCGCCGTGTCGCCGGACGAGGCGCTGACCAAGGCGGCCGCCCACATGCGAGATCAGTTCGCGCTCCTTGCCCCCGAGGGGGGCGAGGAGGAGGAAGAGGAAGTGGAGGGAGTGGGGGAGGGCTCGATGCAGGACAGCCTCTCCAAGTCCCTCGACGATCTGCCTCTGCCCGCCCGCGCCATCAACGCGCTCAAGAACGCCGAGCTC
>JBKOVG010000334.1:0-20259 GCA_046723845.1 Candidatus Methylomirabilota bacterium | reverse complement strand
GCGCTCGCCGGCCGCGGGTCGCCACTTCCGATCGCGTAGATGGCCGAGCCCTTCGAGCTGCTGCTGCGGAACTGTCGTCTCCCCGATGGTCGGCTGGCGGATCTGGGGACGAGGGCGGGAGCGATCGCCGAGATCGGCGCGCTCGGCGAGCGTTCCGCCCACCGCGTGATCGACGGCGCGGGCCGCGTGCTCACCCCCGGACTGGTGGACTCGCACATCCATCTCGACAAGGCGCTCATCTCCGATCGCGTGCCCTCGATCGAGGGCACGGTGACCGAGGCCATCCGCGTCTCGGCGGCAGCGAAGCGCACGTTCACGGTAGACGACATTCGGGCCCGCGCCCGTCGCGTCCTGGACGCGGCCACCCACGCGGGCACCACGGCCATGCGGAGCCACGTGGAGGTCGATCCCATCGTGGAGCTCAAGGGGCTGGAAGCGCTCCGCGCGCTCAAGCGCGAGTACGCGCCGGCCATCGACCTCCAGCTCTGCGCCTTCGCGCAGGAGGGCATTCTCCAGGCACCCGGGACGGAGGCGCTCCTCGCCCGCGCCCTCGAGGCCGGCGCGGACCTGGTCGGGGGCTGCCCCTACAACGACACCGACGCCCACGCCCACATCGACATCGTCTTCCGGCTCGCGCGCGAGTTCGACGTGGACGTGGACTTCCACATCGATTTCTTCGACGAGCCGGAGCACCTCCACGTCCTCTACGTGGCCGAGCAGGCCGTGCGCTTCGGCTGGCAGGGGCGGGTGGCGGTGGGACATGCCAGCGAGCTGGCTGCCCTCGATCCCGATCGCTTCGATCGCATCGCCGCCGTCCTGAAGGAGGCGGGCATCGGCGTGATCGTCCTCCCCGCCACCGATCTCTATCTGATGGGCAGGAAGGACGTGCGCAGTCCCCGCCGCGGCCTCGCCCCGGCCCGCCGCCTGCTCGCCGCCGGCGTCACGGTGGCCGCGGCGACCAACAACATCCTGAATGCCTTCACGCCCACCGGCACGGGCGATCTCGCCCTCATGGGCTATCTCGTCGTCGCCGCCGGCCACATGGGCACCCAGCGCGACGTCGCCGATGTCCTCGCCATGCTCACGGAGCACCCCGCGCGGCTCCTCCGCCTGCCCGACTATGGCCTCCACATGGGTGCGCGCGCCGATCTCGTCCTCTGGGAAACCGAGCGCCCCTCCGAGGTCGTCACCACCATGGCGCCCCGTTGCCTCGTGATCAAGGCGGGGCGGGTGTCCATCGAGCACCAGCGCTCCTGCACGGAGCTCTGGCGGACGGGCGCGTGATCGTGCCAGACTCGGGAACCGACATGGGCGTCCTCCGGGTCTCCGGCATCGCGTCGCGCATCTCGTCCATCCGCATCGAGCCGGCACGGAGCATGGCGGCCCCGGCGTGAGCATGCTCGAAGGTATCCGCGTCCTCGATCTCTCCCGCGTCATTGCGGGCCCGTACTGTGCCGCCTTCCTCGCCGACCTCGGCGCCGACGTCGTCAAGGTGGAGCGGCCTCCCCTGGGCGACGACCTGCGCGTCCTGCGTGGCAAGAACGGGATGAGCGCCTCCTTCGCGGCCATCAATCGCAACAAGCGCGGCATCGCCCTCGATCTCCAGCATCCCGAGGGGGCGAAGATCGCCTTCGAGCTCGGAAAGCGGGCTGACGTGATCGTGGAGAACTTCCTGCCCGGCGTGGCGGCCAGGCTCGGACTGGGCCACGACGCGGTCCGGGCGGTCAACCCGTCGGTGGTCTACGTCTCCATCACCGGCTTCGGCCAGACGGGCCCGCACGCCCGACGCCCCGGCTACAACACCATCGCCCAGGGCATGAGCGGGCTCATGGCGCTCACGGGCCACCCGGGAGATCCGCCCACGCGGGTGGCCGGCTCCACCTCGGATCTGGCCGCTGCCATCACCGCCTTCGGCAGCGTGTGCGCGGCCCTCGTGCAGCGCTTCCGCACGGGACGGGGCCAGCACCTCGACGTGAGCCTGCTCGCCTCCAGCCTCTCCCTGCTCCCCGACCCGACCGCGATCTACTTCGACACGGGCAACCGGCCGAGGCGGGAAGGCAACCGGAACTCGGCCATCGCGCCGGGCGGCGCCTACAAAACCCAGGACGGCTACCTGAACATCGTCCTCATGAACGAGGACCAGTGGAAGCGCTTCTGCGTCGCCCTCGGCGAGCCCGAGCTCGCCACCGAGCCCCGCTTCGCCACCAACGCGGAGCGGATCTCGCGCTACGACGAGTTCGTCGCCTACGTGGAGGCCCGGCTCGCCAAGGAGCCCACCGCCACCTGGGTCGAGCGCTTCGAGAAGGCGCAGATCGCCGCGGGCCCCGTCTACGAATTCCACGAGGTTTTCGAGGACCCGCAGGTGAAGCACCTCGGCCTGGTCGTGCCCATGGAGCAGCCGGGCCACGGCACGGTTCACGCGCTGCGCTTCCCGACGCTGCTCTCCGGCGTGCCGGCCCCGATTCGTCGCCCCGCGCCCGCGCTCGGCGAACACACCGCCGAAGTGCTGCGCGAGCTCGGCTACCACGACGAGGAGATCAGGCGACTGGCCGAGGCGGGAACCATCACCGTCAAGGCGTAAGGTCGACACGTGAACCGACGCGCGCGGCCGACGCGCGCATCGATTCTTCTGCAGACCGGACATCGTTCGATGCGCGGGCATGGTGTGTCTCGGCAGCAATAGGTGACGGCGACAGCTTCAATAAGGGCAGTCACACCTTGACAGTCTGACCGGTCCCGGCGCAGTATCCGAACGCTTGGACGTTCTGTCGTCCCTCTCGCGGATGGGTCCACCATCCCGAGGGCAACCAGGAGGCATGCATGTGTCCGGTCTTCGTTCACGTCTGGCAGATGCCGCTCCGATGAGCGCGAGCGGCACGGAGCAGACGGTGACGATCACCAGGCGTCTCGCCGCGGTTGCCTTCGCCGACGTCGCCGGCTGGTCGCGCCTCGTCGAGCAGAACGACGTCGACACGCTCCGCGCCTGGAAAGCGTTGCGGAGCGACATCATCGAGCCACTGACTCGTGAGCACGGCGGTCACCTGCTGGAGCTCGCGGGCGACTCGGTTCTTGTCGAGTTCCCCAGCGTGGTGGCGGCCGTCAACTGGGCCCTCGATACGCAGCGGGCCATGGCCCACCCTGAAGCGACCGGACCGCTCAGTGGGCTGACGCTGCGGATCGGGATCAATGTCGAGGACGTCATCGTGGACGAGGACAAGCTCATCGGCGATGGCGTCAACATTGCCGCCCGCATCCATCAGATCGCGGTACCGGGTGAGATCGTGGTCACCAGCTCCGTCCGCGACTTCGTGTGGAACAAGCTGCCGGTCGCCTTCGTCGATCTCGGTGAGCGGGACCTGAAAAACATCAGCCGGCCCATCCGCGTCTATCGCGTCGAGCGCTCTCCCACCGGAGCCTCCTTACCGGTACGCTTGCAACCGCATCTGTCGTGGACGAAGCGTCCGGCGGTGGCCGTCCTCCCCTTCCGGAATCTTGGCGGCAATCCCGAGGAAGGATACTTCGGCGACGGCATCACCGAGGACATCATCAACGGGCTGTCCCACAGTCATTCCCTCTATGTCATCGCGCGTAGCTCCACCCTTCGTTATCGCGACCGCCAGATGGATCCGCGCGAGATCGCCTCCGAGCTCGGCGTCCGCTACATCCTCCAGGGCAGCGTCCGCCGTCAGGCGGCGCGGCTCCGCATCTCCTCGGAGCTGGTCGACGCCGTGAGGAACCGGACGGTGTGGGCGGAGAAGTTCGACGGCGCCGACGAGGAGATCTTCGACTTCCAGGACCGGATCGCCGCCAGCATCGTGGGCACCCTCGAGCCGAAGCTCTACCAGGTGGAGGCGGCGCGGGCCTTCGAGAAGCCCACGGAGAACCTCGACGCCTACGACTGCGTGCTCCGGGCGCTCTCGCTCCTCTACACGTTCGACGACGCGGACTTCGCGGAGGCCGGCGACTATTTGCGGCGCGCGGTGGTCCTCGATCCCCTCTATGCGCAGGCACACGCCTACCTCGCGTGGTGGCACAACCTGAAGACGGGAGAGGGCCGGTCGAGTGATCCCGTGGCGGACAAGGAGCGCGCCGCCATCGGCTCGGCCACGGCCGTCGAGCTCGATCCGAACGACGCGTTCTGTCTCGCCGTGGCCGGGCACGTCCAGGCCTATCTGCGGAAGAACCTGGAAACGGCCGTGGACATGTTCGACCGGGCCTTGCGGGAGAACGAAAACTCCGCCTTCGCTTGGGGGGTGAGCGGATCGACGTACTGCTTCCTCGGCCGCCCGGAGGAGGCCTTGGAGCGCCTGCGCAACGCGTGGCGGCTGAGCCCCTTCGATCCCCTGAACTTCTGGTTCTGGACGGTGGCGGGCCTCGCGGAGTTCGTCGCCGGTCGCTACGACCAGGCGATCGGATGGCTGCGCAAGGCCCAGCGCATGAACGGCAGGTTCGTCGCATGCCACCGTACGCTGACCGCCTCCCTCGCCCTCTCCGGAGACGTCGAAGCGTCCCGCACCGCGGCGAAGGATCTGCTCGCGGTCGTTCCCTCCTTTCGAGTTTCGGTGATCGCGTCCACGTATCCATTGAGGCGCCCTGGCGACCTCGAGCGACTCGTCGAAGGTCTTCGGCTCGCGGGCTTGCCGGAGTAGCAGCCGCCGAAACTACCCAACGATTTCGGACTTATTCACGGCATCGATCTGTACAACGCCCGCTCCAGGAAAGGGAGGTCATGGCGATGGGAACGGGCACTGGAACCGGGACAGGCACAGGAACGGGCACCGGCACTGGAACGGGTACGGGTACTGGCACAGGGACGGGAACGGGCACGGGAACGGGTACCGGGACTGGGACTGGCACAGGCACCGGAACCGGGACGGGCACAGGCACAGGAACGGGAACAGGCACCGGCACTGGGACAGGAACCGGGACGGGCACGGGCGGCACGGCACCGATCCCGTGGAGCTACTACGCGACGCCGCTCGAGCTGGGCTTCAAGCCCTGGGCCCTCGACTTCGCTCCCGACAACTACGGTGCCGAACCCTTTCCCAAAGCGATCCCGCCCAACGCTGACAAGCTTCGCTGGCAGAACGCGGACTGGGATCCCTCGCTGCGGTTCTGGACCCTCGGCTTCGACCCGCACCTGGGCGACTGGCTCAAGGACGAGGACATCTCGCGCGCCTCGATCATGGCGGCCCGCGAGTTCGCCACGCAATACGACAAGTGGGCCTTCGACGAACCGACGCTCCTGGCCAAGGGCTGGCTCGACGCCGACGCCCACCTGGGCTGGAAAAATGGCACGAGCGTGGGCACGTCAGCGCTGACGTTCATCCAGCAAGAGATCGACCAGCTCTTCGTCATGATGGAGGACGACCGGGATCGCTATCTCGCGGAGATCAACATGCAGGCGGACGGCCTTGCCGCCTACATCATCAGCTTCCTCGACGCGGACAGCGAGCGCCGGCCCTTCACCCTCGAGCTGATCCGCTGTGGCCTCGCCATCGGGAATCTCGTGTACATGTACTACAAGGAGCAGTTCCGTCGGGTCCGGGCCTCGGTCCTCTGCCCTGGCCTGGTCCCTCCGTTCGGTCCTCCGCGCCATCCTTCGTTCCCGAGCGGACATTCGTTCCTCGGCCATTTCATAGGGCTGCTCCTCCTCGAGATTCCCGAGATCGCCGCGACCTTCGGAGAGATCTATCCGGCAGTTCCTCCGACGAACCCTCCCGTCACCTCGCCTTCGCCGGGAACCACGCCATACACACGGGGCAAGGCCGACATCAACAACGTCATGTCGACGGCGGCGTATCCGCTCAATGGTCCGCTGATGTGGTTGGGCAACCGTCTCGGGAAGAACCGCGAGCGCGCGGGTCTCCACTACCCGTCAGACTCGGCGGCCAGCCAATGGCTCGCGGGGGCGATCTGGCAGATATTGATGGCCACCTCTCCCGTCCTACTGCCTCACAACACCGGCGCCTCGAATTCCGCGAGCAAACCGGTCGATTGCCCGACCCTGCAGCGTGTGCTCCGTCTCGCCAAGGCGGAGTGGCAGATCTAGGGAATCATGTAGACCTTCAGACCCAGATTGTTGTCCCCGACCACCAGGTCCACGATCGAAGTCGGCTGGGCGGAGCAGGGCAAGCCGGTCGCCGGATCGCTGTTGGCCCGGTCGCCGGCGCAGGTGGCCTGGGCGAAAATCAGCAGCCGACTACCGGCCGGGGTCGTGGGGAGCGACGCGAACGGTCCGAAGGTCACCTCACCGCCCCCGGGAACCGGCGTCGGTCCATCGGTGCCGAGGCTCTTCCATAGTGTTGCCGCTGTCGGATCCCAGTCGGGAGGATCCGGCTGCGTCGTCGGCCAGGTGATGTACCAAACCTGGACCACCACGTCGCTCGCGGACGATGGACCGCGATTGCCCACCGTGACGAAGACCTGTGTCCCGCCGACGATCTGGATGGCTTGGTCGGTCGCGAGCCACCGAGAGCCATTCGGCGGAGGATCCCAGTCCAGCGAGACCGGCATGTACCCGCCCCGTGGGTAGGCGCCCTCGGAGTCGGGCCGCCTGTTGTCGATGTAGATTTCGATATCGGGCGGCGATCCAGGCGCGTCGACCACCTTCAGGGGATCCGAAGTGCTCGCATACAGACCCTGTGCCTCGAAGGCCCAGCGCACCACCTTGTGTGCGCAGCCGCCGACCCGCACCCTGGGGGGCCAGGTCGGATCCCGCTGCGGCACCTGCCAGGTTGCGGTCCCCACGTCGGCATCGGTCAGGGCCGACACGAGCTGATCCGGCGTCTCGGGAGGCGCTCCACTTGTCGGACCGACCCATGCCAGCGCGCGCATGATCAGATAGGCCGTGTAGTCAGCCGCCGTCCATCGCCTGAGCAACCCGGTGCTCTTGATGGTGTCGCCGCCGAGGACTCGGTAGACGCGGAACAGAGACGTCGACAGGATCTGCTCGGACTTGTATCCCTTGCGCCGGCGAAGGCCGTCGAGAGGGGCGAAGGCATAGGCGCGATGATACGTCCCGGACCAGCTCCAGCCTGCGTACACCGAGCGGTCGTGACGTCGATTCAGGTACACCCAGGGGAACGTCGCCATGCGGAGCGCGTCGGGACCGGTCGTGGGTGGCGGGGGCGGAGGGCCGGTCACCGGCGGCGGATCGCCCGCGAGGGCCGACGGGGGATCCCACAGGATGGCCGCGAGCGCGTCCCCGGCGCTGTGGACGAATCGAAGCTCGAGCGCACCACTCGAGGCGGCAAGCAGGACATGACTGTACTCGTGCCAGCTCCAGCGTGGATCGGACGCTAGACCGAGCGGTTCGCGGCGAGACAGCGACCGTTTCAGGTCGGCCAGCCCGAATCTCACCTGCAGCGGCTGCAAGACCTTCGGGCTCAGCTCGTCGTTGTAGTCGGTACGGGGGGGATCGTAGTCCACCATCGCGTTGACGGTCTTGCCGTCCTTGCCCGGCCCCGGAATGATCCCGGCACGAAAGCGCACGTGCAGCGGAAGGGCGGCGAGTCGGAAGTACGTGACCGGATCGAGACCGTAGAGGCGCATCGTGTCGAAGAGCTCGCGTGCGTGCTGATAGCCGCTGAGCGCGGCAAACTCGTTGGTTCGAGCATGCTGAACCATACTGGGCTGGTCCACGACCTGGTCCTGGTCCTCGTTGGCCGTCGGATCGACGAACGTCGACTGCATCACCTCCGTCTGGTCGATACTGTCCACGAGATGCGTGTCCAAGGAACTGTCCAGCGTGAGACCGGGCAACGTCATCCAGGAACGAAAGCGTTCGAGCTGGTAGGCGGAGCGGTAGTCCGGCGCCCGGTTGGGCCTCCCCTCGGCCAGATGCCCCACGCCCGCCTGCGAAGCAGGCTCGTGGGGGAAGAGCTTGGCGGTCACCGGCGTGGCGTGGGCGATGAGGGGAAACTTTTCCAGGATCTGGAAGCCGAACTTGGGAGTGTCGCCGGGGAGGAGCACGGGGCTGGCCGTCACGGCATACGCGGAGCCCGCGGCCGTGTCGGCGCGCCGCTGCACGTTCGCATAGACCTCGATGAGGGAGGACTTCCTCTCGCCGCTCCTCACTCGCAGTCCATCCAGCCAGAGCTTGTCGCTGTCCTCACCGGCGGCCCGCGCGATTTCACCCTTGACCTTAGATCTGGCCGCAGGAGACTCAAAGAAGCCTTTGAGGAAGAACAGCGTGGCATCGGCGTGGGGACCTGAGGTGCGCGCGAGATCGGCGGAGCACGTGGAACCGGTGATTCGGACCTTCCCACTCGGGGATACCTGCATGACGATCCGGAGTCCGAGGCGGCTTCCGAGGGCCGTCAGCGGGTCGTTGGCCGTGAACGCCTGAACGGCCAGCATGATCGCCGTCCGGTCCCTCACCGTAGGGTCGTCGGGAAGAGGACCGTGGTGCCGGATCCAGAAGGACGCGCGCGGGCCCGGGAGGTTCTCGTCGAGTCCGATGGGAAGCCAGGTCAGCGGGAACCCCGAGGGGAGCGGTTCCTTCTTGAAGTTCGTGCTGTTGGGAGCGAAGAGGTTCGCTGGCAGCCCGAACTTGGTCGACACCTTGTGGAGGTACTGGGCCGCGATGGCCGTCAGTTCCTGCGTATCCCTCCCGCTCCACTGCCCGGGAAAGGGATACGTGGGGTGCCGGAGCGTGATCGCCCGCCTCTCTCTGGGAATGTCGGTGGGAATCGTCTCCTGCCATATTGCGGAATCGTCGGCGTTCCACTCTGGATCGGCTGGCACGTTGTCCTCCCGATGATGGACGAGATGGACTCACGCCGTCTCGGCGCAACCTCACAGGGCCTGAAGACGGGCCATTATGTCACCGTCGAGCACTCGCTTCCAGAGCCCTTGGCCCCGCTCTGGAGCATTCGTGAGGGTCTCTGCTCTTGACAGCGTTGCGCCACGCAGGTAGAGTGCAGGCGTACCTGGATTCACTCCTTTAAGCGGACCCTGAGAGGCCCGCAAGGAGCAGCGATGAGACACACAGAGACCAGGCAGCAGGAAGCCCAGCCAGGCGCTGGGCATTTTTTTTGTGCGGCGATCGGTTGGGTTCCCCTCATCCTGCCCTCTCCCCTGAGGGGAGAGGGAGAGACGGCGGCGTGACGTTCCGCGAGAAGGCGGAGGTGCTGGACCAGGCGGGGCTCGACCGCGCCCTCACCCGCATCGGCCACGAGATCGTGGAGCAGGCGGGCGGCGCCGACCTCGCCCTGGTGGGCATCAAGACGCGCGGGGAGACCCTAGCCGCTCGCATCGCCCAGAAGATCGCGGGCATCGAGGGCAAGCGGCCCGCCGTGGGCGCCCTCGACATCACGCTCTACCGCGACGATCTGGGCACGCGTGTCGAGCAGCCGCAGGTGCGGAGCACCGAGATCCCCTTCTCCCTCAAGGGCATGACCGTCGTCCTCGTGGACGACGTGCTCTTCACGGGGCGGACCATCCGGGCGGCCATGGATGCGCTCATGGATCTCGGGCGGCCGCGCGTCATCCGGCTCGCCGTGCTCATCGATCGCGGGCACCGGGAGCTGCCCATCCGCCCTGACTACGTGGGGAAGAACCTCCCCACCAGCCGCAAGGAAACGGTGGCCGTGATGCTCACCGAGCACGACGGCCAGGACCGCGTCGTGATCCAGGAACCCGAGGAGGGCGAGCCGTCCGGCGACGGGACCGCGCCCAGGAAGCGTGAGGCGACCACGACAACGCCGAGGCGAACGATCAAGAAAGGACGGGAGTAGACCATGGCGTGGACGCGGAAGGACCTCGTGAGCATGCAGGACATCGAGGCGGCCGAGATCGGCGAGGTGCTCGACACCGCCGAGTCGATGAAGGAGATCGCCACCCGCGAGATCAAGAAGGTGCCCACCCTGCGCGGCAAGACCGTGGTCAACCTCTTCTACGAAGCCTCCACGCGCACCCGCACCTCCTTCGAGATCGCGGGCAAGTGGCTCTCCGCCGACGTCATCAACTTCTCTGCCTCCGGCTCCAGCGCCGAGAAGGGCGAGAGCTTCCTCGACACGGCGCGGAACATCGAGGCCATGAGCCCCGACGTGGTGGTGGTGCGCCACAAGGCGGCGGGGGGGCCCGCGCTTCTCGCCCGGCACCTCCGGTGCTCCGTGATCAACGCGGGCGACGGCGCCCACGAGCATCCGACCCAGGCCCTCCTCGACCTCCTGACCATCCGGGAGAAGAAGGGGCACCTGGAAGGGCTCAACGTGACGATCGTGGGCGACATCACCCATAGCCGCGTCGCCCGCTCCAACATCTACGCCATGCGCCGGATGGGGATGACGGTGACGGTGGCGGGGCCGCCCACCTTGATCCCGCCCGCCTGCCAGGAGCTGGGCGTCAAGGTCAGCCATCGCCTCGAAGAGTCCATCGCGCATGCCGACGTGATCATGATGCTGCGGCTGCAGCACGAGCGCATGACGGGGGGCTTCATTCCCTCGCTCCGCGAGTACTCGCGCGTGTGGGGCCTCGGCCTCGATCGCCTTCAGCACTGCCGCCCCGACGTGCTGATCATGCATCCCGGCCCTGTCAATCGCGGCATCGAGATCTCGCCCGAGGTCGCGGACAGCCAGTACTCCGTGATCCTCGACCAGGTCACCAACGGCGTGGCGGTGCGCATGGCCGTGCTCTATCTCCTCGCGGGAGGCAAGGCGGCATGAGCCTCCTCATCAAGGGCGGGCGCGTCGTCGATCCCGCCAACGGCCTCGACGGCGTGGCCGACGTGCTCGTGACCGACGGCCGCATCGCCAAGGTCGGGCGCGGGCTCAAGGGACCCGAGGGCACCCATGTAGTGACGGCGACAGACCAGGTCGTCTGCCCGGGATTGATCGACATCCACGTCCATCTCCGCGAGCCGGGCTTCGAGTACAAGGAGACGATCGCCAGCGGCACGCGGGCGGCGGCGGCGGGCGGCTTCACCGCGGTCGCGTGCATGGCCAACACCCTGCCCGTGAACGACAACCGGTCCGTCACCGACTACATCCTCGCCAAGGCCCGCGTGGAGGGGGTGGTGCGCGTGTATCCCATCGGCGCGGTCACCCGCGGGCTCAAGGGCAAGGAGCTCGCGGAGATGGCCGAGCTCGCCGAGGCGGGCTGCGTCGCCTTCTCCGACGACGGCCAGTGCGTGATGAACGCCGAGGTCTACCGGCGCGCCATGGAGTACGCCCTGCCCTTCGGCACGCCGATCATCAGCCACGCCGAGGACGAGCACCTCGCGCACCGCGGCGCCATGCACGAGGGCTTCGTCTCCACCGAGCTGGGCCTGCTCGGTCAGCCCGCGGCGGCCGAGGACGTGATGGTGGCGCGCGACATCCTCCTCGCCGAGCTCACGGGCGCGCACGTCCACATCGCGCACCTTTCCACGGTGGGAGCGGTGCGGCTGGTGCGCGAGGGCAAGGCGCGCGGCGTGCGCGTCACCGCGGAGGTGACGCCGCACCACCTTGTGCTCACCGACGACGCCGTGCGCGAGTACGACCCGAATACCAAGATGGCCCCGCCGCTCCGGACCAAGCGGGACGTGGAGGCGGTGCGGGAAGGGCTCCTCGACGGCACCATCGACTGCATCGCCACGGACCATGCTCCCCACGCCCTCTCGGAGAAGGAAGGCGAGTTCAGCGAGTGCGCCAACGGGGTGGTCGGCCTCGAGACGGCCGTCCCCATCCTTCTCGATCGCCTGGTGCGGACGGGAATCATGGACCTGCCCACCCTGGTGGCGCGCCTCTCCTCTGGTCCCGCGCGCCTCCTGAATCTGCCGGGCGGCAGCCTTTCCCCGGGAGCGCCCGCGGACATCACGGTGCTCGACCTCGAGCGCGCGTGGACGGTCGAGCCGTCGCGCTTCCGCTCGCGCGCCCGCAACACGCCGTTCGCCGGCTGGACGGGGACGGGCGCGGTCGTCCTCACTGTCGTGGGCGGCAAGGTGGTGACGGCATGACGGCGGCGATACTGGCCCTGGCCGATGGGCGGATCTTCACAGGGCGCCCGTGCGGTGCCCCCGGCGAGGCCCACGGGGAGGTGGTCTTCAACACCTCCATGACGGGGTATCAGGAGATTCTCACCGATCCGTCGTATCGCGGCCAGATCGTGTGCATGACTTACCCATTGATCGGCAACTACGGCATCAACGCGGAGGACGTGGAGTCGCGCCGGCCGTGGGTCAACGGCTTCATCGTCAAAGAAGCCTGCGCCTATCCCTCGAACTGGCGCGGACGCATGTCGCTCGAGACCTACATGCGCGAGCACGGCATCGTGGGCATCCAGGGCATCGACACGCGCGCGCTGACCCGTCACCTGCGTGATCGCGGCGCTCAGGAGGGCATCATCTCCACGGTGGAGACGGACGCCGCCCGTCTCGCCGCGAAGGCCCAGGCGCTGCCGGGGCTGATCGGGCGCGATCTCGTGAGCGAGGTCAGCATCGACCAGGCCCACGGATGGAGCGAGGGCAACTGGAGTCTCACGCGCGGCTACACGACCCCGCCCGCCCCACGCTTCAAGGTGGTCGCCTTCGACTCCGGGATCAAGCGCAACATCATGCGCCAGCTCGCCTCCCTCGGCTGCGAGGTCGAGGTGGTGCCCGCGGGTACGCCAGCTGCCGCCGTCCTCGAGCGCAAGCCGCACGGGATTTTCCTCTCCAACGGTCCCGGCGATCCCGAGGCCGTGCCCTATCTCGTGGAGTCGGTGCGCGGCCTCATCGGCAAGGCCCCGATCTTCGGCATCTGCCTGGGCAACCAGATCCTTGGCCTGGCCTTCGGCGGCGAGACCTACAAGCTCAAGTTCGGGCACCACGGGGCGAATCATCCCGTGAAGGATCTCGCGACCGGTCGCGTGGAGATCACCTCGCAAAACCACGGGTTCTCGGTCGATCCCGCCTCCGTGGCGAAGGCGGGACTGGTGGAGACGCACGTCAACCTCAACGACGGCACCTCCGAGGGCATGCGACACCGCGAGCTGCCCGTGTTCTCCGTGCAGTATCACCCCGAGGCCTCGCCCGGGCCTCACGACTCGCACTATCTGTTCCAGCGCTTCGTTTCACTCATGGAAGGCAAGGAGGGAGGCTGATGACATGCCGAAATACCTGATCTCGTACCGAAAGACCGAGGAGACCGGTCAGAAGCCCGAGTGGGCCGCCTTCACCTGCGAGAGCGAGCTGTCGCTCGAGGCGCACGCCGTCAAGGAGCGCGTGGAGAAGCGCATGAGCGTCCTCGGGGAGAAGCTCTGGGGCAATGGCGAGGCGCTGTGGCTCGGCAGCGGACGCATCGACGACGTGCTCTACAAGCGCGAGGAGGCGATTCCCGAAACATCCATTGTGTACGGCCAGATCGAATGACTTTCGAGCTGAGACGCTGCCCGCCGTTCGAGGTGAGCGCTACCGGCGCGAGCCGAGAGCTGGGTCCATCGTCCGCAGGCACGAGAGCGGCGAGGCGAGGGCTCCATTGAGAGAGTCACGTGCCGAAGCGCACTGATCTCCGCAAGATCCTCCTGATCGGCTCCGGGCCCATCGTCATCGGGCAGGCGTGCGAGTTCGACTACTCGGGCACCCAGGCCGCCAAGGCCCTCCGCGAGGAAGGGTTCGAGGTCGTCCTCGTCAACTCGAACCCGGCCACCATCATGACGGACCCCGAGATGGCCGACCGGACCTACGTGGAGCCGCTCACGCCGGAGTTCGTGGCCAAGGTCATCGAGCGCGAGCGCCCCGACGCCATGCTGCCCACCGTGGGCGGCCAGACCGGGCTCAACCTGGCCGTGGCCCTCGCCGAGGACGGCACGCTCGAGCGCTTCGGCGTCGAGCTGATCGGGGCCAAGCTCCCCGCCATCAAAACCGCGGAGGACCGGCACCTCTTCGCGGCGGCCATGAGCCGCATTGGGCTCGAGATGCCCAAGGGCTTCTTCGCGCGGAGCTACGAGGAGGCGCTGGCGGGGACGCGCGCGCATCGTATCGGCTTCCCCATCATCATCCGCCCATCTTTCACGCTGGGTGGCACGGGCGGCTCCATCGCCCACAACCCCGAGGAGCTGGAGGCGGCCATCAAGTGGGGGCTGTCGCAGAGCCCGATGGGCCAGGTCCTCGTCGAGGAGTCGGTGATCGGTTGGAAGGAGTTCGAGCTGGAGGTCATGCGCGATCTCGCCGACAACGTGGTGATCGTCTGCTCCATCGAGAACTTCGATCCCATGGGCGTGCACACCGGCGATTCCATCACCGTTGCCCCCGCCCAGACGCTCACGGACAAGGAGTACCAGCGGATGCGGGACGCCTCTCTCGCCATCATCCGCGAGATCGGCGTGGAGACGGGCGGCTCCAACATCCAGTTCGGCATCGATCCCGCCGACGGACGCATGGTGGTGATCGAGATGAACCCGCGCGTATCGCGCTCCTCCGCCCTGGCCTCGAAGGCCACGGGATTCCCCATCGCCAAGATCGCGGCCAAGCTGGCGGTGGGCTACACCCTGGACGAGCTTCGAAACGACATCACCCGCGAGACGCCCGCCTCCTTCGAGCCCGCCCTCGACTACTGTGTGGTGAAGTTCCCGCGCTGGGCCTTCGAGAAGTTCCCCGAGGCGGACCAGACCCTCACCACCCAGATGAAGTCGGTGGGCGAGGCCATGGCCATCGGGCGCACCTTCAAGGAAGCGCTCCAGAAAGCCGTTCGCTCCCTCGAGCAGGACCGGTGGGGGCTCGTGATGGACCCGCCGCCCGCCGACCTCGAGACGCTGCGGCAGAAGATCCACATCCCCAACGCCGAGCGCTGCTTCGCGGTGGCCGAGGGCTACCGGCGCGGGATGAGCACGCAGGAGCTCCATGCCCTCTCCGCCATCGATCCGTGGTTCCTCGAGAACATCCGCGAGATCGTCGAGCTCGAGTCGGTCATCACGCGCGCGGGCCTCGCCGACGCCGCCGTGCTCCGCCGGGCCAAGCAGATGGGCTTCGCCGACCGCCGCCTCGCCGAGCTCTGCGGAGCCACCGAGGGCGAGGTGCGCCGGGCGCGACTGGCCGCGGGCATCCGCGCCACCTTCAAGATGGTCGATACCTGCGCGGCGGAGTTCGTGGCGCACACGCCCTATCTCTACTCGACCTACGAGGAGGAGGACGAGGCACCGCCGACCCCGCGCGACAAGGTGGTGATCCTGGGCTCGGGGCCCAATCGCATCGGCCAGGGCATCGAGTTCGACTACGCCTGCGTGCACGCCGCCTTCGCCCTCAAGGAATCGGGGGTGGAGGCGATCATGGTCAACTGCAATCCGGAGACGGTCTCCACCGACTACGACACCTCCGACCGCCTCTACTTCGAGCCGCTCACCTTCGAGGACGTGATGAACATCGTGGAGCGGGAGCGGCCGCGCGGGGTCATCGTCCAGTTCGGCGGACAGACGCCGCTCAAGCTCGTGGTGCCGCTGGAGCGGGCGGGAGTGACCATCCTGGGCACGCCGCCCGACGCCATCGACCGCGCGGAGGACCGCCGGCGCTTCGCCGAGCTCCTCGCCGATCTCGGGCTGGCGCAAGCGCCTGGCTCGACGGCGGGGTTGTTCGAGGAGGCGCAGCGCATCGCAGAGAGCATCGGCTATCCCGTGCTCGTGCGACCATCCTACGTGCTGGGCGGCCGCGCCATGCAGATCGTCTACGACCGCAAGGATCTCGAGGCCTACATGCGCGAGGCGGTCCGGGTCAGCCCCGAGCATCCCATCCTCGTGGACAAGTTCCTCGAGGATGCCCTCGAGGTGGACGTGGACGCCATCGCCGACTCCGAGCGCGTGGTGGTGGGCGGGGTCATGGAGCACATCGAGAAGGCGGGCATCCACTCGGGCGACTCCGCCTGCGCGCTGCCCCCGTATTCTCTTGGCGACGATCAGATCGAGCAGATCAAGACGCAGACACGCAAGCTCGCCCGGGAGCTCGGGGTCATCGGCCTCCTCAACATCCAGTTCGCCATCAAGAACGAGACGGTGTACGTCCTCGAGGTGAACCCGCGCGCCTCGCGCACGGTGCCCTTCGTCTCCAAGGCCATCGGCGTTCCCCTCGCCAAGCTCGCCACCAAGGTAATGCTGGGCCGCCGCCTCGCCGACCTCGGGCTCGGCGCCGAGCGCGAGCTAGGGCACATCGCGGTGAAGGAGGCAGTCTTCCCCTTCATCAAGTTTCCTGGGGTGGATGTGCTCCTCGGTCCCGAGATGAAGTCCACCGGCGAGGTGATGGGCATCGACCGCGACTTTCGCAAGGCCTACGTGAAGTCGCAGCTCGCGGCCAGCTCGCCCCTGCCCACCTCGGGCAAGGTTTTCCTCTCCGTGAAGAACCGCGACAAGCGGGCGGTGCTGCAGGTGGCCAAGCGCCTCGCCGACATGGGCTTCTCGCTGGTAGCCACCGCGGGCACGGCCAAGCTCCTCACCCTGCAGGGCATGACGGTGGAGCTCGTCTACAAGGTCAACGAGAAGCTCCGGCCCAACATCGTCGATCTCATGAAGCGCGGGGAGATCGCGCTGGTCTTCAACACTCCCGAGGACGGCCGCGCCCGCAAGGACTCCTACCTGATCCGGCGGACGGCGGTGATCCTGAACATCCCCTACTACACCACCGTGGACGGCGCCCAAGCCGCCGTGGGCGGCATCGAGGCGCTCCTCAAAGGAGAGATGACCGTACAGGCGCTCCAGGACTACTATGCCCCGCGATCCTAAGGACCGGCTCATCGTCGCCCTCGACGTGGACTCCATCGACCGCGCGGTGGGGCTCGTCGACGCCCTCGCCGGCCAGCTCACCCGCTTCAAGATCGGCTCGCAGCTCTTCACCGCCTTCGGCCCCCCCGCGGTGGAGGCCGTGCGCAAGCGCGGCGGCGAGGTGTTCCTCGATCTCAAGTTCCACGACATTCCCAACACGGTGGACGGCGCCGCACGCGAGGCGGTGCGGCTCGGTGTCTTCATGTTCAACGTCCACGCGTCGGGAGGCCGGACCATGATGCAGGCGGCCGCCCACGGCGCCGCGGAGGCCGCCCAGACCCTGGGCGTCCCTCGACCGCTCGTCATTGCGGTCACCGTGCTCACGAGCCTCGACCGCACCGCGCTCGGGCACGAACTCCACATCGCCTCCTCGGTGGAAGGCCACGTGCTGCACCTCTGCACGCTGGCCCGCGAGGCGGGGCTCGACGGCAACGTCGCCTCCCCCAACGAGATCCGCGCCATCCGCAACGCCCTCGGCCCGCGCTGGGTCATCGTCACCCCGGGCGTGCGCCCGGCGGGCGGCGAGCGCCAGGACCAATCCCGCGTGGCCACGCCGCGGGCCGCCACCCAGGCGGGCGCCGACTACCTGGTGGTGGGACGGCCCATCACGGGCGCCCCTGATCCTGCTCGGGCTGCCGCCGCCATCATCGAGGAGATGCGCACGTGACCCCTACCCGCGAGCACGCAACCCTGATGCGCCGGCTCTACGAGATCGGCACTATGCGCTTCGGCGACTTCACCCTCAAGTCCGGGATCAAGTCGCCCTTCTACATCGACCTCCGTGTGGTCATCTGCTACCCCGACGTGCTCCGTCGCATCGGCGTGCTCATGGCCGCCGAGGTCAGCCGCTGCGCCAGCGACCGCATCGCGGGCATTCCCTATGCGGGGCTGCCGCTGGCCGTCTCCGCAAGCCTTGCGGGCAACCTCCCCCTCATCTATCCGCGGAAGGAGGAGAAGGGCTACGGGACGAAGCGACGCATCGAGGGTATCTACCAGGCCGGGGATCGCGTGGTGCTCATCGACGACATCATCACGGACGGCGGCAGCAAGTTCGAGGCCATCGCGGTGCTGGAGGAGGCGGGGCTCATCGTCAAGGACCTCGTCATCCTCATCGACCGCGAGCAGGGCGGCCGCGAGCTGCTCGCCTCCAAGGGCTACGAGCTCCACTCCATCCTCACCATCTCCCAGTGTCTCGACGAGTGGGAGACCGCCGGCCTCGTGGACCCAGCGTCCATCGAGGAGGCGCGCGCTTTCGTGAAGGCCACCCGCTTCGCCTGATGGCCATTCTCGACACGGGGCTGGGCGAGACGCTCCTGGACGAGGAGACCATCCGCGCGGAGGTGGCGCGGCTGGCCGCCCAGATCTCCGCCGACTACGCGGACAAGACCCTGCACTTGGTCGGGGTGCTGAAGGGTGCCGCCGTCTTCCTCGCCGACCTCCTGCGCGCCCTGTCCATTCCCGCCACCATGGATTTCATTTCCATCGTCCCCTACGGCCAGGTCACCGCCTCCGGGGTCGTGCGCATCCGCAAGGATCTCGACGAGCCGCTGGAGGGGCGCGACGTGCTCGTGGTGGAGGGGATCTGCGCGAGCGGACTCAGCCTGTCCTATCTCCTCCGCAACTTCCAGACGCGTGGCCCCGCCTCCATCAAGACCTGCGCCTTCGTGGCCAAGCGGCGGGCGCGCCCGGCCGACGTCACCCTCGACTACGTCGGGCGCGAGATCCCCGACGTCTTCGTGGTCGGCTACGGGCTCGATGCGCAGGAGCGGTATCGCAACCTGCCCTACATCGCGCGTCTGTCGTAGGCGCGTCGCCATGGCGCCTGGCCACACCCGCGCTCGCCTGTCAGGGCGTGCGGGCCGCGCCATCTCCCTCCTCGCCCTCCTCGTGCTCGCCGTCTCCTCCGCCTCCGCCGAGGGCCCGGAGGTGGCCGACACCATCGTCAAGCGCGGCCGCATCGCCTCCGATCTCTATGCCTTCGGAGGTGGAGTCGACGTGGGCGCCGAGGTCAACGGCGACCTGATCGCGGGGGGCGGGCGTGTCACCGTCAGTCACACCGTGCGTGGCGATCTTGTCGTGGGCGCGGGCTCGGTGATGGTGGGCGGGCTCGTGGAGCGCAACGTGCGGGCGGCGGGCGGCGCCGTCACCTTCGGGGGTCGGGTGGGACGCAACATCGACGTGGCGGGCGGCACCATCATCATCGAGCCGGAGGCGATCATCGGGGGCAGCGCCCAGCTCGCGGGCGGCGAGGTGCACGTGGCCGGCTCCATCGGCCGCCGGCTGCGGGCCGCCGGCGCGGTGGTGGTGCTCGCCGGCGAGATGACCGGCAACGTCGAGGTGGTCGCCCAGGACATCGAGGTGCGCCCCACCGCCCGGCTGCGCGGCAAGCTCACCTACTGGAGTCCCCAGGATGCCCGCATCGCCCCCGAAGCGATGATCAGCGGCCGAATCACCCATAACATGCCCGAGCTGCCGAGCCGCATTGCGCGCACGGGGACGGCGCTGATCACCGTCTCCCGCGCCCTCTCCCTGGTGGGGCTGGCCGTAGCGGCGGTGGGGCTCTTCCTGATCTTCCCGCGCTTCACCGTGCTCGCCGCGCGCACCATCGGGACGCACCCATTCAAGAGCCTCGGCCTGGGGCTCCTCCTCGTCGCGGCCATCCCCGTCCTCGCCGTCCTCTGCATGATCACCATTCTCGGCATTCCCCTCGGCCTCATCGTCTTCGTCGTCTACTCCCTCGCCCTCCTCCTCGGCTTCGTGCTCACCGCCTTCTACCTGGGCGACGTCGGCGCGCAGGCCTTCATGGGCCGGAACGCGCGACGGCGCCGTGTCCGCGTGGTGTTCCTCGTGATCGCCCTCGGCGTGCTCCTCCTCGCCCGCCACGTGCCCGTCATCGGCGGTGTCCTCATCGCGCTCGCCGTGCTGTGGGGCCTCGGCGCCATGAGCCTGCACGTGATCCACGAGTGGAGTGACACGGAGCCGCGTCGCTCCGCGTGAGCATCGCCCCCCGCGCCGTATTGACACCCCTGGAGGCCCCTCCTATACTCCCGGCGACGAGAGCCCGGCGCAGGTGATTCGCACGCGACGCGCAGCGCCTCGCACCGACGCGGGCGCGGAGGGTCCGGCCATGGCGAAGCCGAAGAGGTCATCGACGATCTCGCGCAGGCGTTTCCTCGCGGGCAGCGCGGCGGGCGCCGCCGCCGCCGCGTTCGGGCGCGCCCCCGCCGTCCTCGGCCAGCAGACGCGCGAGCTCCAGGTCTGGCACACGGAGGTCGAGCCCCAGACCGTCAAGACCATCCAGGACACGAGCATCGCGGAATTCGAGAAGAAGTTCCCCGGCTTCAAGGTGAAGCAGCAGGCCCTCGGCTGGGGCGATCTCAACACGAAGCTCCTCGCCGCCCTCGCCGCGGGGAGCCCGCCCGACCTCACGCATCTCAATCCGTTCATGACGGCCTCCCTCTATGTGAAGGGGCAGATCCGTCCCATGGACGAGCTGATCCGGGCCCTCGGAGAGAAGGACATCCACGAGGCGACCCTCAAGCTCCAGTACTT
>JBKOVG010000004.1:0-17038 GCA_046723845.1 Candidatus Methylomirabilota bacterium | reverse complement strand
CCCTCGTCCTGTGCGCAGCCCGCAGGGCTGCGAATCAGGCGAGCGGGTAACGGAGCATGCGCGCACCCCTCCCCCCGACGACAGGCCCCGGCCGCCTCGCGCTCCCGATGTTTCGGGAATGGTCCGCGCGCGCTAGGGCTTCTCCAGCGGATTGCGGCGGACGGTGGGCACGGCGATCTTGATGAAGGCGTGCTTCTCCGCGGCATGGCACGCGGTGCACGCCGCCCGCAGGGCGTCGATCCGCTGCTTGAAGAGCGCGGGGTCCTTCTTCTTGATCGCCTCCCCTACCTGCGGCAGCGTCGTCTTGAGGAGGAAGTTCTCCGCGCTCGCGCGGTACTCGGGCCGCCGCTCGAGCCCCAGCTCCAGCGCATTGCGCAGCTCCTGCTGCATGTGGGCGGCATAGTCCCAGTTCCCGTCCACCCCGCCCCAGTACATCTCGGTGTAGCGGTAGGCGACCTCGGCCATCGTCGTCTCGAAGCCGCGCAGCTGCCGCTGGATGGCCTCCGTGCGCGCGTCGGGAGCGAGCTTGACGAGCCAACCGCTCGCCGCGGGCTCCGCCCCGTGCTGGTGCTGATCCGTCTGGGCGGTGGCCACCGTCCAGGCAGCCACCGCGCCCGTGACGAGCAGGGCGAGGGCCGTCAGGGCGACCCCGAGCGGACGGTGCGGCACGAGCTTCTCTCGGTTCATGACAGCTCCTTTCTGATCGGGCCCAGCACGAGGGCGAGGGCGGCGTCGAGATCGGCCGCGCGCTCGCAGTCCCGCTCACCCCAGTAGCCGCGCGGATCGAGGAGGATCGAGCGAAGCCCGGCCGCGCGCGATCCGAGGACGTCGATGGAATAGAGGTCGCCGATGTAGACGGCCTCGTGCGGGCCGACCCCGGCCTGCTCGAGCCCCAGACGGAAGATGCGTGGATCGGGCTTTTCCACCCCGACGAGCGCGGAGTCGAGAACGAAGTCGAGCTCCCCCGCAAGCCCCGCTCCCTCCAGGAGGGCGCGGGCCGATCCATTCGAGTTCGAGATCACGCCCGTGGCGAGTCCGGCCACCCTGGCGCGTCGGATGGCGGCCTGGGCGCCAGGAATGGCACAGTCGAAGAGGCCGGCGGGCGGATTGTAGTCGCGCTTGAAGGTCGTGGCCGCCTCCACCTCCTCCGGAGCGTGCAAGCCGAGGGCTTCGAGCAGGTAAGCGATGTAACGGTCCTGCGCGGGACGCCCCTCGGTGGAGATGCCGGAAGCGAGATGCGCATCGAGCCGCACACGCGCGCGCAGTTCCGCCTCCTCCACTGCCTCGATGGGGACGGCGTGCCCCCGGCCCGCGAGATGTCGCGCGATGGCCGGATAGTTCATGCGAAGGAGGGTGTTGCCGGCGTCGAAGAAGATGGCACGCGGGCGGGAGCGGGCGGGACCCTGCATGCGCCCATTATAATGATGCGATGATCGCCGCCCGGCTCTTCCTGGCCCTGGGAGCATCGCTCGCGGTCGCGGCGGCTCCCGCCGCGGCCGATCACGGCGGGCCGCTGGCCGCCGCGCCCATGAGCCCGCTCGTCACGGCGCTCATCGCCGGCGCGCTCGCCTACGTGGCCGTGCTCCTCCTCGCGGTGATCTGGCGGCTCTTCACGGGATCGCGGGACAACGGCGAATGATCCGCCGCGCTCTCGCAGCGCTCGTGGTGACGGCGCTCGCCCTCCTGCCCGCATCCGTCCCCGCGCACTCCCTCCTCGTGCGATCGCAGCCCGCTCAGCGCGCCACCGTCACCCGGCCCCCGGAGCGGGTGCAGATGTGGTTCAGCGAGCGGCTGGAGCCCGCCTACGCGTCCGCCTCCGTGTGGAACGAAGCGGGCAAGCAGGTAGACGGCGGTGACGCGAAGGTGGATGCCGGCGACCCGTCGCTGCTCTCCGTGAGCACGCCCAACCTCGGGCCCGGGCGCTACACCGTGCGCTATCGCGTCCTCTCCGTGGACGGCCACGTCGTCGAATCGAGCTACGGCTTCACCGTACGGACGGTCGCCCGGTGAGCGCGCTCGGCGTGGCGATCCGCGCGCTGTCCACCGGCGCGGGTCTCCTCATCGTGGGCGTGCTCGTGATGAGCCTTCTCGCCGGCCCCTCGGACAAGCCCACGGCGCGGGCGTGGCAGCGGCGCCTCGCGCGGAGCACACGCTGTCTCGCCGCCCTCCTCCTCGTCTCCGGCATCGCGAGCCTGGGCTTCCAGGTCACGGTGGCCACCGGCCGCCTCGACAGCATCCTGAGCGGCGCGGCGTGGCTCCGCCTCCTCGGCGACACGCAGTACGGCACGGTCTGGCTCCTCCGTCACGGCCTCCTCCTCTTGATGGCCGCCCTCGTGCTCTTCCAGGAGCGGGAGGCGTCCACCGCCGACTGGATCGCGTGGCGCGCCGAGGCGGGACTGCTCGCAGCGCTGGGCATGGGACTCGCCGCCTGGGCCGGGCACGCCGTGGGCGTCGATCCCGGCCGGGCGTTGCCTATCCTCGTCAACGCCACCCATCTCATCGCCGTGGGGGCGTGGCTCGGGGCCCTGCCTGCTCTCGCGCTCCTCCTTCGCGCCGCCTCCCATGAGGACGGAGCGGACTCGCGCCCCTTCGCGGTCATCGCCGCGCTGCGCTTCTCCGCCTGCGCGCTCGCGGTCATGGGCCTCATCGTCGTCACGGGGGTATGGAATGCCGGGAACGAGGTCGGCGGCGTGCCCGGGCTCGTCGGCACGCCCTATGGCCGCCTCGTCCTCCTCAAGGTGCTCCTCCTCCTTCCCGTGCTCGGGCTAGCGGCCAGGAACCGTCGCAGCCTGCTGCCGCGGCTCGGCGGCGATGCAGCGACGATCGGGAGGCCGGCGATGCGAAGCCTCACACGCGCCGTCACCCTCGAAAGCCTCCTCGGCGCGGGCCTCGTCGTGGTCGCCGCGGTGCTGGCCGTCACGCCGCCCGGCCGTCACGAGACGCCGCTCTGGCCCTTCAGGTTCCGGCTCGCTCCCGACGTGACCTGGAATTTTCCGGGCGTGAAGACGCAGGTCTTCATCGGCAGTCAGATCCTGCTCATCGGCCTCCTCGCGCTGATCGCCGGCTGTCTCAGCGGCCGCGGACGGCCCTTGTGGCTGGCCGGCGCCGCCGTGCTGCTCGCCGCCGGCGCACAGCAAGCGCTCCCTCCGCTGTCCGTGGATGCCTATCCCACGACCTATCTGCGCCCCGCGGTGCCCTATGCCGCGTCCTCCATCGCGCATGGACAGGAGCTCTACCGTGGGAACTGCGCCTCCTGTCACGGCGTGAGCGGACAGGGCGACGGCCCCGCCGGCGCCGGGTTGTCACCGCGGCCCGCCGATCTCACCGCCCCGCACACGAACGATCACACGGCGGGCGACATGTTCTGGTGGCTCACTCACGGCCTCAGGAAGGCCATGCCGGGCTTCGCCGACGCGCTGTCGGAGGACGACCGCTGGGACGTGATCAACTTCATCCGCGCGCTCTCGGCGGGCGAGACAGCGCGGCGGCTCACCGACGTCGACGAGCCGGAGCAGAAGCGCCTGATCGCTCCCGACTTCAGCTTCGCCACCGGCCCCGCCCAAGCGAGCCTCAAGGACTTCCGCGGCCGGCCCGTCCTCCTCGTGCTCTTCACCCTGCCCGGCTCTCGGCCCCGCCTCGTCCAGCTCGCCGACGCCTACGGCGAGCTGCGCAGCTTCAACGCGGCCCTGATCGCCGTGCCCATGGACAGCGACCAGACGATCCTCTCCCGCATCGGCGCCACGCCCCGCATCCTCTTCCCCGTGGCCACGGACGGCGCCGCCGACATCGTCACCACATATGCGCTCTTCCGCCGCACCCTCGCCCCGGCGGGCGCCCTTCCCGATCCGCCGCGGCCACCCCACATGGAGTTCCTCATCGACCGTGCGGGCTACCTGCGCGCGCGCTGGATTCCCGGCGGGCCGCGCCCCGGGTGGTCGGACATCAACCGCCTGCTCGCGGAGGTGCAGGCCCTCAGCCAGGAGCCGGCGACGGTGGCCCCCGCCGACGAGCACGTGCACTGATGCGGCTCTGGCGCGTCGTGCTGCTCTTGAATCTCGCGGTGGCGGTGGGCGTGCTCATGGGCTGGCTCGCCTGGGGCCGCGAGGTCTCCCGACTCGAGCGCCGCCTCGGGGAGAACCAGCGCCTCATCGTGATCGGCGGACCGCAGACTTGGGAGGTGAAGGGCGTGGTGCGCGCGGTGATCCCGGAGATCCAGGTCGTGGTGCTAACCCACGACGAGATCGCGGGCTTCATGCCCGCGGGCATGACCATGGGCTTCAAGGTCAAGGACCCCAAGCTGCTGGAGCGCGCGCACGTGGGCGACGTCGTTCGCTTCACCCTCACCGGGGTGCCGCCGGACGTGCAGATCACTGCGCTCGCCACCGAAGGGCGGTCCTGAACTTTGGCTCCGACGGGCTGCCCGGGTATGCTCGACACATGATCGGCGAGCTTCGCCGGCTGCATCGTCACCTGTGGATCGCGTGGCTCCTCGTCGTCGCCACCGCCGTGACCTTCATCATCTTCATGCAGCCGTGACGGCACGTGGGCGCTTCTTGCAAATCCACCGCCCGTCGCGTATAGAAGTAGCCCGCATATGAAGAGCCGCGCCTCCACGCGACAGCGGACGGTAATCCTCCTCCTCGTGGCGCTCCTGAGCTGCGCCATGGCCCTCGCGGGGATGCAACCGGCTCACTCCCACGAGAATGGCCGGCTCGGCCTCTACAACGCTGAGTGTCCGCTCGCCCAGCTCGGCGCCGTCCATGCCGACGGCTGGGCGCCTCCGTCCTCCGCCGTCCTCTTGCCCTCGCTCGGCAGCCTGCACATCGCCGTGGCCGCACTCGGATGGGCGCTCAGCCCTCCGGCCAGCCTCGCTGATTCCCGCGCTCCCCCGCTCGTCTAGCCTCGTCGCTTCCACTTTCTGAGGCGTCGCCCGTGCGCGGGTCACTCCGTGCTCACGGGCTCACGGTCCGTGGCCCCAACGTGGGAGGTTCTCATGCGCGACATCATCGCGCTCGCTCTGATGCTGGCCCTGGCTCTGCTCGTGGGCATCCCTCCGGTCTACGCCCAGGACGCCGATGCGCTCCGCCGCGAGATGGAGCAGATGCGGAAGCAGTTCGAAGCGATGCAGGAGCAGTACAAGAAGGCGCTCGACTCCATGTCCGAGCGCCTGGAGCGCATGGAGAAGCGTCCCGAGCCGTCGGCGGCCGCGCCGCCCGCTCCCGTGACGCCGGCTCCCGTGACGCCCGCCCCCGCCGCTCCGCCCACGACCGAGACGGTGACGCAGCAGCGCCCGCCGGGCAGCGAGCCGTCGCCCCTCGACCTGATCAAGCCCCGCGAGCCCTTCGCGCTCTACGAGCGGCGCGGCCCCGGCCAGCTCCTCTTCGACATGGGCGTCACCGGCGACTTCGTGGGCAACCTGACCCAGCACAACGTGCAGAAGAACCAGGGCGGCAGCTTCCCCGGCCTGGAGAACCTCTTCTTCCCGCGCGAGGTGGAGGTCTCCTTCTTCGGACAGATCGATCCCTACGCGCGGGCCGAGGTGCGTCTGGAGGCCGAGCAGGATTCCCGCAGCGGTGGCCTCAACGTCGATCTCGCCGAGGCCAACCTGACCCTGATGGCCCTCCCCTACGGCACCCAGCTCAAGATGGGTCTCATGCGCAACCGCTTCGGCTATCTCAATCCCATCCACGCCCACGACTGGCCGTTCATCGACAATCCGAACGTGCTCCAGCAGTTCTTCGGCACCGAGGGGCTCGTGGAATCGGGATTCGAGGCGACCTGGGTCCCGCCCCTGCCCTTCTACCTGGAAGTGCTGGGCGGGGTGTTCAACGGCGTGAACGACGTGGCCTTCGGGCGCGGGCAGATCTCGGATCCTCTCGCCACGGGACGGGTGCGCACGTTCTTCGATCTCGAGGACTGGGGCGCGATCCAGGTCGGTGCCTCCGTCGCCTCCGGCCAGACCCAGCAACAGCGGAGCAGCACCATCGTGGGCTTCGACGCCAAGTACAAGTACACGCCGCCCGGCTGGCAGCACGCCGCGGTGAGCGTGCTCGGTGAGTACCTGCTGTCCTTCCGCGACGTGGTGGCGGCGAACCTGGCCGGCATCGACCAGACGCGCCAGCGCGACAGCCAGGGGTTCTACGTCTACGGCGGCGTCCAACCATTCGCGCACGGCGAGCTGTCGAAGTGGCTCCTGGGCTTCCGCTACGACCGGACGCAATATCCCGCCGCCCCGGGCACGGAATGGGCGGTGCAGCCGTTCCTCACGTACTATCCCTCGGAGTTCCTGCGCTTCCGGCTCGGCTACAAGCAGACGACCCGGAGCCAGTGCTGCAGCTACCTCGAATTCCAGGACAACGGCGGCAGCGCCAAGCAGGTGAGCGAGTACTTCCTCCAGGCGACCTTCATCATGGGCGCGCATCCCGCGCACCCGTTCTGATGGCGAAAGGACCGACGACCATGCGACGACTCGTGATCCTGATCCTGGCCCTCACCGCGGCGTGGACGGCCGCCGCCTCCCCTGCCCGCGCCGAGAGGCTCCGCGTCGTCACCAGCACCACCGACCTCAAGGCGCTCACCGAGGCCGTCACGCGCGACCTCGCCGAGGTCGACGCCATGGCGAGGGCGAACCAGAACGCCCACGATCTGGAGGTGCGGCCGAGCCTCATGATCAAGGTGCGCCGGGCCGACGCCCTGATCGTGAACGGGCTCGAGCTCGACGGCTGGGCGGACGTGGTCGCCCAGGGCGCGAACAACGCCAACGTCATCCCCGGGGCCCCGGGACGCATCGACGCCTCGCGCGGGCTCGGCGTTCTCGAGGTGCCCAAGACGCGAGTCGACCGCTCCATGGGCGACATCCATCCTCAGGGCAATCCACACTACACCCTCGATCCCGGCATGGCCCCCGCCGTGACCCAGAACATCCTGGAAGGTCTCGCGCGCCTCGCCCCTCAGCATCGCGCCGCCTTCGAGCGCAACCGCCAGCAGTTCCTCGGGAGCCTCGAGGAGGCCATGGGCCGCTGGAGCAAGACGCTCGAGCCCTCCAAGGGCGCGGCGGTGGTGGTCGGACACGCCCAGTGGATCTACTTCCTCACGCGATTCGGCCTCGTGCAGGTGGGCACCATCGAGGAGCGGCCGGGCATTCCTCCCACCGCCAACCATCTCGTCAAGCTCATCGGCCTGATGAAGGAGGACCGGGCCAAGGTCATCGTCGCGGAGCCGTGGAGCGATCTCAAGCTCATCGAGCGCGTGGGACAGGACGCGGGCGCCCAAGTCGCCGTGCTCGCCTCCGCCGTGGGCGCCATGAAGGGCACCGACACCTACGTGGCCACGATCGACTTCAACGTGAAGACGCTCGCCCAGGCCCTCAAGTAGCCCATGACCAACGACCTGCTCTCCCTCATGTGGGCGCCGTTCCTGATGTGCCTGGTGCTGACGGGCATCCACGCCTATCTGGGCCTCCACGTCATCGCGCGCGAGGTGGTGTTCGTGGACATCGCGCTCGCCCAGATCGCCTCGCTGGGGGCGACGGCGGCCTTCCTGTGGGGGTACGATCTCGAGTCGTGGGGCTCCTACGCCTTCGGGCTCACCTTCACCGTCCTCGGCGCGGCCGTGCTCGCCCTCACCCGTAGCCGCGAGCGGAAAGTCTCCCAAGAGGCGATCATCGGCGTGGTGTACGCGGTCTCCTCCGCCGCGGCCGTCCTCGTCGCCGATCGCACGGCGCACGGGGCCGAGCATCTCCGGAACATGCTCGTCGGGAGCATCCTCGCCGTGCGCGGGGCGGAGGTCCTGAAGGTGGCGGCCCTCTACGCCGCCATCGGCATCTTCCACTGGGTCTGCCGGCGTCCGTTCCTCCTAATCTCGACCGACCCCGATCGCGCCTACCGCGAGGGGTGGCACGTGCGCCTCTGGGATTTTCTCTTCTACGCCTCGTTCGGCGTGGTGGTGACGAGCTCGGTACGCATCGCGGGCGTGCTCCTCGTCTTCTCCTACCTGATCGTGCCCACCCTGGCCGCGAATCTCCTGGGCGGTCCCATCCCGCGGCGGCTCGCTATCGCCTGGAGCTTCGGCACCCTGGTGAGCGTGATCGCCATGGTCGCGTCCATCTCCTTCGACACGCCGACCGGCGCCACCGTCGTGTGCGCCTTCGGGCTCATCCTGCTCATCCTGGCCGCGCTCGCCCGCACCTCGGGCGGGAGGCGCCTCGCGTGAATCGGGCCGCGCCTGTCCTGTCCCTGCTCGCCGCCCTGAACCTGTCCGGCTGTCAGCAGGCTCCCACCCCTGCGGGCAAGCCGCTCGTGGTGGCGAGCTTCTACCCGATGTACGAGTTCGCGCGCCACGTCGCCGCGGATCGCGCCCAGGTCATCTCGCTGGTGCCGCCCGGCGTCCACGGACACGACTGGGAGCCCAACCCGCAGGACGTGGCCCAGGTGCGGCGCGCGCGTGTCTTCGTGTACAACGGCGCCGGCTTCGAGCCGTGGGTGGACAAGCTCCTCTCGGAGGGCGCGGGCTCCTCGACGGTGGTCGTCGCGGCGAGCGCCGGGCTCACCGTGGCGCGAGCCGGCGGAGAAGGCATGGATCCACACGTCTGGCTCGACCCCCTGCTCGCCCGGCGGGAGGTCGAGGCGATCCGCGATGCCCTCGAGCGTAGCGACCCGTCCGGCAAGGGCGCATACGCCGCCAATGCCTCGGCCTACGGCGAGAAGCTCGCCGCCCTCGACGCGCGATTCGACGCGGGGCTCCGCGACTGTGCGCGGCGCGACGTCGTGGTCTCGCACGCCGCCTTCGGCTATCTCACGCGCCGCTACCGGCTCACGCAAATCGCGGTGACGGGCCTCGCCCCCCAGGCGGAGCCGAGCCCGGCTGCCCTCGCCGCCATCGTCCGCACGGCGAGAGAGCGAAAGGTCACCGCCATCTTCCTCGAGCCCCTGGTGAGCCCGCGGCTCGCCGAGACGCTGGCCCGCGAGGTGGGCGTGCGCCTTCTCACCCTCAATCCCGTCGAGGGCATCACCAGGCAGGAGGCCGCCGACGGCGTGGGCTATGTCGAGCTCATGGGCAAGAACCTCGAGAGCCTGCGCGATGGCCTCGGCTGCAGGTAGGGGCGTGGCCGGCGGCGCCGGCCGTTCGTATACAATCTGGACGTCATGCGCGCGCATGCCCATCGCTGGCGCGGCCTCTCGCTGGGAGGCGCCGCCCTCTTCGTGGCGCTCGCCGTGGTGGTGTTCGCCGTCGGACTCCTGCCCGGCGACACGACGCTGTACGACGGCGTGATGGCCCGGCGCACCCCGGACATCGTCACCTTCTTCTCCTGGGTCAACATCTTCGGCTCGTGGAAGGGCCTCGTCCCCGCCGCCCTGGTCCTCTTCGCCATCTCGCCGGAGGCGAGGAAGCGCTGGTGGCTGATCGCGCTCGTGCTCCTCGCCGCGCCCATCATCGAGCAGACCGCGAAGCACCTGGTGGGGCGGCCGCGGCCGCGCGGCAGGGCCATGGGGTTCCCCAGCGGGCACATGACCGGCGCGGCGTCCTTCGCCGTGATCGCCATCTACTTCGCCATCAAGGAACAGTGGAACCGCGCCACGCGCACCGCGCTGACCGCCGTGGTGCTCGTCATGGTGGTGCTGGTGGGGCTGGCCCGCCTCGTGCTCCACGCCCACTGGCCATCCGACGTGCTCGGCGGTCTGCTCCTGGGCTCCTCGTGCGCGGCTTTCGGCGCCTGGTGGGACGCCCGCCGGAGCGCCGTCTGATGCGCCCCTTCGTCGAGCTCGACGGCGTGGGCGTCGCCTACGGCGAGGTGCGCGTGCTGGACGGCATCAACCTCACCGTGGAGCCGGGCGACTTCCTCGGCATCATCGGACCCAACGGATCGGGCAAGACCACTCTCCTCCGCGTCATGCTCGGGCTGCTCGAGCCGCAGGCCGGATCGGTGCGGCTCTTCGGCCAGCCGCCCGCCACCTTCAGGGAGTGGCGCCGGCTCGGCTACGTGCCGCAGCGGGCCGCCCTCGATCCCTCCCTGCCCGTAACGGTGAGCGAGGTCGTGGCCACGGGGCTGGTGGCGAGCCTCGGGGTCTTCCAGCGCATCGGCAGGAGCGAGCGGGTGCATGTGAAGGACGCGCTCGCGCGAGTGGGCATGGAGGCGCACGGGCGAACCCGCATCGGCGCACTCTCCGCTGGCCAGCAGCAGCGGGTCCTGATCGCCCGCGCCCTCGTCTCGGACCCGGAGCTGATCATCCTGGACGAGCCCACGGGCGGGGTCGACCCCGAGGCCCAGACCTCGTTCTACGCGATGCTCCATCACCTGAACCGGGAGCGAGAGGTGACGCTGATCCTCGTGAGCCATGATATCGGCGTCGTCGCCAAGGAAGTGACCAAGCTCGCCTGCCTCAACCGGCGGCTCATCTTCCACGGCCGGCCGGGCGATTTCCTGAGCGACGCGGCCCTCACGGCCCTCTATGGGCCAGCCGTCAGAATCGTGAGCCACGATCACTAGTTATGCCGGAGTTCCTGCAATTCGGCTTCATGCAGCGGGCCTTCGCCGCCGGGGCGGTGATGGCGGTGGTCTGCCCGCTGATCGGCGTGTTCCTCGTGCCGCGACGGCTCTCCCTCATCGCCGACACCCTGGCCCACGTGGCCCTGGCCGGCGTGGCGGTGGGTTTGCTCCTCGGCTCCTCGCCGATCCTGGGCGCCCTCGTCGTCACGCTGGTGGGGGCCCTCGGCATGGAACGGCTCCGCTCCCGTGGCCGGCTCCAGGGTGACGCGGCGCTGGCCGTGTTCCTCTCCGGCGGCTTCGCCCTCGCCGTGGTGCTGATCAGCCTCGCCCGCGGCTTCAACGCCGATCTCTTCGCCATCCTCTTCGGTAGCATCCTCACCGTCAGCCCCTCGGACGTGTGGCTCATCTCCGCCTTGGGCGCCGTGGTGGTGGTGACCATCCTCCTCTCCTATCGCCGCCTCTTCGTCATCACGCTCCACGAAGACCTGGCGCGGACCAGCGGCGTACCCGTCACCGCCCTCAACCTCATGCTGACGCTGCTGACTGCGCTCACCACCGTGGTGGCCATGCGCATGGTCGGCGTGCTCTTGGTGAGCGCCATGATCGTCATACCGACCTTGACCGGCTTCAGCCTCGGCCGGAGCTTCCGCCGTGCCACCACCGTGGCCATCGTCACCGCGCTGGCTGCCGTCCTCATTGGCCTCACCGCCGCGTACTATCTGCGACTGGCCGCGGGGGGCGCCGTGGTGCTGACCGCACTCCTGCTCTTCGCGGTTTCGGCCGGGCTGCGCCGACCTCCGGGCAGCCCGCGCGCGCGGCTCGCCGCCCTCGCCCTCCTCGCCCTCGCCGTCTCCAGCAGCGCCTCGGCCCAGGAGGGGGAGTGCAAACGCTGGCGCGAGGCCTTCGCGGCCATGCCCGTGCGCATGGTGACGGTGCAGACGGGCGCCAAGAGCATGGCCATCCGCGTCAAGGTGGCGGAGACGTCGGAGCAGGCGGCGGCGGGCTTCCAGTGCGCGACGCCGCAGGAGATCCAGAAGACGCTGATCCTCTTCGACTTCGGCCGCGAGATCTACAGCCAGTTCCACATGAACAACGTCCCCGCCGCCCTCGACATCGCCTTCATCAAGGGCGACGGGAACATCTTTGCCATCCTCAAGATGGACCCGAGCCCCACCGCGCGCTACGGCCCCATGGGCGAGTTCCGCTTCGCCCTCGAGGCGCGGGCGGGCTTCTACGAGAGCCAGGGCATCAAGCAGGGCCAGGCGCGTCTCGTGGTGCCCGCTCAGCGCTGAGCGCCGTGGCGCACCGCCACACCCACTCCTCGGGCCACAAGGATCGGCTCTGGGCCGTTCTGGGGCTCAGCGCGTCGTTCATGCTCGTGCAGGTCGTGGTGGGGTGGTGGACCAACTCGCTCGCCCTCCTCGCCGACGCCGCCCATCTCTTCGTGGACACCGCGGCGGTGGGCCTCTCCCTCCTCGCCGTGTGGTTCGCGGAGCGGCCCGCCACCTCGGAGAAGACGTACGGCTACTACCGCGTGGAGATCCTCGCCGCCCTCGTCAACGGCGTGGTCCTGTGCGTGCTCGCCATCGTGATCCTGGTCGAGGCGTGGCGCCGGCTCGGCATCCATCACGAGGTGACGGCGGGGCCCGTCCTGGTGGTGGCGGTGGCCGCCCTCGGCGTGAACCTGCTCGCCGCCATGCTCCTGCACAAGGGCGCGGGCGAGAGCCTGAACGTGCGGGGCGCGTATCTCGAGGTGCTGGGCGACGCCCTCAGCTCGGGCGCGGTAATCGCGGCCGCCGTGGTGATCCTCGTCACCGGCTGGATGGCGGCCGATGCCCTGGCCAGCGCCGCCATCGGCCTCCTGATCCTGCCTCGCACCTACTCACTGCTCAAGCAGGCCGTCAACGTGCTCCTGGAGGGCGTGCCGCCCCATCTCGATCTCGTCGAGATCGAGCAGGCGCTGCACGGGGCGGCGGGGGTGAAGCGCGTGCACGATCTCCACGTGTGGACCCTCACCTCGGGGCGCGAGGCCATGAGCGCCCACGTGGAGGTAGAGCGGGGCACCCCGCCTGCCCAGGTCCTGGACGAGCTGCACGTGATCCTCCACGCGCGCTTCGGCATCGATCACACCACCATCCAGATCGAGACCCAGGCGCCCGCCCTGCTCCAGATCAGCCCGCGCCGATAGCGCGCGGGTCCTCGGAAGGTCCCGAGCTAGTACCAGCCTCGCCAGTAGACGAACAGGGCGATCACCAGCAGGAAGGCCGCGATGTAGGCCCACCACGAGTCGTACCACTTCACGACCTCGACGCGCTCCGCGTCCTCCACCCAGCGGAAAGTCTCGCGCCACGCGGACTCGCCGCGGAGATACTGCTGGAAGGCGTCGGTCACCCGCCCGAGCGGCAGCTTGTCAACGCTGCGATAGCGGTGGGTGACGGAGCCGTCCTGATACATGAGGGTGAGGCCGGAGGCGGCGCTGCCGCTCGCCTGGAGATAGGTCGCCTCGTCGTGGGCAAGGGTGGCCACGAGATTGCGGAGCCCATCGAGCTCCGCCAGCGTCTTGGCCACGATGGCAGCGTCGGGCGTCTCGAAGGCCTGATCGAGGGTGTTGAGGGTGAGCGCCATCAATAGGAGCGGGGCAGCCCCAGCACGTGCTCGCTGAGGTAGTTCAGCGCCATCTGCTGCGAGATGGGGGCGATCTTATAGAGTCGGATCTCGCGCCATAGACGCTCCACGTAGAACTCCTTGGCGTAGCCGAAGCCGCCGAAGGTCTGGAGCGCGGCGTCGCAGGCCTGGAAGCCCGCCTCCGCAGCGAGGAGCTTGGCCGCGTTGGCCTCGCGGCCGCAGGGACGCCCCGTGTCGAAGAGCCACGCCGCCTTCAGGCACATGAGCTCCGCCGCATCGAGCTGGGCGAGGGCGAGGGCGAGCGGATGGGCGATCGCCTGGTTCTTGCCGATGGGACGATCGAAGACCACGCGCTCCTTGGCGTACTGGGTCGCCCGCTCGAGGGCGGCGCGCCCGATGCCCACCGCCTCGATGCCCACCACGATGCGCTCCGGGTTGAGCGAGTCGATGAGGTGATAGAAGCCGTCACCCACCGTGCCAACCACGTTGGTCTCGGGGATCTCCAGGTTCTCGATGGTGATCTCGTTGGAGTCGACGGCGGCCCGGCCCAGCTTCTCGATCTCCCGCACGCTGATGGCCGATCGGTCGAACTCCGTGAAGAACAGCGTCATGCCCTTGAGGGGCTTGGCGGGATCGCGGTCGCTCGTGCGCGCGAGGAGGAGGATGCGGTTGGCGTGCTGGGCGTTCGTCGTCCACACCTTGCGGCCGTTGACGATCCAGCGATCGCCGTGGCGGACGGCGCGTGTCTGGATGCGCGAGGTGTCGGTGCCGGCGTTGGGCTCGGTGACGCCGAAGGCCATGATGGTCGCCCCCGACACGATGCGCGGCAGCTCACGCTGCTTCATCTCGTCCGTGCCGTAGCGGACCACGGGCTCGGGAGGGAAGCAGTAGAAGTGGATGGGCGAGGCGCCCGAGGTCCCCGCCCCCGAGGCGCAGATCTCGTGGAGCATGATGGCGGCCTCGGTGACGCCAAGCCCGGCGCCACCGTAGGCCTCGGGAATCATCAGGCCGACCCAGCCGCCCTCCGCGAACGCCTTCACGAACTCGTGGGGATACTCGTGCTTGCGATCCTTCTCGAGCCAGTAGTCGAGGGAGAAGCTCCGCGCGAGGGCGGCCACTTCCTTGCGGATCAGCTCTTGCTGCTCGGTGAGGGCGAAGTCCATCGTTACCTCCTCGGGTGGCGCGCGGCGGGGAAGCCCGTCGCCGGCGCGGGAAGGATAGCACGGACTTGCCCGCGCGGGAGGCCCAGGGGTATCCTCTGCGCATGGAAACGACCCCCGCCATCCAGGATTATCTCGGCGCCATCTACGATCTCGCGGGCAGCAATCAGCCGGTCATCGGCGCGCGGCTCGCCCGTCACATGCACGTCTCCGCTCCCTCCATCACCGAGGCGCTCCGTCGCATGCAGCGCGAGGGCTACGTCAAGGTGGCGGACAAGAAGGAGATCCGCCTCACCACCAAGGGCCTCGACATCGCCAAGACCATGGCGCGCCGCCATCGCCTCCTCGAGCGCTGGCTCACTGACGTCCTCGGCCTCGACTGGTCGCGCGCCCACGACGAGGCGCACCGGCTCGAGCACGCCCTGTCGCCCGTGGTGGAGGAGCGGCTGGCCGAGCTGCTGGGCATGCCGTCGACCTGCCCCCACGGCAATCCCATTCCCGGCATGCCCCAACCCGAGGCCCACAACCCCATACCCCTTTCCCAGGCCACGAAGGGGCAGGCCTTGGTGGTCGAGCGCATCACCGAGGAAGCCGAGGCGGATCGCCAGCTCCTGCATTTCCTCTGGGAGAGCGGGGTGCGGCCAGGGGCCAAGCTCACCGTCACCGAGGTGGCGCCCTATGCCGGCACCATCAGCGTGCTCCTGAACGAGAAGAGCGTCACCATGGGCTTCGCGGCCGCCCACAAGATCTGGGTCTACGACCCGCAGCAGCTCTCGCCGCCCCGCCGCACCCGGGTGCGCGCCTCCCGCAAAGCCACCGCCTAGATGGCCGTCAAGGGGCTGTACGCGCTCCAGAACGGCTTCATGGGTTTCGAGAAGTCTGGTCTCTTCTTCGGCGAGCGCTCGGCGGAGAAGGTTCAGATCCCCGTCTCCTGCTACCTGGTACGCACCGGCGACACCACCATCCTCTTCGACACGGGCCTCTCCCCGCGCGCGGTGCCCGGCCTCCTGCGCAACGATCCCCTCGCCAGGTTCAGCGAGGCGGACCTCCTCGTGCGCCGGCTCGACGGGATCGGCCTCGAGCCGGGCGACGTGGACGTGGTCGTCCTCTCGCACCTCCACTACGATCACGCGGGCGGGGCCTTCCTCTTCCCGGGCTCGGAGATCGCCGTGCAGCAGGACGAGTATGCCTACGCGCACTATCCCGCGGGCTTCTTCGCGACCTACTACTACAAAAAGAACTTCGACCTGCCCGAGCAGCGCTGGCGCCTCCTCGACGGCGACGCGGAGATCGTGCCCGGGGTGACGGTGCTCCGGAGCGACGGCCACACTCCCGGCCATCAGTCGCTCCTCGTGGAGCTGCCGGAGTCCGGCCCGGTGATCCTGGCCGGCGATTGCTGCTACTGGCAGGAGTCCATCGACAAGGAGATCCCTCCCGGCGTGGTGTGGGATCCCACCCGGGCCATGCACTCCATCAAGCGCCTGAAAACCATCGCCCGCCTCATGGGCGGGCGCGTCTTCCCCAGCCACGATCCGGTCTTCTGGGCCTCGGCCATCCAGGCTCCGGACGCGTATCGCTAACCACCCCTCACCCTGCCCTCTCCCCCGGTGGGGGAGAGGGCAGGGTGAGGGGGCATCCAGGAGGAGAGCGGAATGGGAGTCCTCGACGGCATCAAGGTTCTGGAGCTGGCCCGCGTTCCCCCGGCGGAGATGCCCGGGATGATGCTCGCGGACATGGGCGCGGAGGTCCTCAAGATCGACACGCCCGCGGAGGAGGACGGCGACAGCCAGCGGCGCGCCGCCTTCTCCTACGTGAACCGAAACAAGCGGTCCATCGCTCTAAACATGAAGGCGGCCGAGGGGCAGGCCCTCTTCCGGAAGCTCGCGAAGGACGCCGACGTGATCGTCGAGGGATTCCGCCCCGGGGTGATGAAACGCCTCGGCGCCGACTACGAGACGCTCCGCCAGGACAATCCGCGGCTCGTCTACTGCTCGCTCTCCGGCTTCGGCCAGAACGGGCCCTACCGCGACTATCCCGCCCACGACATGAACTATCTCTCCCTGGCCGGCGTGCTCAATCTGATCGGCGAGCCGGACCGCAAGCCCGTCATTCCCCTGAACCTGGTGGCGGACTACGCGGGGGCGAGCATGCACGGCGCCCTCGGCATCATGTTCGCCCTCTTCGCGCGCGAGCGGACGGGCAAGGGGCAGCTGGTGGACGTGTCCTATCTCGACACTTCCATCGCGCTCCTCGCCGCCACTCCCAACATGCGCTTCTTCTTCAGCGACGGGCTCGCCCCCAAGCGGGGGGAAGGGTTCCTGGGCGGCTCCTATCCCTACTACGCGATCTACGAGACCAAGGACCGAAAGCTCCTCACCATCGGGTGCACCGAGCCCTGGCTCTGGGAGAACTTCTGCAAGGCCATCGGCCGGCTGGAGTTCGTGCGCTTCGCCCGCCAGTCGGACCAGTTCGTGCGGGCGGCCAACGCCGAGGAGGTCAAGGCCCGCAACGAGATCGAGGCCCTCATCCGCACCAAGAACCGTGACGAGTGGTACGAGATCCTCGTCAAGGCCGACGTGTGCGTGGGCAAGGTGTACGAGCCGGAGGAGATGGTCGCCGACCCGCAGGTGCAGGCCCGCGACATGGTGGTGGAGGTCAAGCACCCCACCCTCGGGACCATCAGGGAGTTCGGCATTCCCATCAAGCTGTCGGGAACGCCGGGCAGCGTGCGCGCGGCTGCGCCGTACTCCGGCGAGCACACCGAGGC
>JBKOVG010000260.1:0-7562 GCA_046723845.1 Candidatus Methylomirabilota bacterium | reverse complement strand
GTCTCCAAGAGCGCGGGCAATCGTCCACGCTTGCGCAGCGGAGGTCACGGCTTCCTCCACGTCGCCGAGGATCGTGAGCCCGTTCGCCAGGATCCCGCACACCCGGCTTCGCCGCAGATCGTCCCCCAGGCGCTCCGCGAGAACCTCGGCTTCTCGTAATGGCTGCAGAGCCAGCCGCGCTTCACCGAGCTGAGTCAACGCGGCACGCAGCTCGAGGCAAACCTCGAAGGCCTGCTCCAGGGTGGACCGGCTCTCCGGCAGCGCCGCGAGCACATCAAGTGCCTGCTCGAAGTAGCCGCGAGCGTCGTGCGGTGCCGACCGCGCGGCCGCCTTGATGCCTGCCTGCCGGAGATAATGTGCCGCCTTCTTCCGCACTTCGCCCCGGAGCGCGTGATGGGCCAGGCGTTCCACGTGTTCGCCGAGGCGCTCTTCATAGAGCTGCTCCATGGCCTCGAGGATCCGCGCGTGAAGCACCTTTCGACGCTCCTGGAGAAGCCCGCCGTACGTCACCTCATGCGTCACCGCGTGCTTGAAGGTGTATTCGATATCAGGAAATAGCTGGGCTTCGTACACGAACTCCGCCGCTTGCAGTCGCGCCAGCGAGTGACGAACGCTCTCCTCCGGCTCCTCGCCGATCGCCTGCAACAACGCGAGCGGCAGCTCCCTGCCGACCACCGCCGCCGCCTGCAGCAGACGCTTGTCTCCCGACGCCAGGCGGTCGATGCGTGCCGCCACGATCGCTTGTGCGGTGGCCGGAAGCTCGAGGGTCGGGATCGGGCCCGCGAATCGATAGGCGCCTCGTTCCCCCGTGAGCGCTCCCGTCTCGACGAATGCCCGCACGCTCTCTTCCAGGAAGAAGGGATTGCCCTGCGTGCGCTCGATCAGCATGCGCTGGAGCTGCGCGAGGTCCGGGTCGCTCCCGAGCAAATCATCCAGCAACTCCCGCGCGCTGGTTGCCGGGAGTGCGTCGAGCCGCACCTGCTGCTAGTACGTCTTGCTCCCCCACGCGTGGAACGCGCTCAAGCTCAAGGACCTGAAGAAGATGGTCGCTGCAGCCCTCGGCGGCAAACCCTGGGAAGCCCGCCACGGCCTCGCCGGAGAAGATGTTGCACCGGACGCACGCGGCGGCCATGGAGGCCCACGCATGAGCCCGCAAGACGGCAGCGCGATCCTTGACGAGATTCTAGAGCGCATGACGCCGGGCGTGGCGATGGCTGTCGCACCGGCCCGGGCCAAGCCCAAGGGCCTCAGAGGGCAAGGCGGCATCTACCTGCGCGGGGGCGTGTGGTGGGTGCGGTACTCGCACAACGGCCGCGAAATCCGCGAGAGCAC
Source organism: Candidatus Methylomirabilota bacterium (assembly GCA_046723845.1). Classification (GTDB taxonomy): domain Bacteria; phylum Methylomirabilota; class Methylomirabilia; order Rokubacteriales; family CSP1-6; genus AR37. The sequence continues at coordinate 6,230 of JBKOVG010000260.1, read as the reverse complement.
GAAGAGCCCGAAGCAGTCGGTGGCCGAGCGGCACCTCAAGAAGCGGCTCGACCAGATCGCCACGCACAGGTTCATCGGCCCCAAGGAGGAGAAGTGCTCGGTGTCTGACCTTCTTGACGCTGTGCTCACCGACCACACGAACAACAAGCGGCGCGCGGTGGCCACACTCACCGGCCGGATCGAGACGCTCAAGCGCGAGCTGGGGACATGGCGCGCTGTCGACCTTCGGGGATCGGACGTGGCGGCCTACACGGCCCGGAGACTCGCCGGGAAGTCGAAGCGCGGGACGCCGCCCAGCGTGGCCTTGGTGAACCGAGAGCTTGCCATCCTTCGGCGCGCCTACCGACTCGGATTGAAGCAGGAGCGGGTCGCCTCCGTGCCGAACATCGACCTCCTGTCTGGGGAGCGGGTGCGCGAGGGTTTCATCGAGCGCGACACGCTGGCGAAGATCGCTGGTGCCTTGCCTGAGCCTCTCGGGGACGTGGCGACCTTCGCGGGCCTGAGCGGGTGGCGGAAGCAGGAGATCTTGAGCTTGGAGTGGGCACACGTGGATATGGCGACCGGCCTCGTGCGGCTCGCCCGAGAGAACTCCAAGACCGGAGAGCCTCGCGTGCTCGGGCTCACGGGCCAGCTTCTCTCCCTCATGGAGCGCCGACAGGCCGCGAAGGTGGACACCTGCCCCTTCGTGTTTCATCGGCACGGGAAGCGGATCGAAGGCTTTCGGAAGGCGTGGACCAAGGCGACCGAGAAGGCTGGCGTGCCCGGGCTCTTGTTTCATGATCTTCGGCGCTCGGCCTGCCGCTTCATGTCCGAGGCGGGCGTGCCCCAGGCCGTGGCGATGAAGATGAGCGGCCACAAGACCGACGCCATTTACCGGCGCTATCGCATCGTGTCCGAGCAGGACGTGCGCCGGGCCGGGGCCACCCTCGACGCATGGCTCGCCGCCGCGCCGCCCAACGAGGTAGAATGAGACCGCTCTCGCACAATTGCCGCACAATCACGGGAGGCCGCCAGCAAGGGGCCTCCTGTAAGTCTGCGATAGCTCAGGCGCGCGCCCGTAGCTCAGTTGGACAGAGCATCGGCCTTCTAAGCCGAGGGTCGGGGGTTCGATTCCCTCCGGGCGCGCCAATCTTCTCTTCCCGCTTCAGTGCAAGACGCGCCTCCCGTGCGGCGCTATTCATCACTACCCATTTCACGCGGCAGACTCGAAGGGGCGCCGCGGCGAGCGCCGATGCGATCGCCTACGATCGCGGATTCGTTCCAATAGTCGAACGATTCCTGCCTGCATCGTGACCGAATTGCAACGTATCGAGGCCTTCGATCGTTCATTGCGGATTGCGCGAACCCCAGCGATAGCAAAGCAGAATTTCGGGTTCGCGCACCCCCGGGCTCCGAATGCCGTCTAAAGGAAAGCAAGGGACCCGAAGTGTGAAGTGGCCCCGAAAGGAGAATGTGATGAGGAAAGTGGCAGCGGCAGTGTTCAGCGTGGTGATCGCAGTATCGCAGCTTCCCGCCCTGGCCGCCGTGATCGACGACCAGACCGTGCAAGCTGCCCGCGAGAACCAGGACGTTCAGGCCCCGCGTGAGAACCAGGACGTGCAGGCGCCGCGCGAGAACCAGGATGTCCAGGCGCCGCGGGGGAACCAGGATGTCCAGGCCCCACGTGAACACGAGGACGTGCAGTCCCCGCGTGGTCATCAGGACGTGCAGGCTCCGCGATAACGCAGAGCGCGAGCGCACGAGCGGTCGGCACGGCGGCGTGCCGACGTTCCGGGAGTCGGGTGTTGCGGCTCCGGAAGCGTCGGGCCCGCCGTCGTGCTTGCTCGTGTTCCTGAGCCGATGAAGATCTATCTGTGGGTGGTTGTTGTTCTCACTCTGCTCGCCATCGCGAGCGCGGCCGGAGCCCTCGCCTCGCACCGCATGCACCACGACTGCCGGGTCCGCATCGACACCGCCATCGACGAGGTCGGCTCGCCCATGGAGTGTGTCTGCCTGGGCGGCGTGGTCGCGTCGTGCTACGAGGCGCCGCGCTAGGAGCGGAGCCGGCTATTTCAGCGCGTAGGGATTGATGGGCGTGCCCACCGCCCGGGTGACGGGCAAGGGCGGCGCCACGAGCAGGAAGGCGTAGCGACCGTCGGCCGCGCAGTCGGCGGCCAGTTCCTCGAGGAAGAAAATCTCGCCCAGGGTGAGGCCCATGTTCGGAATCGCCACCACGTGGAACGGATTCCGGAAGCCCGGAATCTCCGACGGGCGCACCTCCACCGCATAGTTGTCGCAGCCGATGGCCGCGATCTGCTTGGCGTGCAGCCACGGCGCGGTGTGCACCGACATGCCGGGGGAGGCATCGAGGTCGTAGTGTCGCCAGTCGTTCGTGTCGAGATAACGTGACATGTGGCCGGTGCGCACGAGGAGGATGTCCCCGGGCAGCACCTCCACCCGGGCGGCCGCTGCCGTCGCCTCCAGATCGGCCACGGTGATGGCGTAGCCTGGCTCGAGGGCCTTCACACCCTTGTGGCGGGCCACGTCGAGCAGGACGCTGCGGCCCACGAGCTTGCTCTTGGTCTTGTCGATGCTGTTCTTGGCCGCGCCGCTGCTCGTGACGAGGGCAGCGTCGTAGCCATTGTACATCTTCCCCTCGTAGAAGATGTGAGCGAGGCTGTCCCACTGCGTGACGCATTGGAGGGGCATGACGATCCAGTCGTCCGAGCCGCCGTAGCCCTCCGCCTCCTTCACCTCGGCGGGGGTCTTGGGCGCGTCGCCGCCGTCGCGGAACATGGTGTGGATGGGATTGAAGCGCGCCCGCGTTCCGCTCTGTGGCCCGTGGCGCTCGAGCGGTATGCCGAGGGCGAAGACCTTGCCGGTGGTGGCGAGCCGGCACGCCGCCGCAATGCGCTCGGGCGTGATGTAGTTCAGGGTGCCCAGCTCATCGTCCGGTCCCCACTTGCTCCAGTTCCGCACCTGGAGGGCGAGCTTCCGGAGCGCCTCCTCGCTCACTTGAGGAGGTCCAGGAGGTACTGGCCGTAGGCGTTGGGCAGGCTGTGGGCGAGCGCCTCCAGGTGATCCGCGGTGATGAAGCCCTTGTGGTAGGCGACCTCCTCGATGCACGCGACCTTGAGGCCCTGCCGTAGCTCGATGGTCTCGATGAAGGTGGAGGCCTGCAGGAGCGACTCGTGGGTACCCGTGTCGAGCCATGCGAAGCCGCGCGAGAACGATTCCACGTAGAGCTGGCCGCGGCTCAGGTACTCGCGATTCACGTCGGTGATCTCGAGCTCGCCACGCGCCGAGGGCTTGAGCCCGGCCGCGATGTCGACCACCTGGTTGTCGTAGAAGTAGAGCCCGGTCACCGCGAGATGCGAGCGCGGCTTGGCGGGCTTCTCCTCGAGGGAGATGGCGCGGCCCTGCGCGTCGAGCTCCACCACGCCGTAGCGCTCGGGCGACTTCACGGCGTAGGCGAAAACGGTGGCGCCCTGCTCGCGGCCGCCCGCGCGGGCGAGCATGCCCTGGAAGCCCTGCCCGTAGAAGAGGTTGTCGCCGAGGACGAGGGCGACGTGGTCCCGGCCCACGAACTGGCGTCCGATGATGAAGGCCTGGGCCAGTCCCTCCGGCTTGGGCTGCACCGCGTAGCGAATGGAGATGCCGATGCGGCTGCCGTCGCCGAGGAGCCGTTCGAAGCCGCCGATGTCCTCGGGAGTGGAGATGAGCAGGATGTCCCGGATGCCCGCGAGCATCAGCGCGGAAAGCGGATAGTAGACCATCGGCTTGTCGTAGATCGGCAGGAGCTGCTTGCTCACGGCGCGCGTGATGGGATAGAGCCGCGTGCCGGAGCCGCCCGCGAGGATGATCCCCTTCTGGCAATGGTTGGTCGTCATGTCCCCTGCAGAGTAGCAAAGATTCGTGCGGGCACGCCGGGTGGAATCCGCTATCGCTTCTTCACAGCCCCGCCACACGGGGGCAACACTTGGCAGAGACTCTCGGGGCCAAAGGAGGATCGACCATGCAGACAGAGGAACTGTTGACCGAGCTCCGTCCGTCCCAGACCGATCTCGCGCGCTTCGTGGAAGCGGTGGTGCGCGACAGCATGCCCTACGTGGTGGTACCTGCCGAGGCGGTGCGCGCGTGGCAGAGGCGTGAGCCGCAGGCGTGGGCCAAGGTGTCGGGCTGGCTCGCCGCCCACCAGGTGGCGGTGGTGGCCGTCTGATCCCGAGGAGCAGCTATGCGCGGGCGGCGCGCTGCCAGGCCCGGTGCGTCTCGTTGGCCGCGATGGTCAGGGCCACGACGATGAGAAGGATGCCCACCCCCAGCGTCAGCCGCGCGAGGGACTGCGTCCAGGCGAGGAGATGGAGCTGTCCGAGCAGATAGTTCCAGTCGTGCACGGCGGCATGGCCGCCGATCCGCGGCAGCGCCTGCGTCCGGGCGTCCGCCATGGAGATGGCGACGTCGGTGATGCTCTCGCCCGTCCAGAAGAGCGCCACCGCGAAGGAGACGAGCTGGCCCTGGTGGAGGAAGATCAGCGCGCACACGGCGGGCAGTAGCACCTCGAGAGCGGAGCCGCCGAGGACAGAGAAGAAGCGCGGCAGGATGAGCGCGAAGGCGTGGCCGGCCTCGTGGATGACGAGATCGATCTCGTGGATGAAGCGAAGTGCGCTGCCACCCGCGTGAAAGTCGAGATCGCGCTGGAGGATCTGCCAGCCGAGCACCGCCATCACCGCGAGGCCGAGAGCCCGCCCGGCCACGGTGGCCCACGCGAGGAAGGGCTTGCTAGCCTCCGGCCTTGGCGGCGGATACGGCGACCTGATCAGGATGGTCGTCTCCGTCGACCGCGCAGGCCGCCGCCGCGCCCTCGCGATGAATCGAGAGATCGCGAATGGTCGGATGGTCGCCGCACAGCGGACACTTTGGATCGCGCCGCAGCTTGACCTCGCGGAAGCGCATGCCGAGGGCGTCGTAGGTGAGGAGGCGGCCGATCAGCGGCTCCCCGATGCCCAGGAGCAGCTTCACCGCCTCGGTGGCCTGCACGACGCCGATGATGCCTGGGAGCACGCCCAGGACGCCGGCCTCGCTTCAGGAGGGCACGAGGCCCGGAGGCGGTGGCGTGGGATAGAGGCAGCGATAGCAGGGGCCCTGGTTCGGAGCGAAGACCGAGGCCATGCCCTCGAATTGGAAGATCGAGCCGTGGACGTTGGTCTTCCCCGCGAGGTAGCAGGCGTCGTTGACGAGGTAGCGCGTGTCGAAGTTGTCCGAGCCGTCGACGACGAGGTCGTAGTCCTTGATGATGTCCATCACGTTGTCGACGTCGATGCGCGTGGGCAGCTTGATGACCTTGCAGTCGGGGTTGAGGGCCTCGATGGTCTCGGCGCCCGAGTCCACCTTGGGCCGTCCCACGCTCGCCGTGGTGTGGAGGACCTGGCGCTGGAGGTTCGACACGTCCACCACGTCGCCGTCCATGAGGCCGAGGGTGCCCACGCCCGCCGCGGCCAGGTAGAGCGCGGTCGGCGAGCCGAGGCCGCCCGCTCCGATCAGGAGCACCTTGGAGCGGAGAAGCTTACGCTGGCCCTTCTCGCCCACCTGCGAGAGGAGGAAGTGGCGGCTGTAACGCTGGATCTGATCGCCGGCGAGCGGCGTGTCCTTCACCACGGGGAGGCCCGACTGCGCCCAGCGCTGGAAGCCGCCCTGGAGGTTGATCACGTTCGTGTAGCCGAGGTCGTGGAGCGCCTTGGCCGCGAGCATCGAGCGCAGGCCCGTCTGGCAATAGAGCACCACCGGGGTGGAGGGCTCGGGGGCGACGGTGCCGATCCTGAACTCGAGAAAGCCGCGGCTGATGTTGGATGCGGCCTCGATGGACCCGTCGCGATACTCGTCGGGGTCCCGAACATCGACGACCACCACGGGCTCGCCCGCGTCGAGCCGCTTCTTGAGCTCGGCCGGCGGCTGCTCTGGAATCACCTGCCGGGCCTCCGCCAGCATTTCCTTCAACGTCTTCATGCGCTCGCTCCCTGAATCACGATTGTGTCTTTGAAATCGGCGGCTTCATGCTACCACCATTCCCGGTCGGATCAAGGTACAAGGGCCGGGTGTCCTATCCAAGCGTGGCCAAGACTGCTATAATCGCCAGCGAAATGAAAGAGTTATTCGGAGGTGGAGGTGTCGCTCCGTGCGCCTGAACGACGAGGCGCAGCGCGCGTTCTCGGTCCAGGACTATGCTCCCCAGCCTCCTATCCAGGGTGTGGAGA
>JBKOVG010000098.1:0-6064 GCA_046723845.1 Candidatus Methylomirabilota bacterium | reverse complement strand
CATGACGGTGCTGAGCCTCGAGGTGATCCTCGGCTATCTGACGTTCACCGGGAGCCTCATGGCCTTCGGAAAGCTCCAGGATCTGGTGCCCAGCCGGCCCGTGGTCTACCGCGGCCAGAACATCGTGAACCTGTCACTCCTGGGAATCGCGGTGCTCGTCGGGGTCTATCTCGTCCTCGACCCGACCCGCACGTGGCTCTTCCCCGTGATGTCGGCGCTCGCGCTGATCTTCGGAGTGCTCCTGATCATCCCCATCGGCGGCGCTGACATGCCGACGGTGATCGCCCTGCTCAACTCCTACGCCGGGCTGTCGGCCTCCATGATGGGCTTCGTGCTGGACAACAAGCTCCTGATTATCGCCGGCGCACTGGATGGCTCCTCGGGCTTCATTCTCTCGGTCATCATGTGCCGGGCCATGAACCGATCCTTCACCAACGTGCTCTTCGGCGGCTTCGGCCAGGTCCAGGTCTCGACCGCCCAGGTGGAGCAGCGCTCGGTGCGGAGCGCGAGCCCCGAGGAGGCGGCCGAGATCCTCGGGTCCTCGTCTTCTGTGATCGTGGTGCCGGGCTACGGCATGGCCGTGGCCCAGGCGCAGCACAAGGTGCGCGAGCTCTACGACGCCCTCAGCAAGCGGGGCGTGGATGTGAAGTTCGCCATCCACCCGGTGGCGGGGCGGATGCCCGGACACATGAACGTGCTGCTCGCCGAGGCGGACATTCCCTACGACCGTCTCGTGGAGATGGACGAGATCAACTCCGAGTTCCCGCGGACCGACGTGGTGCTCGTCATCGGTGCCAACGATGTCGTGAATCCCGCCGCCCGGCACGACACGGGAAGCCCCATCTACGGCATGCCGATCCTCGACGTGGACAAGGCGCGCACGGTGATGGTGATCAAGCGCAGCATGGCGCCGGGCTTCGCGGGCATCGAAAACGAGCTCTTCTACCTGGACAAGACCATGATGCTCTTCGGAGACGCCAAGGGCTTCGTGGGTGAGATCGTCAAGGAGGTCGCCGGAAGCCGCGCGGTCGCCTGACCCGCGGCGCCGACACGAGCAGCGCAGGGCACTCGTCGCCGTCGCATGCCTTGTCTCCCCGGAACCTGGGTGAGGGCAATCGCTGCCTTGACCGATCCGTTGCTGCGAGCGCAGAATGCTCGCGACCCCGTCGGCTCACGGGGTCATGGAGGCCAGGGATGACCTGCCCGCGCTGTCGCAAGGAAAGCCCGCCCGGAGCCAAGTTCTGCATCGAGTGCGCGGCTCCCCTTGCCCTCCAGTGCCTGAAGTGCGGCAGCCCGCTGCCTGCCGGCGCAAAGTTCTGCCCGGAGTGCGCCCATCCGGTGGAGACGGCCGCAGAAGCGGCGCGCTTCGGGTTGCCGCGCGCCTACACGCCCCGGCACCTCGCCGACAAGATCCTGACCGTCCGGAGCGCGCTCGAGGGCGAGCGCAAGCAGGTGACGGTCCTCTTCGCCGACGTCTCGGGCTTCACGTCGCTCTCCGAGCGGCTCGACCCTGAGGACGTCCATGGCATGATGAACCGGGCGTTCGAGCTGATGCTGGGAGAGGTCCACCGGTACGAGGGTACGGTCAACCAGTTCCTCGGGGACGGGATCATGGCGCTGTTCGGCGCCCCGATCGCCCACGAGGATCACGCCCAGCGCGCGGCGCACGCCGCGCTCGGCATCCGGCAGCGCCTCGACGAGCTGCATGAGGAACTGGAGCGCCGACGCGGCATCGTGTTCCAGGTCCGGCAAGGGCTCAATACGGGGCTCGTGGTGGTCGGCACGATCGGCAGCGATCTCCGGATGGACTACACCGCCGTCGGCGACACGACCAACGTGGCGGCCCGGCTCCAGCAGATCGCCGCGCCCGGACGGGTCGTCATCTCGACCGCCACCCACCGGCTGATCGACGGCTACTTCTACACGCGGCCTCTCGGCGAGGTGACGCTCAAGGGCAAGGCCGAGTCCGTCGCCGCCTGGGAACTGATCGCGCGGCGCGAGGCGCGGACGCGGCTCGAGGTGGAAGCCGAGCGCGGGCTCACGCCCTTCGTCGGACGCGACCGGGAGCTCGGCCTCCTGCGCGACGCCTTCGAGCGGGCGCGGTCGGGCCGGGGCCAGATCGTCTTCGTCGCGGGAGAGCCTGGCATCGGCAAGTCGCGGCTGCTCTTCGAGTTCCGGCGACGGCTCGGTGGCGAGGCTACATGGGTCGAGGGCCACTGCATGTCTTTCGGGCGCTCGATCGCCTTCCACCCGCTCATCGACCTGATCAAGCGCACCTTTCGTGTCGAGGAGGGTGACACCGAGCCAGCCCTCATCCGGAAGATCGAGCGCGCGGTCCTCGTCCTCGGTGAGGACCTACGGCCGATCCTTCCTTACCTTCGCTATCTGCTCTCAGTCGATCCCGGCGATCCGTCGCTCGCGGGCATGGACCCGCAGCAGCGCCGCGGCGAGATCTTCGATGCCGTACGCCGGCTCACAATGCGCGCCGCCGAGGTCCATCCCCAGGTGTGCATCTTCGAGGACCTCCACTGGATGGACCGGGCGACCCAGGACTACCTGGTCTCGGTCGCCGACAGCGTCGCCGCCGCCCGGGTGCTGCTCGTGCTCACCTACCGGCCGGGCTTCGTACATCCGTTCGGGGAGCGGAGCTACCACACGCGCCTGGCCCTCAACGCGCTGTCCCCCGAGGACAGCGCCCAGATGGCGCAGGGTGTCCTCGCCGTCCGCTCGCTGCCCGCGGAGCTCCACGGCATTATTGCGCGCAAGGCGGAGGGCAACCCCTTCTTCATCGAGGAGGTGGTCAAGTCGCTCCAAGAGGTCGGCGCCCTCCGACGGGCGGACGACCGATACGTCCTCGCCCGGCCGCTCGACGAGATCGTGGTGCCCGATACGATCCAGGACGTGATCATGGCGCGGATCGACCGACTGGAGGACGCCGCGAAGCGAACGCTCCAACTCGCGTCCGTCATCGGCCGCGAGTTCACCGGCCGGCTCCTCGAGCGGATCGCCGATCTCCAGGGACGGACCGACGCGCTCCTCGGCGAGCTGAAGGCCATCGAACTGATCTACGAGAAGAGCCTGTTTCCCGAGCTGGCCTACATGTTCAAGCACGCCCTGACTCACGACGTGGCATACAATTCGCTCCTCGTCCAGCGCAGGAAGGAGCTGCACCGGCTCATCGGGCTGGCCATCGAGGAGCTGTTCGCCGACCGGCTCGCCGAGCAGTACGAGGTCCTCGGCTATCACTTCATGCGCGGCGAGGAGTGGGAGAAGGCGCTTCACTATCTCCGCGCCGCGGCCACCAAGGCGGCAGCCCGCTCTGCTCATCCGGAGGCCGTCGCTCATCTCGAGCAGGCGCTGGCCGCGCTCGAGCACCGCCCCGGGGGCCGCGAGCGGGCGGAGGCGGCGATCGACCTCCGCCTCGCGCTGCGGAACTCCCTGGTCCCGATGGGCGAGTACGGACGGATCTTCGAGGTCCTCAGCGAGGCGGAGACGATCGCCGAGCGTCTGGGCGACGACGAGCGACTCCGTCGGGTCCTCGCGTACCTGGCTCAACATGGCTGGGCGACGGTGGACTATCATCGGGCCATCGAGCTGGGGCGGCGCGCTCGCACGATCGCCACAGAGCGCGAGGACCTCCCGCTTCAGATCGTGCTGAACCAGATCATCGCGCAGACGTACCACGACCTGGCTGACTATGCGCCGGCCGTCGCGCTGTGCGAGCAGAACCTGTCGCTCCTGGCCGGCGACCGGGGCAAGGAGCGTCTCGGCTTGCCCGTGTTGCCGGCGGTCAGCTCGCGCCTCATCCTCGCCTGGTGCCTCGCCTGGCAAGGCCGCTTCGACGAGGCCGTGCCCGTCTCGTCGGAGGCCGTCCGGATCGGTGCTGCCGCCCAGCACCCCGCCAGTCTCGCGTCGGCCCGCCTGGCTGCGGGGTTCACGCATCTGCTCAAGGGCGACGTCCGTGCGGCGGTGCCGCTGCTCGAGGATGGCGTCAGCACGTACCGATTGCTCCACTACAGGAACCCGGCCGCCCTGTCCATGCTGGCCTACGCGTACGCGCTATCCGGTCGAAGCGAGCCGGCCTTTCCATTGTTCGAGGAGTCGCTGGACCTCGCAGCCCGGATGAAGTTCCTGCCCTGCAACTCAGTCTGGATCGTCTGGTGGGGCGAGGCCTACCTGCTCGGTGGCCAGGCGGACGACGCCATGGACCGAGCCGTCCGGGCCCTCGAGCTGGCGCGCGTCCAGAAGGAGCCCGCCTACGAGGCGTATGCGCTTCATCTGCTCGGGGAGATCGCCGCCCGGCGTGATCCACTCATCTCCGACTCGGCCGAGCGCCGCTACGGCGAGGCTCTTGCGATCGCCGAGCGCCTCGGGATGCGACCTCTCGTGGCCCGCTGCTTTCTGGGCCTGGGGGCGCTTGCCCGCAGGACCGGGAGTCGGCAGAGCGCCGCGGAGCACCTCGGAACGGCGACGAGCATGTTCCGCGAGATGGGCATGCCGCTGTGGCTTGGAAGGGCGGAGGCCGAGACCGCCGGGCTCTGAGGCTGAGCGACCGCAAGCCCGACGCTAGGGCCACGCGGACCGGTTCTGTGCGGCAATCCCGCCGCGGTTGGGCTGGCATACGCGCGCTTCGCGTCTCGCTGCCGCTGGGGCTTCCTGACCGGACATCTGAACGAGGACGAAGCGTGCCAGTGGATCAAGCCGAAGGCGCGGGAGCTCCACGTCTCGACCTGGGCGGCCTCGCGCACATACACGGCGCCCTTCCGCCGTGGCGCTGTTGATCACCGGGCCGCCCGGGGTTGGCAAGACCACTTTGATCCGCGCCGTGGCGTCCGGGCTCGCGGGCGCGCGTCTCGGCGGGTTCTTCACCCAGGAGATGCGCAGCCGGGGCGTGCGCCGGGGGTTCGAGCTGGTCACGCTCAACGGCCGCCGCGCGGTCATGGCCCACGTCGACCGCCGCGGCACCCCCCGCGTGGGCAAGTACGGCGTAGACACCGGCGTGCTCGAGATCACGGCGCGGGCCTCGCTCGCCGTGGATCGAGGCATCGACGTCTATCTCGTCGACGAGATCGGCAAGATGGAGTGCCTGTCGCCGGGGTTCGTCGCGGCCATGCGTGCGCTGCTCGACGCCGGCCGGCCCGTCGTGGCCACCATCGGCGAGCGCGGCGGGGGCTTCATCGCCGAGGTCAAGCGACGCCCGGACGTGACGCTCTGGCGGCTCACCCGCGACAATCGCGACGCCGTCCCCGCCCGCATCATCACCTGGCTCCGGGACCACGCGTGAGCGCGAAGGCGCCGTAGCCGACCACCCGCGACGGATCGCCGGCGGTGTCGGCGGACGTGCGGAGGTCGAGCAGGCCGACGGCAAGGTCGGCGCGGCGCGCCCACTCGAGAGCGCCGCGTAGGGCGAAGACCCCACAGGCGTCGTCGCGGCCGATGGCGTCGGGATCACGCGCCGTGATGGCAGCCGCCGTGCGCCGGTCCTGAGCCTTCGCCGTCGCGTCGGCGTGATAGTGGCTGAGGTCGGTGCTAACGATGAGGAAGGCGCCGGACCCCAGCAGCGCGCCGAGCAGATCGGCAACCCACTCCGTCTCGGCGACGCCCACCGCGACCGGCAGGATCGGAACGTTGCGGCCGAGCACGATCTGGAGGAATGGCAACTGGACCTCGAGCGCGTGCTCGGGCGCGTGCGGCGCATCGTCCACGCGCGCGCCCAGGGCGCGGGCGTGGCGGGCAAGATCGCCATCGATGCCGACGAGGCCCAACGGGGTCAGCCAGCCGTCGGCCGCGGGAACCACGGCGCCCCACAGGGGCACGAAGTGGGCCGGACCGATCAGCACGAGCCGGTCGATCGCGGCAGCACCGGCTCTCAGCAACGAATATCCCGACGCGGCGATTGGCCCCGAGTAGCGATAGCCCGCGTGGGGGACGATCAGGCCCTGCAGCGAAGGTGCGGCCTGCACCGCGCCGGCGCCGCGCAGGAGGCGCTCCACGGCGGCCGCAAGCCTCGCGGCGTCGGCGGGGTAGAAGCTGCCCGCAACCGCAGCGGGCCGCAGCCCGGCGA
>JBKOVG010000111.1:0-17578 GCA_046723845.1 Candidatus Methylomirabilota bacterium | reverse complement strand
GTGGCGCGGGAGGCTTCCCGCGTGAGGAGCTGGTGGAAGGCCTCCTCGCCGAAGACCCCGCTGGACGGATCCATGAAGTTGGGCACGGCCGTCATCCCCCCGTCCTGCTGATCGATGTGGCTGCGGGCCGCGGACGGCCCTGCGGATGTCCAAGACAATACACGAAAACCCGAGGCTTCACCGAATCCTTTAGCGGGAGTTGAAGGGAGCCAGAACGAGGCTCACGGAATCGTTGATCAGCTCGTCCATGTTGCGGCGTCGGATGAGCTTTCCGGTCTTGCAGTCGAGTTCCACATCGACGGCCCGCATATCCTCCGCCGACGGCTCCACGTAGAGCCGCTTGCCGTCCGATACACGATCGATCTCGAGGGCCGCGTCCCAGTACACGGTGGGACCGATGAGGGCCCGCCCGCCTTGCTGGCAATGGCGAAGATCTCCGCGGGAGAGGCGCGCGTCCACGATGACCAGATGCTCCGCGCCCGCCTCCCGGGCCCGGGCGAGCGCAGGAGGCCGATCGATGCCCTGGAGCGCGCGGCTGCGGCTCGGCGGCACGACGGCGACGTCGACGAGCAGTATGCCCATGCGGTCGAGGCCCTCGACGATGGCTGCCTGGTAGTCCTCGGGGATGCGGGCGCGCTCCCGTTCGCTCATGGTCTCGTCCACGCCCACGCGCACGAGCAGGGCCGGGCGCCGGATGGAGGAGGCCCGAAAGCCCGGCTCGCGCACGGTGTCGTCGCTCGACGAGCCGGAGGCGCACGCGGAGAGGAGTCCCACCGCCAGGAGGGCGAGGAGGAACTGGGCCCGGGGTCGATCGCGCATGGCGAAATGCTACAACACTCCCCGTCTTGACCCGCGACCGGGGCGTGGACACAATTGGCCCCATGTCCACGACGACCCGCTTCCCCACGATCACGCCCGAAGCCCTCCGTGCCCTCCGCGCGAGGATCGGCCAGCCCGTCCGCCGGCCGGAGCCGTACATCGAAGTCGCCACCGCGGATGCCATTCGGCACTGGGCGCATGGCATCGGCGACCGCAACCCGCACTGGGGGCAGGCAGGGCTGGCGCCGCCCACCATCCTCTTCGCCATGGACCGCATCGTCTCGGGCTATGTGGGCGGGCTCCCGGGCATTCACGCCATGTATGGCGGCACTGACTTCCGGTGGCACCGCGCCGTCCGCGAAGGCGACCGCATCGTCGGGCAGAGCGTGCTCAAGGACCTCGTGGAAAGGCCCTCGGCGTTCGCCCGTCGGGCCATCCAGCAGATCTACCGGACGACGTTCTCGAATCAGCGGGGCGAGCTCGTGTGCGAGGCCGACTCGTGGTGCTTCCGCACGGAGCGGGATACCGCGCGTGAGCGGGGCAAGTACAAGGCCACGGAAGCGCATCACTACACCGACGCGGAGATCGAGGAGATCAGCCGCGCCTATCGCGAGGAAGACATCCGCGGAGCCAAGCCGCGGCTCTGGGAGGACGTGAAGGTGGGGGAGGCGCTGCCCACCGTCTGCAAGGGCCCGCTCACCGTCACCTCGGTGGTCGCCTTCGTGCAGGGTTGGGGCAGCCTCTACGTGCGTGCACACGGTCTGGCCTTCGATCTCTTCGAGCGGCATCCCGCCCTCGGCATTCCCAACGCCTTCGGCGTGCCCGAGCCTCCGGAGCGCGTGCACTGGGACGAGCCCTTCGCACGGGCGGTCGGCGTGCCGGGAGCCTACGATTACGGTCCGGAACGCGTAGCGTGGCTCGGCCACGTGGCGACCAACTGGATGGGCAACGACGGCCAGCTCCGCCGTCTCTCCGCCCAGGTGCGTCGCCACAACCTGATCGGCGACGTGACGTGGTGCCGCGGGGTCGTCACCGCCAAGCGCGAGGAGGGCGGGCAGGCGGTGGTGGACATCGAGCTCAGCGCGGAGAACCAGCGGCGCGAGGTCACGGCCAAGGGCACGGCCACCGTAGCGCTGCCGCGAGGGAAGAAGCCGTGAAGCCCGCCGCCCGCCGGCTGGCCGAGTGGGCGGCAGGGCTCACTGCGGGGGACGTGCCGCCCGCAGTGATGGACAACGCGGCCCTCCGCGTGCTCGACACCATCGGCTGCGCCCTCGCCGGATCCCGCGAGGAGCACGTACCGGCCATGCTTGGGCTCGCCTCGCGCTGGCACGGTTCCGGCGACTCCACCATCTGGGGGTCGTCCCAAACCGCCGCGCCGCCCCAGGCCGCACTGGTCAACGGCGCCCTGGCCCATGGTCTCGACTTCGACGACACGCACGCCGACTCGGTGTGCCACGTCTCGGCCGTGCTGGCGCCCACCGCCCTGGCCCTGGCCGAGAGCGAGCGGCTGTCAGGCCGGGAGGCGTTGACGGCCTTCGTCGCCGGGTCCGAGGGCATGATTCGCCTCGGCATGGCGGCGCCCGGGCGCTTTCACGCCCGAGGCTGGCATGCCACGGCGGTCTGTGGCGTCTTCGGGGCCGCGCTCGCGGCCGGCAAGTGCCTCGGTCTGAACGCCGACCGGCTGACCGCGGCGCTCGGCATCGCGGCGAGCATGGCCTCGGGCGTGATGGAGTTCCTCGAGGACGGATCGTGGGTGAAGCGCATGCACCCCGGCTGGGCCGCCCAGTCGGGAATGCAGGCTGCCGTCCTGGCCCAGGGAGGCTTCACCGGGCCCGCCACCGCTCTCGAGGGCAGGCTGGGCTTCTATCGGGCCGCCCTCGGTGAAGTGCCGGACGTGGCGAAGCAGCTCGAGAGCCTCGGCGACGACTGGGAGATGGTTCGGACCTCGTTCAAGCTCTATCCGTGCTGTCACCTCAATCACGCTTACCTCGACGCCGTGGCTCGTCTGAGGCGCGAGGGGCTCCACGCCGAGCAGGTGGCCGAGGTCGAGTGCCTCGTACCCGCGGGAGAGGTGCCAATCGTCTGTGAGCCTGCGGAGGCGAAGCGGCGGCCACGCACACCCTACGACGCCAAGTTCAGCCTGCCCTTCTGCGTGGCGGCGGCGCTGAGTGATGCGCGGGTGGGCATCGGCGCCTTTACGGAAGAGAGCATCCGCGATCCCAAGCTGCTCGCCCTCGCGGATCTGGTGACGTTCAGCCTCGATCCCGCTTCCCGCTATCCGGAGACTTTCCCCGGCTGGGTCAAAGTGCGGCTGCGTAACGGCGGAGCCCTGGAGGCACGCGAGGAGAGCCAGCGCGGTGGTCCCGACCGGCCCATTGCCCGCGACGAGGTCATCGCCAAGTTCCGGGACAATGCCTCCCGCGTCGTTGCCCCTGACCGCATGGGCAGGCTCGAGCAGACAATCCTGGAGCTGAAACAGGCCGCGGACCTGAGTGCCGTAGCCGCTCTCTGCCGGATCGCGTGACGCGGAGCGCCGGCCGACATTGGTGATACATTCCGTGCCCCTCGATTCCGTCCGCACTTTCGCTTGTCTGAGCCCGGGGTATCTGGGACACTAAGGGCATGGTTTCCCGCAAGGTGGCGTTCGGGATGGGGCTGGCGCTTATCCTCACGGTCGCGGGTGTGGCCGAGGCCCAGGCGCCCCCGCCTGCCGCCGCCCCGCCGCCGCAGCAGCCTGGCGTCGAGATCGAGTCGACCGCGCCACCGCCGCCGAAGTTCGAGATCATCAAGCCCGAAGTGCCGATCAACGAGATCACTCGCACGCCCGACGCAGATTTCTATAGCACCTTCGGCGCTCCGACCCTCCCGTATGATCCCGCATTCATCGCCCCGTTCACCAAGGAGACGGAGACGGGGCGCATGGGTCTCGCGGGGTGGACATCGCCGTTCGGCGTGGTCACCTTTGAGGGAGTGGACAATACCCGGCAGCCGGGCTTCCTCAGCTTCGGATTCGCCATCACCTGGGGTGGCGCGCCTCGCAAGCCTGGCGCCTCTCCGGTCTCTGCTCCCCGCTGAGACCGTCCCCGCCTGACCTCTCCTGATGCCCGTCCTGAAGGGTAATCTGCACGCTCATACCACGTTCTCCGACGGGCGACGGCCCGTGGACGAAGTGATGACCCGCTATCGTGATCTCGAATACGACTTCCTGGCCATCACCGATCACGACGACCGCGTGGACGGCGACTACTGGTTCCAGATTCCCGCGGGGGACCATCGGCTCCTCGTGCTCCCCGGCATCGAGATCGACTACCGGCCCCTCTCCCAGCACGTGGGCAAGGTGGTCGGCGACCGCGAGACGCTGTACGTCCTCAATCATCCCGCCCGCTACTACCTCGGGGTGGAGGAGATCCTGAAGCGGATCGACATCATCACCAACGCCGGGCTGCCCATCCACGCCATCGAGGTGACCGACACGGGCGTGTACCAGGCGCAGCACGACGTGGAGCGGATCCCTCTCCCCAAGATCGCCACGGACGACTCACATCTCGACGCGGAGTTCGGGCGCGCGTGGATCGAGGTGGAAGCGACGCGCTCGCCCGACGCGATCCTCCGGGCCATCAAGGCGGGCGACTTCCGCCTGGGTTTCGCTCCCGAGCCGGCGCCACGGCGCGGCCGAGGCTTCGACCTCTTCGACCTTGGCTAGCTGCGGGCGCCGACCTTGACTAGCTGCGGGCGCCGATGCTCCGAAGGAGCATGGGCGTGAGGACCGGCACCGCCTCCGCGAGGAGGTCGGGCTCGCCTCGCGAGAGCCACTGGATCACCACCTCGTTGACGGCGCCCAGCCAGGCCAGCGTCGCCACCCGCGTGTCGAGGGGCGGGATGGAGCCCTCGGCGGCCGCCTCGTCGAGATAGCCGCGAATGAGCGCGGCGAACCGCTCGTGGATCTCCGCGCGCTTCGCCTCGTAGGCGGGGCCCAGGCTCACCGCTTCGAGCAGGAGGATGCGCGCCAGCTCCCGATTGCCGGCGAACGTCTCGAGGCCGGCCCGCAGCGCGGCCTCCACCTTGGCGAGCGCCCCGTGCGAGCGCGCGATGGCATCGGCGACCGCCTGAGCGAGACGGGCCGCGAAGTCGTCCACGAGCGCGAGGAAGAGCGCTTCCTTGTTGGGGAAGTGGTGATAGACGGCGCCCTTCGACGTGCGAGAGGCGCGCACGATGTCGTCGACGAGAGCCCTGTGATACCCTTTGCGGGCGAATACCGTCAACGCCGCGTGCAGGATGCGCTCGCGAGTGGCGACCCTGATCATGAGGAGGCGCGATGCTGATCCGTATCGGGCACAGCCCTGACCCCGACGACGCGTTCATGTTCTATGCCCTCACCGCCGGCAAGGTGAAGGCGGAGGGCATCGAGGTCGAGCACGTGCTGGAGGACATCGAGTCCCTCAATCGACGCGCCCGCACCGGGCAGCTCGAGGTCACCGCGGTCTCCGCGGCCACCTACGTCATGGTGCACGAGCAGTACCGGATGATGGATCCCGGCGCGTCGATGGGCAAAGGCTATGGGCCCATCCTCGTCGCGCGCGAGCCGATCCGCCGCCACGAGCTCGAGGAGAAGGTGGTCGCCATCCCGGGCAGCCACACCACGGCGGCCCTGCTCCTGCGCATCTACGTGGGCGATCCGCCGCTCATCGAGGTCGCGTTCGACAAGATTCCCAAGGCGGTGCTGGAAGGGCAGGCCGATCTGGGGCTGCTCATCCACGAGGGGCAGATCACGCATCCGCAGATGGGGCTCCTCAAGGTGCTCGACATGGGGCAGGAGTGGGAGCGCGAGACCGGGCTGCCCTTGCCCCTCGGGATCAACGTGATGCGGCGCGATCTCGGCGAGGAGGTGCACCGCAAGCTCTCGCAGGCGCTCCGCGACTCCATCGACTATGCCTACGCGCACGTGGACGAGGCCATCGAGTACGCCATGCGCTATGGCCGAGGCATCGACAAGGAGACGTGCAAGCGATTCGTGCTCATGTACGTCAACGACTACACGAAGCGGCTGGGGGCCGACGGCCGGGCCGCCCTCGAGCGGCTCTACGCTCTCGCGCACTCGAAGAAGCTGATCCCCATCATCCCTCCTGTCGATCCGATCTAGTCTCCCTCTCCCCGCGGGGAGAGGGCCGCTGTTCGAGTCGAGACGCTCGCCTCGAGCGGGGAGGCGAGGGCTGAAAAGGTGAGGGGGCGGCCCTAGCCTTCAATACACCTGCAGCACCTCGTACTCCGTCGTGCGCTGCACGGGCGTGAAGCCCGCTTCGTGGATGAGGGTGACGATCTCCTCCACCGTGGTCTTGTTCACGAAGTCCGCCGCCGCGTGGACATTCTCCTCGAAGAGCGTGCCCCCGAAGTCGTCGGCCCCCCAGTGGAGCGCGATCTGTCCTGCCCGCTTGCCCTCGGAGAACCAGGAGGCCTGCACGTGGGCGAAGTTGTCCAGGTAGAGCCGCGAGGCGGCGAGCGTGCGCAGGTAGGCGTTCGGGCCCTTGTAGGTCTTGATCCACTTCTCGAGGAGCGTGTTGCCGGGCTTGAACGACCACGGCACGAAAGCGGTGAAGCCGCCGTGCTCGTCCTGCAGCTCGCGGATGGCCTCCCAGTGGTCGACGATATCCTCCGGTGTCTCCACGTGGCCGTACATCATGGTCGCGGTGGACCAGAAGCCTTGCCGGTGCGCCTCGCGATGCACGTCGAGCCAGGCCTGTGGCCCACCTTTCTTGGGCTCGATGCGCTTGCGCACGCGCTCCGAAAGCACCTCGGCGCCGCCCCCGGGCAGTGTGCTCTGTCCCGCCTCCTTGAGCTTGGCCAGCACTTCGGGCATGGAGAGGCCCGAGACGTCGGCCATGGTCATGATCTCGGAGGCCGTGAAGAAGTGCGGGGTGATCTGGGGGAAGCGGCGGCGCGTCTCCCTCACGATGGACAGGTAGTAGTCGAGGGGCAGGGCGGGATTGTGACCGCCCTGGAGGAGCACGGTGGTGGCGCCGCCCCTCGCTGCCGACTCGATCTTCTCCAGCACCTGGTCGACGGTGAGCGTCCAGGCCTCCGGATGCTCGGGCTTGCGGTAGAAGGCGCAGAACTGGCAGTCGGTGATGCAGACGTTGGTGTAGTTGGGATTGGAGTCGATGACGAAGGAGACCTGCTTCTCGGGATGGAGGCGGAAGCGCACCTCCTGGGCGAGACTGCCCAGCTCGACGAGGGGAGCTTCGCTCAGGAGCCAGAGCCCGTCCGCCCGCTCCAGCCGCTTCCCCGCCTCGACCTTGGCGCGGATGTCCGCGAGCACGACTAGCGCCAGACCTTGACCACGTTGTAGAGCGCGTCGCGCTCCACCGCGATCTTCCCGGCGTCACGGATCATGCGCAGGATCTGCTCCTCGGCGAGGCCGGCGGGACTGGCCGCCTTGGCGGCGTGCGCGATCTTCTCGTCCTCCAGGGTGCCGTTGACGTCGGAGGCCCCGAAGTGGAGCGCGACGGAGGCCGTCTCCTCGCCGATCATCACCCAGTACGCCTCGATGTGCGGGAAGTTGTCGAGGAGGAGGCGCGAGGCGGCGATGGTGCGGAGGTCGTCCGTGGGCGGCGTCTGGCGCGGCACCAGCTTGGTGTTGCCGATCTGGTAGGCGAGGGGGATGAAGGTGAGGAAGCCCCCGCTCGTGTCCTGCTGGTCGCGGAGGCGGATGAGATGCTCCACCCGCTCCGCCATGGTCTCGATGTGGCCGTAGAGCATGGTGGCGTTGGTCTTGATGCCGAGGGAATGCGCGATGCCGTGGATCTCCAGCCAGCGGTCGGCGTTGGCCTTGCCGGTGAAGCGCAGCTCCTTCTGCAGACGCTTCGAGAAGATCTCCGCGCCGCCCCCCGGCATCGAGTGGAGCCCCGCCTGCTTGAGCCGGGTCAGGGCCTCCCGCGGCTCGATCTTCCAGCGTCGCCAGAAGTAGTCGATCTCCGCCGCCGTGAAGGCCTTGATCTGCGTCTCCGGGCGGGCGGCGTGGATGGCCGCGATCATCCGCTCGAAGTACTCGAAGGGCCAGTCGGGGTGGTGCCCGCCCACGACGTGGGCTTCGCGCGTGCCCGGCTTGATCATCTCGAGCACGTCCTCGATCGAGTTCTCGAAGGCGCCCGCCTCGCCCTTCTTGCGCGCGAAGTCGCAGAAGGCGCAGGAGAGCACGCAGAGGTTGGTCGGGTTGACGTAGCGGTTGAGCACGAAGAAGACCTGATCGCCGTGCCGGCGCGACTTGACGAAGTTGGCCAGGCGGCCGAGCCCATGCAGATCCTCGGTCTCGAAGAGGAGCTGACCGTCCTCGCGGCTCAGCCGCTCGCCGGCGCCGACTTTGTCCCAGAGGTGAGCGAGACGGCTGTCGCGGAAGGTGACGGGAGGGGTGTGGACTTCGAGCACAGGCGCCTCCGTGATGAGAGTAGACCGACTGGTCGGTCTGATTCTATGTGCGGCCTTCGAACCCTGTCAAGCTTCCGAACGCTTCCGCCTACTTGATGGCGCCGACGGTGAAGCCGGCGATGAACCGATCGAGGAAGAAGTTGTAGACGATGGCGAGGGGGATGCTCGTGATCAGGCAGGCCGCCATCAGGGAGCCCCAGTAGTAGACGTCACCCCGCACCAAAGCCACCGGCACACCCACGCTCACCGTCATCCGCTCCACCGAGGAGATGAAGGTGAGACTGTAGACGAACTCCTGGATGGTCAGGGTGAGGGCGAAGATGACGATGGTGAGGAGCCCGGGCATGGCCAGTGGCAGCACCACGCGGCCGATGGCGCCGAGGCGGCTGCAGCCGTCGACCATGGCCGACTCCTCGACCTCCTTGGGGAGCGTCTTGAAAAAGCCCATGAGGAGCCACGTGCAGAAGGGCACGGTGAAGGTGGGGTAGATCAGGATCAGGGCCGAGAGTTGATTCTGCAGTCCGAGCAGGGCGACCAGCCGTGAGAAGGGAATAAAGAGCAGCGTGGACGGCACGAGGTAGGTGAGGAAGATACCGATGGAGAGCCGCTCGCCCCATCGTCCGGTGAGGCGGGCCAGGCTGTAGGCCGCGGGCACGGCGAGGAGCAGCGTGATCAGCACCACCACCGCGCCGACCCAGAGGGTGTTGAAGAGCCACGTCAGGTAGAGCGTGTTCTGGAAAAGCGTATAGAGATGGACGAGGGTGGGCGGCTCGTTGAAGATGAACGGATTGTGCGCGGTGTTGGAGGCGCCCACGTAGAGGTCGCTGTTGCGCTTGAAGGCGGTGATGAGCATCCAGTAGAAGGGGAAGACCGCGAAGGCCGTGAAGCCCACGATGACCGCGCGATGCCCCACGGTGCCGAGCGCGCGCTGCACGGGGCCGCGCCGCATGCTAGGCCACCTCGGCGCGTCGTGAGATGCGCAGCATGAGCACGGCCATCACCACGAGGAGCGGCAGGAGGAAGATGGCGATGGAGGCACCGCGCCCGACGTCACCGCCCAGCACACCGTCCTGATAGGCGAGGCTCGCCAGCACGTGCGTGCTGTTGTAGGGGCCGCCCCGGGTGAGCAGGTAGACGACGTTCATGTCGGTGAAGGTGAAGACGGTGCCGAAGAGGATGGCCACCGTCAAGATCGGCAGCATCATGGGAATGGTGATCTGAAAGGCCTTGGCCACGGGTCCCGCGCCGTCGATGTCGGCCGCCTCGTGCACCTCGGCGGGGATCGAGGTGAGCCCGGCGAGAAGGATCACCGTGGAGAAAGGCAGGAGCCGCCACACGTGCACGGTGATAATGGCGACCATGCCGAGGGTGGGGTCGCCGAGCCAGTAGTACCACTGGCCGGGGCCGAGCCAGCCCACCACCTTGAGTAACCAGTTGATCACGCTGAAGGTGGAATCGAAGATCCAGAGCCAGCCGAGGGTGGCCAGGGAGATGGGGGCCGCCCACGGCATCAGGATGAGGAAGCGCACGAGCAGCTTGCCCCGGAACTTCTTGAGCAGGGCCCGCGCGAGGATGTTGCCCATCACCATGACCAGCACCTGCGACACCAAGGTGAACACGAAGGTGTTCCGGAGCGCCCGCAGGAACACGGGGTTCGTGACGACATTGGCGAAGTTCTGGAGCCCCACGAAGGAGAACTCGAGGCTCCCCGCGGAGGAGTTGGTCAGGCTCAAGAAGAGCGCGAGGAGAAAGGGCAGGGCGACGAGGAGGAAGATGTAGGCGAGGGCGGGGGTGAGGAGCAGCTTGCCCAGCCGGCGATCCCGCGGAGACAAGGTATCCGTGGGGGCCAGGAAGGTTGCGGTGCGGGTGGTCTCTGCGGTTTCCATGAAGTCTCAAACGCACACCGACAGGTGGACCCGGCCCGGAGACCGGATCCACCTGTCGGCGTGACTGCGTTGGTGGGCGGTCGCGCCTAGCGGTCCTTGGAGCCTCCGGGGACCATGCCCTTCTTGCGCCACTTGTTGAAGATCTCCTTGGCGCGATTGCTCGCCTCGGTCATGGAGTCCTTGGGCGAAAGCGTGCCGGTGGCCGCCTTGGCGAACATGTCCGTGATCACGTAGGTGTCGAAGATCTCACCCTCGGCGGGATTGGCAAAGCCCGGGTAGCCAAGATTGGTCGACCAGGGCAGGGCCTTGGCGAGGAGAGCCAGCTTGTCCGCCGGCTTGGAGCCGAAGGGATCGTTGTTGCACTGCTTGGCGATCCAGGCCGCTCCCGAGTCGTACTTCTTGCTCATGGGGGTGCCGGGGTCGGCCACCGCCCCGTAGAACGACGGGAAGTTGTAGAGCTTGCTCGCGAGCATGGACTCGCGCGAGGCGTCGATGAGGGCGACGAGGAACTCCTTGGCCACCTCCTGGCTCTTGGAGAACTTCCAGACCACGTAGCCGCTCATGACGTGCTCGGAGGCGAGCATGATGCCCGTGGACCCCTTGAGGGCAGGCACGAAGAAGTAGTTCTCGAGGACGGGGAGGTTGTTGTCCTGGGCGGTGCGATACGCGGAGATGGAGTTGAGGATGTACGACGTCTCCTGGGCGTTGAAGGCCTGGTTGTTGGAGGCGGCGTTCCAGGACAGCACGGCCTGGGTCATGCCCACCGAGTAGAGGCGCTTGGCGTACTCGAGCGCGTTGAGCGTCTCCGGGGAGTTGAGGACCACGTTGCCGTCCTTGTCCTGGATGGAGCCTCCGTGGCACCAGAGCATGTTGCGCACGGCCATGTTGGAGTCGATGTCCTGGCTGAGCCCGATACCGATGGGGATCTGCATCTGGGGATACTTCTTCTTGATCTCAGGGGCGGCCTTCAGGAGATCCTCGTAGGTCGCGGGGCCGTTGGGCTGCCCGATGTCCGTCCAGATCTTCTTGTGATAGTTGCCGGGGTCGGGTACCCACATGTCGGAGACGGCGAACTGCTTCTTGGTGAAGGGGTTGTACGTGCTGCGATAGGCGAGCTCCACCTGCTTGCCGTACTTCTTGTCGAGGGTGGCCACCACGTCCTTGAGGTCGATGACGTGCTCCTCGAAGGCGCTGCCGAGCCCGAGGAACATGTGGATGTCGTGGCCGGACTGGGCCGCCACCTCCGCGGTGGCGCGGGGGACGACGTCGGCGAAGCCCACGTGATCCACCGTGACCTCGATGCCCTTCTTGGCGCCCCACTCCTTGGCGAAGGGATCGAACCACTTGTCGTACGCGGGGACGAAGTGGCTCCACTGGAGGATCTTGAGCGTCTTGTCGGCGGCGCCAGCGCCGCGGGCGAACACGGAGGGCCCGGCGGCCGCCGCGGCCACCCCGGCCGCGACGAACTTGCCCCCCTTGAGAATGAATTGACGGCGAGTTTGCATACCCACCTCCGTCGGTGCGCGTGGAATCGAGAAGGAAATGCGGGATGCAGTCGGTACGATCAAGAATATCACAAGTTTATGGCCGGGCCGCCCGTGCTATCCTACGGCCCCGTGGAGGGTCATCCGGGCGTCTTCTTCGAGGATCTCGCGGTCGGACAGGAATTCACCTCTCCCGGTCGCACCGTCACCGAAACGGACATCGTCATCTTCGCCGGGCTCTCCGGCGACTACAACGTGCTCCACACTGACGCCGAGCACATGAAGTCCTCGCTCTTCGGCGAGCGGATCGCCCATGGGCTCCTCGGCCTCAGCATCGAGCACGGCCTCGCCTCGCGCGGCGAGCCCGCGGCCGCCCACGGCGTCCTGAGCGGGCTGAAGTGGAAGTTCAAGGGGCCAATCAAGATCGGCGACACCATCCACGTCCGCTCGCGGATCGCCGCCAAGAAGGACGGGCCGGACCCGCGCTGCGGCCTGGTGACGGTCGAGCGCGAGCTCGTGAATCAGCTCGGCGACGTGGTGCAGGAGGGCGAGACCGAGCACACGGTGGAGCGGCGACGCTGATGCGCGAGACACCCACCGCCACCGCGCAGTGCTTCTTCGAGGACGTCGAGATCAACGTGCCCCTGGAGACGCCCGGCGTCACTCTGACCCGTGCTCACGTCGCGCTCTTCACGGGTCTCACGGGCGAAGTCGCCCCGGCTGATCCCGACACTGTGCCGAGCCTGCTCCCGCTCTCCCTCTCGTCGGGGCTAGGCTGGCGCGTGCCCCGGCCTCCTCTGGCTGTCCTCGCCTTCATGGGCTTCGAATGGCGCTTCCTCGCCCCCCTCCGGATCGGCGACACCATTCACAGCCTTTCGCGCACCCTGACCAAGCGGAGCATGCGCGAGGGCGGTGTGGTGATCGAGGAACGCAAGGTGATCAACCAGCGTGACGAGACGGTGCAGGAGGGCAAGCTCACTTTGCTCGTTGCCCGGCGGCCCGCGGCATGAGCGGCGCCCCGCCGCGGGTCCTGATCCTCACCGCCTCCTACGGCTCCGGTCACACGCGCGCCGCCAGCATCCTCGCCGCGGAGTTCGGGCGAGCGGGCGCCGTGCCCACGGTGGTGGATCACTTCCGAGATCTCGTGCATCCCACTTTCGATCGCTGGAGCCGCGCCCTCTATTATGAGCTGCTGCGCCGCGCCCCCGCGGTGTGGGGCGGAGCCTACTGGCTGGGCGACCGCATCCACGTAGGCTCTCCGCTCCTGCTGGGCTTCAACCACCTGGGCGCGGACAACCTGCGGCGCATGCTGCGCACGGAGCGCTTCGACCAGGTCGTGTCCGTGCAGCCGACGCCCGCGGGCGCGCTGTCGTATCTGCGTTCGCGCGGTGAGGCGACCCCGCCGCATACCACCGTCTTCACCGATTTCGTGGCGCACACGCAGTGGATCCATCCCCACGTGGACCGCTACTGCGTCCCCGCGGAGGAGATCTCCCACGAGCTGACGGCACGGGGGCTGCCGCGCGAGAGCGTGGTGGTCACGGGTATCCCGGTCGCTCCGGATTTCCTCGAGCAGCCGGATCGCGCGGCGGCCCGGCTCTCCCTCGGGCTCTCGCCGCGCCTGCCCGTGCTCCTGTTCATGGACGGGGCGGGGGGCGGCTTCGGACGTCTCGAGGAGGCGGCGCGGGCCGTGCTCGCCATGGAGCAGCCCGCTTTCCAGGCCGCCTTCGTGGTCGGCCACGGCCGCGCGCTCGAGGCGCGTCTCCGCCGTCTGGCCGGCGGCCACGAGCGCCGCGTGAAGGTCTTCGGCTTCGTGGATGACGTGCGCACCATGATGGCGGCGGCCGACATCCTCGTGACGAAAGCAGGTGGGCTCACCCTCGCCGAGGCGCTCGCCGCCGAGCTGCCCGTGATCTGCTTCGGCTCGCTCCCCGGCCAGGAGGCGCGCAACGAGCGATTCGCCGCTATGACCGGCGTGGGCCTGGTCGCGGGCTCGGGAGCGCAGCTCCAGCGGGTGATCGTGGCCGCTCTCCGAGACCCCGGGCTCCTCAAGAGCGTCCGCGACCGCATCCGGCTCTACCGCCGCGTGCACGCCGCCGAGGAGATCGTGGGCCTTGTCCTGGGCGACGGAAGGCTGGCGCGCGAGCGCGCGTCGTGACCGCGGGGGTGCTCCTCGCCGCTCCTGCGCTGTGGGCGGCCTACACCTGGGGCTCGCATGCCCTCACCCTGGGCTGCCGCTGGCGAGGCGAGCGCGCGGGCCGGAAGATCGCGCTCACTTTCGACGACGGACCCGATCCCGAGACGACGCCGCGCGTGCTCGACATCCTTGCCGCCGCCGGTGTCAAGGCCAGCTTCTTCCTCGTGGGGAAGCGGGCGGCCCGTGAGCCGGGCCTCGTCCGCCGCATCGCGGAGATAGGCCACGATCTCGGCAACCATAGCTGGAGCCATCGGAGCCTCTGGCTCGCCGGTCCGCGCCGAACCGCCGACGAGGTGAGGCGCGGTCACGAGGCCATTGCACGAGCGGCCGGGGTGCGGCCGCGCTTCTTCCGGCCTCCGTGGGGGCTGACCAACCTCGTCCTGTTTCCCGTGCTGCAGCGCCTGGGAACGCCGTGCGTGTTCTGGACGGTCCAGACGGAAGGGCAGCGGCCGGCGTCCGCCGCGCTCCAGGTGGAGCGCGTGCGGCGGCGGGCGACGCCGGGGGCCATCCTGGACCTGCACGACGCAGACGGCGTGCCGGGAGCGGGGCGGCGGCTCGTCGAGGCGCTGCCCTCGATGATCGAAACGCTCCGCGGTGGGGGGTATACGCTGGCTCCGCTCCGCGACCTGCTGTAAGATTTCGAGACCGCGAGACCATCAGCGCCCTCACGACAAGGGAGTCCCGTCATGGCCACCGATCCCCGCCACAAGAGCCGCGTGCTCCTCGAAGGTCCCGACCGCGCACCCGCCCGTGCCATGATGAAGGCGGTCGGTTTCAGCGACGAGGACCTCGCGCGCCCGCAGATCGGCGTCGCCCACAGCTGGATCGGGACCATGCCCTGCAATTGGAATCACCGGAAGCTCGCCGAGAAAGTCATGCAGGGAATCCGCGCGGCCGGCGGAACGCCCATCGAGGTGAACACGATCTCCATCACCGACGGCATCACCATGGGCACGGAGGGCATGAAGGGCTCGCTGATCAGCCGCGAGGTGATCGCAGACTCGGTGGAGCTGGTGGCGCGCAGCCACATGTTCGACGGCATCGTGACCATCTCGGGGTGCGACAAGACCATCCCGGCCATGACCATGGTGCTCGGACGGCTCGACATCCCCGGGCTCATGCTCTACTGCGGGTCCATCATGTTCGGGCGCTGCGCGGGCACCCAGGGATCGTTTGCCAATCGCAATCTGACCATTCAGGACGTGTTCGAGGCCCTCGGCGCCTACAACGCCGGCAAGATCTCCCTCGAGGAGTTCAAGGACGTCGAGGACCACGCCTGTCCCGGCGCGGGGGCATGCGGCGGGCAGTTCACCGCCAACACCATGGCCACGGCTTACGAGATGCTCGGTATGTCGCCCATGGGCTGGAACGGCATCCCCGCCACCGATCCGCGCAAGGAGGAGGTCGCGTTCGAGAGCGGCAAGCTCGTCATGGAGCTGGTGCGGAAGGGCATCACCCCGCGCTCGCTCGTCACGCGCCGGAGCTTCGAGAACGCCGTCGCCGGCGTCCTCGCCACCGGCGGCTCCACGAATGCCGTGCTGCACCTGCCCGCGACTGCGAAGGACTTCGGCCTCAAGCTCTCCATCGACGACTTCGACCGCCTCTCGAAGAAGACCCCAG
Organism: Candidatus Methylomirabilota bacterium; assembly: GCA_046723845.1. Taxonomy (GTDB): domain Bacteria; phylum Methylomirabilota; class Methylomirabilia; order Rokubacteriales; family CSP1-6; genus AR37. The sequence goes on along the minus strand of JBKOVG010000111.1, from coordinate 2,153 downwards.
TGGTCGCGGATCTCAAGCCGTGGGGCACCTACACGGCCCCCGAGATGTACGAGGCGGGGGGGATGGCCGTGGTGGGCAAGCGACTCGTGGAGGCGGGGCTGATCCACGTCGGCGAGAAGACGGTGACGGGACGCACCATCGGCGAGGAGATCGCCGCTGCCTCCGAGCCTTCCGGCCAGGACGTGATCAAACCGCTCCAGAAGGCACTCAAGCCCACGGGCGGCATCGCCATCCTGCGCGGCAACCTCGCCCCCGGCGGCTGCGTGATCAAGCTCTCCGGACAGAGCAAGTACGAGCATCGCGGTCCCGCGCGCGTGTTCGAGCGCGAGGAAGGCGCGTTCAAAGCCATCAAGGAAGGCACGATCAAGCCAAACGACGTGATCGTCATCCGCTACGAGGGCCCCAGGGGCGGGCCGGGCATGCGCGAGATGCTCCACGTCACCGGCGCGCTCCAAGGCGCGGGGCTCGGCGACACCGTGGCCCTCATGACCGACGGTCGCTTCTCGGGCGCGAGCCACGGCTTCGTGATGGCGCACATCGTGCCCGAGGCGGCGGAGCGCGGACCGATCGCCGCGGTGAAGAGCGGCGACATGATCCACATCGACGTGAAGAAGCGGCGGGTCGACGTCGAGATCTCGGCGGCCGAGATGAAGAAGCGCCTCGCCAAGTGGAAGGTGCCCAAGCCACGCTACACGAGCGGTGTCTTCCACAAGTACGCCATCACCGTGTCGAACGCCTCCGAGGGCGCCGTCACCGGCTGAGCGCGGCCGTCGGGCGCTGCGGAGATAGCGGTCGCCCATGGCACTTCTTTCCGATCTGGTCACCTTGCGCGCCCGGGTGGCCGGCAGCCCCGGGCGCCTCGATAAGCGCCGGCTCGTCGCGGAATATCTCCGCGGTCTCCCGCCGGATGATCTGCTCCGTGCTGTCACGTATCTGAGCGGCCGCGCCTTTCCGGCCTCCGATCCTCGAGTGCTGAACGTCCGTGGCCTTCCCGCCTCCTCGGCTGCCGCGTCGGCGACGCTCACGCTGGCCGACGTCGCCGAGGCCTTCGGCGCCGTGGCAGAGGCGAGCGGCCCGGGATCGCGCCGTGTCCGGGAGGAGCGGCTTCGCGATCTGGCGAGGCGGGCCACGGAAGCGGAGCGGGACCTGCTCCAGCGCGTGATCTACGGCGAGATGCGCATGGGCCTCTCGGAGGGCCTCGTCCTCGAGGCCATCGCCGAGGCGGCAGGGGCGGCGCTCCCGGCGGTGCGCCGAGCCGCCCTCGTCACCGGGGATCTCACGGCAGTGGCGAGCCTGGCCCTCCACGGAGGCGCGGAGGGCCTCTCCGCGGCCGAGCCACGGGTGTTCGTGCCGCTCCTGCCCATGCTCGCCGAGGTGGCCGACGACGTCGGTGAGGCACTCGAAGCTCACGGCGGGACGTCTACCCTCGAATACAAGTACGACGGGGCGCGCATTCAGCTGCACGGCGACGGCGAGCGCGTGGGGATCTGGAGCCGGCGTCTCTCCGACGTGACGCAGAGCCTGCCCGACATCGTGGAGATCGCCCGCCGCAGCCTGCGCGCCGCACCCTTCATCCTCGACGGCGAGGTGGTGGCGCTCGACGCGGCCGGACGCCCCTTGCCCTTCCAGGAGCTCATGCGGAGGTTTCGGAGGAAGCGCGGGGTGGAGATGGCCGCGAGTGAGCTGCCCCTGGCGCTTCATCTCTTCGATTGCTTGATGGCTGACGGCGGCTCACTCCTCGACGAGCCCTACCGGACGCGCTGGGAGGCGCTCGAGCGCGTGACGGGCGGGCGCTGGCTGGCCGAGCGCCTGATGGTCTCCTCCAGCGCGGAGGGCGAGGCCTTCATGGCGCGCGCCCTCGCCGCCGGCCACGAGGGCGTCATCGCCAAGGATCCGCGAAGCACCTACGAGCCGGGAGGCCGCGGCAAGCGCTGGTTCAAGCTCAAGGCGGCGCTCACCGTGGATTGCGTGATCGTGGCCGCCGATCGGGGATCCGGGCGTCGCGTCGGGTGGCTCTCGAACTATCATCTCGCCGTGCGGGATGGCGAGGGCTGGGCAGAGGTGGGCAAGACTTTCAAGGGGCTGACCGACCGCGAGTTCACGGAGATGACGGAGCGTCTCCAGGCCCTGGCCGTGAGCGACAACGGCTACAC
>JBKOVG010000427.1:0-13248 GCA_046723845.1 Candidatus Methylomirabilota bacterium | reverse complement strand
TCACCCGTCGAGGTCATTGACGAGTTGCGGCAGCGTTACGGGATGACCCAAGTCGCCGACGCGCTTGAGCCGATGCTCGTGGAGGATGCTGGCACGCCGGCCGACGCGCACGGCAGCTAACGCTCGCCGCTGTCGTCGTCGGCTGCCGAACTGCGCGGCCAGGCGGGGTTAATATCCACGATAGCTGCGGGTGTCGCGCAAGCCGAGTCCCCGGTCACTTGCACCGAGTATGGGGCGCTGGATCGACGCGACGGCCGGACCCCGCGGAACCGGGCGGGCCGAATAGATGCCGCGTCGACGCCGACCCGATCCCGGTGCCGCGGACGGGCAGCTGTCGCTGGAGTTCTTGTGGGGGCCGGCGGAGCCTAAGGAAGGAGGAGCGGACGGTGAACAAGTACGGGGCGATGGCCCAAAGCCACTGGAAGACGTGGCTGCCGAGCCGCTACGCGGCGATCCCGAACCCGGACAGCTTCTTCTCCCAGCTGGGAACCGAGGTCAGCGATCGGATCGCGGTGCTGGAACTGGAGCTGCTGGGGCCGGAGCAACCGGGCGAGGCGTTCCTGACCCGGGTGGGTCGGCGGAACATGGCGCGGCTGCAAGCCGAGGAACTGGTGCTACGGGAGATGGTCCTGCTGCGGCCGGAGGAGGGGACCGCGACCGAGGAGGGCTCGGACGAGCTGCCGCCGGAGTGGGCGATCCCGACCGCGCAGGAGACGGTGGCACAGATAGCCGCGGAGACCGAGACGACCTAGCGGCTGCCCAGCCGCGGTTTCGGCCGGACACCGCGGCGCCGACGCGGGTAGGCGCCGCGGCCCGGGTACGGGCGAACCTCTCGGCGCTGCAGACCCTGCGCTCACTGCAACGCGAGTACCGGCCCGCGCGCGAGAACGAGCTGCCGGTGCTGGCCGGCTGGTCGGGCTGGGGCTCGGTGCCCAACCTGTTCGACCCGTCCACGCCCGAACATCGCCTGCACCACGACACACTGGCCGAGCTGCTCTCCCCCGTCGAGCTACGCGCCGCGGCGCGGTCAACGCTCAACGCGCACTACACCCACCCGCGGTTGGCCGAGGCGATGTGGGACGCGGTGCGCACGCTCGGCTTCACCGCCGGCCGGGTCCTCGAGCCGGGCTGCGGAGTGGGCACCTTCCTCGGCCTAGCGCCGGAGTCGGCCGACCTCATCGGCGTCGAGTTGGACCCGAGCACCGCGGCCATCGCCGCCGCGGTGTACCCGCACGCCGAACTGCGTAATGAGTCCTTCGCCGACACCCGCCTGCCCGAGGGCTACCTGGACGTGGCCATCGGAAACGTGCCATTCGGCAACGTCGCCCTCGCCGATCCCCGGCACAACCCCCGGGGACTGAGCATCCACAACCACTTCCTGGTCAAGGCGCTATACCTGACCCGCCCGGGTGGCCTGGTCGCGGCGATCACCTCGCGGTACACCATGGACGCCACCAACCCGGCCGCACGCCGCGAGCTGGCCGAGCTGGCCGATTTGGTGTTCGCGGTCCGGCTTCCCGAGCAGACCCACCAGCTGGCCGGAACGCAGGTCGTCACCGACCTACTTGTGCTGCGGCGTCGCCCGCCGGGATGGGACAGCGCCGGCGCGGCCTGGGAGCGCCTGGTCGACGTCGAACTCGATGACGGCCGCCGGGCGCGGATCAACGAGTACTTCGCTACGCACCCACTGCAAGTCGTCGGGAAGATGAGCCTAGGCCGCAGCCAGTACCGCGACGACGAGCTGCTCGTCCGCACCGACCCCGCCGGCGGGGAGCCGCTGGAACTGGCCCGTGCCCGGATCAGCGCCTCCGCCGAGCTTGCCGGCGAGCTGGGCCTCGGCGCGCTGCCCCCGGAGTCGATTCCTGTGGCATCGGCGCAACCGGCTCGCGCGGTCGCGCTCGTACCGCGCGATGGACGCCGCCCCGACGGCTACCTGCTGCGCCAGCCGGACGGCACCTTCTGCCGCGTGCAGGACGGCGCGATCGTCGCCCATGCGGTGCCCAAGACCCAGCAGCGTGAGCTTGCCCTGCTGTTGGAGCTGCGCGACACCTACATCGCCCTGGTCGAAGCCGAGGCGGCGACTCTCGACGATGACAGCGGGCTCGACCAGCTCCGCCATCGGTTGAACCGCAGCTACGACGCCTACGCGCGTGCCTTTGGCCCGATCAACCGGTTCAGTTGGCGGGCCGGCCGAAGCCACGCGGTCACCGGCGAACCGACACAGATCCGTCTGCCGCCGCGGCAGGGCGGTTTCCGCGACGACCCATTCGCCGGAGCGGTGTACGCGCTCGAGCACTTCGACCCGCAGAGCCAGACAGCAACCAAGGCGTCGATCTTCACCAGCCGCGTGGTGGTGCCGCGCGTGCGGCCGCTCGGCGCGGACACCCCCGCCGACGCCCTGGCCATATGCCTGGACACCTACGGCGAGGTGCGGCTGGAGGAGGTGGCTCGGCTGCTCGGCGTCGATGAGCACCGGGCTCGCGAGGAGCTCGGCGAACTCGTCTTCGATGACCCCGAATCAGCGCAGCGGCTCATCCCGGCCGCCGCGTACCTGTCCGACAACGTGCGCCGCAAGCTGGAGACCGCCAATGCGGCCGCCGAACACAACCCCCGGTTCGAGGTCAACGTTGCCGCCCTGCGCGCGGTGCTCCCCCGAGACATTCCCCCGGACGACATCGCGGTCCGCCTCGGCGGCTGGGTGCGGGCCAGCTACGTGCAGACGTTTCTGCGCGAGACGTTCGCCAACGAGCACATCGACGTCGAGCACGCCGGCGGCACGCAGTGGGCCGTCCGCGGCGGCGGCTGGGGGGTGCTGGAGACCGAGACGTGGGGCACACCGGCGATGCCCGGTAGCCGCATCGCCGAGAAGCTCCTGCGGGCCGAGCCGATCCAGATCACCGTCGAGGTGGAGGGGCCAGACGGCACGACCCGGCGAGTGCTGGATCTGGAGGCGACCGAGGCTGCGCAGCGCAAGGCCGTGGAGCTGAACGAGCATTTCGCCGACTGGGCGTGGCAGGACCCGCAGCGAGCCACCGAGCTGGCCCGCGAGTACAACGACCGGTTCAACGCGATCGTGCTCCGTGAGTACTCCGGCGCGTCACTGTCGCTGCCTGGCCTGGCGCGTACGTTCACCCCGCGCCCGCATCAGCTCGCCGCGGTGGCACGCATGATCCAGGAACCCTCCGCGGGCCTGTTCCACGTCGTCGGCGCCGGCAAGACCGCCGAGATTTCGATGGGCGTGTGGGAGTTGCGCCGGCTGGGCTTGATCACCAAGCCGGCGATCGTGGTCCCCAACCACTTGGTCGAGCAGTTCCGCAACGAGTTCTTGCAGCTGTATCCGCAGGGCCGGGTGCTGGCCGCCGGCATGGGCGACCTCACGCGGATGGGTCGCAGCACCTTCCTGGGCCGGGTCGCCAGCGGCGACTGGGATGCGGTGATCGTCTCGCAGTCGGTGTTCTTCCGCATCCAACTCTCGGTGGAGGCGCAACGGGCCTACTTCGACCGGCAGGCCGAGCAGATCCGGGCTTGGCTGGACTCCTCCCGCGCGCAAGGCGGGATGAGCGTCAAACGGCAAGAGGCCGCGCTCGCCCGCCAGGAAGAGGCGATCAAGAAACACATGGAGGCGCGGCGCGACGACGGGCTCACCTTCGAGCAGTGCGGCATCGACTATCTGGTGGTCGATGAGGCCGACATGTATAAGAACCTGCTCACCCCCTCGGCCAATCAGGACCTGGCGATTGTCGGCAAGCGGGCCTCGAAGCGTGCGACCGACCTGGACATGAAGATCGACTACCTACGCCGCTCGCGCGGCGAGCGGGTCGTCACGTTCAGTACCGGCACGCCGATCGCCAACAGCCTCACCGAGTCGTACGTCATGCAGGCCTACCTGCGCCCGGACGTGCTCACCGACGCCGGCGTGGACTGCTTCGATCAGTGGGCCGCGACCTTCACCCAACAGGTCACCGAGATCGAGGTCGCACCGACCGGCGGGTACCGGCTCAAGTCCCGCATCGCGAAGTTCGACAACGTCCCTGAACTGCTGCGGATGTTCCACATCTTCGCCGACGTGCGGACCGGCGAGGACCTGCAGCTGCCCACGCCGGCGCTGGCCGGCGGCGCACCACAGACCGTCAAGGTGCCCGCCTCAGACGAGCTCGCCGAGTTCATGGCCGAGATCGGTGAACGCGCAGGTCGGGTCAGCGGCCGCGGTGAGAAGGGCCAAGACAACGTGCTCAGCCTGATGGGCGAGTCCCGCAAAGCGGCGCTCGACCTGCGGCTGGTGGGCCGCCACACCGGAGCAGAGACCAAGATCGACGTCGCCGGCGATCGCATCGCGGCCATCTGGGCACGGACCCGGGACCGCGAGTACCTCACCGACGAGGGCCGGCCCTCGCGAGTGCGTGGCGCGCTACAGATCGTCTTCTGCGACCTCGGCACGCCCAAAGACGGGTTCAACGTCTACGACGAGCTGCGTACCGCGCTCACGCTGCGCGGCATACCCCGCGAGAAGGTCAGGTTCGTTCACGAGGCCAACAACGACCGGGACAAGGCGATGCTGTTTGCCGCGTGCCGCCGCGGCGAGGTCGCCGTGATCATCGGGTCCACGGAGCGGCTTGGCGCCGGCACCAACATCCAGGCCCGAGCGATCGCCAAGCACGACCTCGACGTGCCGTGGCGGCCGCGGGACATCGAACAACGCGACGGCCGAATCCTTCGACAGGGCAACCAGAACGCCGAGGTCGAAGTAATTCGGTATGCCACGCAGAAGAGCTTCGACGCCTACATGTGGCAAGCCAACGAACGCAAGGCGAAATTCATCAGCCAACTGCTGCGAGGCAGACTCGACATCCGCGAAATCGAGGACGTCGGCGAGACCGCGCTCTCCTACGGCGAGATCAAGGCGCTGGCCGCCGGCGACCCGTTGCTGTTGGAGAAAGCCCAGGTCAACGCGGAGCTGGTCCGGCTGCGCCGGCTCGAACGCGCCCACGACCGCTCCCAGGATCGGCTGCGCTGGCAAGTGCTCGCCACCGCCGACAAGAAGACCGAACTGCAGCGCGACCTCGACGCGCTCACCACCGTCCTCCCCCACCGGAAACCCACCGCCGGCGACGCGTTCCGCATGAGCATGGGCGCAGCCGTCTTCAACAAGCGCACCGGCGCGGGCCAGGCGATACAGCACCGCCTCGCCGCACTGACCCGCGACCTGGGCTACCAGCGTGAGGCCGTCGAGCCGATCGGCACCCTCGGCGGCCTTCAGGTCGAGGCGTGCGCCAGCAGGCGCAGCACCGGCGTAGCCGTAACGCTCCGCTGCCCGGGTATCCCGCACACCGAGGTGGAGATCACCGTCGAATCGCTGCAGGACGACGGCAAGGCCACCGGGCTGGTAACCCGGCTCGAGAACCGCATCAACGCGCTCGAATTCCGCCGCGACGAGCTCGTGGACGAGATCGCCCGCTTCGACCTGGAGATGGCCCGGGCGCAGGCTCGAATCGGGGCCGAGTTCCCGCAGGCCGGAGAACTGTCGGCCGCGCAGTTGCGCGCAGCTGACATCCAGGCGCGGCTGACCGAGGCCGCCGCCTACCGGCCGCCGCCGGCCGACCCAAACGACAGCGCGGCGGCGCCGAGCGCCGATGTCGAGGCCGACCCGGAGCATGAGCCGCAATGACCGCCGCACACCCCCACAGTCGGCGTGGCTCGCCACGCTGTCCACAGATCCGGCGAGACACCCCTGGCTGCCCTACACCGCGTTCAAGCTCGGCGTAGGCGAAACGACCGGCCGCACCAACTCACAACATCAGGAGGAAGCGATGACCACGCCCACCACGACACTCGCCCAGGCCGCCGCGCTACTCGACGCGGTCGCCCGCGGCAGCGAGCATGCCGTCGACTACGAAGTACCGCTGCGCTGCGGGCAGGCCGCGAACGGGCTATACCCACTGCTCGGCCACACACTCACCGACGTGCCGCTCGTCGCCGACGACGCCGACGAGATCGCCGCCGCCGTGACCGAGGCGATCACGCTGCTGTCCTCGCTGCCCCACGACGCACTCCCCGATCCAGTCCTCGACGCGCTGCTTGAGGCACGCACGGCTCGCGACATCGGGCAGCGCTCGGTGGTGCGCTGATGGCCACCAGCATTCACGACCTGCTGCACACTCTCGAGCAGGAGGCGCCCTACCTAGCCGGTACCCCCGCCAGGCACACGACGCCGCCGGAGCGTTAGGCGAACTCGGGCGCGCGCTGCACCGGCTGGCCTACGACGGACTCGAAGTTGAGGTCAACGGATCCCGCGAGGAGATCGTCCTCGACCTGGCCGACTCATGCACACAGAACGCGCAGGGCATCGAGCGCGACCGCTCCGGGCGACTGACCGCCCTGGCAGGCGTGGTCGCCGACAACGTCGGCGGTCTGCGCGAACAGATCGGCCGCGACGAGCGGTGGGCAATCGTGGGGGAGGTCGCCACCGCTGTGCGTGTGGTCAGCACCTACGCCGCCGAAGGCGCCGGACGCCGCACAGCCGACCTGGCCTGGACCCACCTCACCGCACGGAGGCTCGCCACCCAGGCGCTGCAAGACCCACCCCGCCCAGCGGTCCTAGCGGTGCTCGACCGGCCGGTCGCAATGGCGATGCTGCCGCCTGATCTACCCGCCTCCCGCACGGCGATGGAATCCCTCGTCGTGATCACGGATCGGCTGCGACGAGCGACCACGGGCCAGTCACGGCGCCCGACGCTGCTGGAGGTCTTCGCCGTGACCCGCGCGGCAGAATCGACCGCCCGGTACGGCACGGTAGCCGCCGCCATCCTGGCCGGGCGGAGCATGCCGGATGCGTTGCCGGCCGCGGCCATCTGGTACGAGGTCCGCGACCGGCTACGGCCCTTCACCGACGCGGCCCCACTCACCGTTCAAGACCGTGACATCGGCATGTGGGCACAACGCGCCCACATCGGGTTGCGCCGTGAGTTCGGCTCACAAGAGCAACTGCGGCTGACCGACGACCAGCGTCTCGTGTGGAAGGCGACCGCCGTCACGCACCTGCAAGCGATGGTGAACGAGATCCCGGATCTGGCCGAGCAGCTCGCTGCGGTGATCGAGAAGATGGCCGACCACGGCGAACTTCACGCGCTGGCCGACAAGCTCCCTTTCCGCGAGTACCGCATCGCGGCGTTCCTCAACCGCCAGCCGGTCGCTGCCGACCGATTCGACGTGATGACGGTGGTGCAACGCCTGCAGGATGCCGGCGAGATTGCTGCCGCGGTGGCCGTCGACCTCGACCGGTCCACGCCGCCAACCGTCGAACACCAACAGCCCGGGAGACTGGCCGCGTACGAGGCGAGGGCCGGCGCGGGCCGCATCGACCCGCATAGCTCTCTAGTCCAGCGCGTCACCGACAGTGGACTGGCACAACAGGTTGCCGACGGCATGCTCACCAGCACCCGCCGCAGCGAGGCTGATCTACGCGCCGAGACCGATGAGATCGAGCCGGCCAGCGAGCCCGAATCGGACATCGAATAGCAGCCGAGCCACTGGGGCATGGCGGGGCCAACTCCGGTCCTGCGCACGGCACGGTCACCGGCCGGGCCCGTTAGCGGCAGGAAAACGACCATCGGCCCGAATGCCACGTACCCCGCCCAGGCGGAAGCCTGGGCGCCTTCCTGGCCCGACCGGCTACGCAGGCTGCGCCCGCCCCGACCACAAGCTCCCCTGCGACCCCGGATCCTGGGCGGAGGAGCCTGACCCATGCCCGATCACCGCTACTCGGCCCGCACAAGACTGACGAGGCCACCAGCAGCCGGCGTGTTGTCTAACCGACGGCGGTACAACAGCGGCGCACGGCCCGTCCGCCAAGGAGAAGCAGCTCTGGCACGCATAAGAGGTGCCTTTGTCGACGGGCCGCTCGACCCGTTCCTGATCACCGCGGCACTCGTCGCAGCCGCGCTGCAGCCCTAGCAGGCTCCTCGGCGGACGTCTTGGCCAGCTCGCCGAGCGTCGTCAGCGATAGCCTGCCAGTCTGGATCACGACCACCGGGGGTGTCCGTGCCGAAGTACAAGTTTCAGTGGTCCCACCTGCCTGGCTACCTGCTGCGCGGGCTGTGCACGGACTTGGGGCTTGACCCGGCCGAGCCGGCCGAATCGTTGCAGGCCGCATTCGGTGTACGCCCCACCGAGGAGTTCGTCCGCGTCGCCTGGCCTTCCCTTTTGGAGCGTTGGCTTACCCGGGATCGCGAGGCCCGCCAGGACGTGACCACGCAGGTTTGGGACAGCGGCCTCGGGTCCGACGAGCGCCCACGCGGCAAGGCAGCCGAGCTGGAATTCCTTCGGGCGCGCAACAACTCGAAGGGCCTCAGGCGTGCCGTCTGGGCGACCCTCGTCACCTGCGGCGAGATGAAGCCCCAGGCGGACGCCGCCGCCCAGGGCGGTAGCAAACCGATCGTGGACGTGCCACCTTCGCCGACGTCGGCGGCGCAGGGTCGCTCGGCCGGACCGGTATCCGACGCCCCACCGGTCGTGCCGGTCAATCGCCGCACGGGCACGCTGACCCTGCAAGAACTCGAATCCAGGTTGTGGGCCGCCGCCAACGCGCTACGGGGACCGGTCGACCCGGCCGACTTCAAGACATACGTGTTCCCAATGCTGTTCTGGAAATGGATCAGCGACACCTGGGCTTTCGAGCGCGCGCAGGCGGTCGCCGAGTTCGGCGAGGACGTCCCCGCCGAGGTCGAGGCAGACTTCCACCGGTTCGACCTGCCGCAGAGTGCGAGCTGGCGAGCCGTCACAACCAAGACCGACAACATCGGGGTTCGTGTCCAGCAGGCGCTCGGACGCATCGAGCAGGCCAACCCCTCAACGCTTGCGGGCATCTTCGGAGATGCCGCCTGGGGCAACAAGGAGCGGCTGCCGGAGACCGCTCTGGTGAACTTGATCAATGCCTTCGACGGCCTCATCCTTGACCAGGATCACATCACCGGCGACATGCTCGGGCAGGCATACGAATACCTGCTGAAGAACTTCGCCGATGTGTCGGGGCAGAAGGCCGGTGAGTTCTTCACCCCGCGCAGCGTCGTCCACCTGCTGGTAGGCATCCTCAACCCGCAGCCGGGTGAGAGAGTGTACGACCCGGCGGCAGGGTCGGGCGGCATGCTCGTCGACACCATCAACCAGGTCCGCGACGCCGGAGGCGAGCACAGGTCACTGCGCCTCTACGCGCAGGAGGTCAACCTGACGACCTCCGCCATCGCGCGGATGAATCTGTTCCTACATGAGATCGAGGATTTCAAGGTCATTCGGGGCGACACTCTGCGCAACCCTGGCTTCCGCAAGCCGGACGGCACGCTGGACACCTTCGACGTGGTGATCGCAAACCCACCCTTCAGCCTCCAGAACTGGGGGGCTGACATGTGGCCCGCCGACCCCCGCGCGTTCTGCGGCGTGCCGCCAGCGAAGAACGCCGACTTCGCCTGGGTCCAGCACATGATCACCTCGATGAACCCCGGCACCGGCCGGGTCGGCGTGGTTATGCCACACGGCGTTCTGTTCCGAGGTGGTGTGGAAAGCAAGATCCGTCAGTGCCTCATCGAAGAGGACAGGCTCGAAGCCGTCGTTGGTTTGCCCGCCAACCTGTTCTACTCGACCTCGATACCAGCCTGCCTGCTGATCTTCCGCGCAGAGAAGCCCGAGGACCGCCAGAATCATGTGCTGTTCGTTGACGCCTCCGCAAGATTCGCGAAGGAGCGCAACCAGAACACGATGTCCGACGCTGACATCGCAGCCACTCTCGCGGCCTACCGCAGCGGCGATGACCCCGATGGTGAAGGCGGCATTCAGATTCGTCTTGTTCCGGTTGACGAGATCAAGACGAATAGCTTCGCCCTGACTATCGGCCGGTACGTCAAGGCCGCCTCGGCGGAGGTTAGCGACCTGCCGACCGCAATTGCCGAATACCAGGCAGCGCGTACCGCTCGTCTTGCTGCCGAAGACCACATGTTTGTAGTGCTCAGGGCTGCTGGAATCGAGACGGGCGATGAGTGAGTGGGCGGGTGTGCAGCTGTCTGACCTGCTCGACCAGGTGGATGAGCGACGTGGCGATCAAGATGTACCGCTGGTCCTCAGCGTCACGGAGAAGCGGGGCATCATCCCGCAAGTTGAGGTGTTCAAGAAGCGCATCGCGACTGAGGACACCTCGAACTACAAGGTGCTCCAACCGCTCGACATTGCCTACAACCCCTACCTTTTGTGGACGGGCGCAATTGGCCAATGGGACGGGCAAGAGCCCGGGGTCACATCACCCGTATACGAAACCTTCCGTGTTCGTGCGGAACACGACCCAAGGTTCGTTGGGCTGATCCTCACGAGCGGCGTGCTCACGCCGTACTTCGACGCGACTGCTATCGGATCGATCCAACGAAGACGGCGCACTCCAGTCCCCGTGTTCCTTGCTGCCGAGGCAACCGTCCCTCAGCTTCCCGAGTAGCGTCGCATCGTCGACGTGACGTCTGCCCTTGATTCGCAGATCGAGGCTCTGGAGGCGGAGGCCGCAGCAGCCCGCAGAGCACTCGTCAGGTTCCTGGAGTCGGAGTTGGCACAGCTAGACGGACGCCCGGTCCCGATCGTCGAGCTGTGTAGCAAAGTCATCGGCGGTGTCTGGGGCTCACCAGAGGGTGAGTCTGAGGTGGATATGCTGGCACTCGGTCCCCGCGTCTACAGCTTCGGCTCCACCACTCTTGTCACCACGGACTCGCCGGTTCGATCGTTCACGGCCAAGCAGGTCGCAGACCGTCGCGTCCGAGACGGCGACATCATCCTCGAACGATCTGGTGGGTCTCCCGAACAACCGGTTGGCCGCGTGGTGATCGCTAGCGACGGACTTGAGCCTTGCGTGCCGACCGATTTCCAGCGGCTGCTGCGACCGGATACCGAGAAGGTTGTGCCGCGATTCCTGTTCTGGCATCTGCAAGCAGATTGGGATGCCGGCATCAGCACGCACTATTCGCGGCGGACGACCGGTATCACAAACCTCTCTATCAAGGAGTACATCGCACGGGAGGTCTCGGTACCCACGATGGGCGAGCAGGAGGCGATCGTCGAGGGTGCCGACGGCATAGATGCGGTCGCCCAAGCGCTAAGTGCTGAAGTTGCTGCCTTGCGGTCTGTCCGCTCGAACCTCCTGACCGCACTCTTGTCGCAAGAGATTGAGATCCCCAGCTCCTACGACGACCTACTGGCGCGACCATGAGCCCGGCATTCTCAGAGTCCTCGACGGTGCAGGCCTGGCTTGTTCGGAAGCTGGGCACGCAGCAGTGGAGACACGTTTCGGGCAGGCACCTGCCGCGTACGCACACTGACGTGTTGATCGAGGAGTGGTTGATCGAGGCTATGGCGCGTCTGAACCCTGCGCTGAAAAGGGCTCCGGAGCGGATCGATGAAGTGCTGCCGATGATCCGCTCGGCTGTGCTCGCAGCAGGCCAGGAGGGTTTGATCGCCGCGAACGAGCGGCTGGTGACGATCCTGCGCGGCACTCACACGATCAGGTACGTCGGCACGGACGAGTACATCCCGCTGCGCCTGATCGACTTCGACGACCTGTCCAACAACAACTACGTGGTCGCCGAAGAGGTCACGTACGGTCCACCAGGCGCGGAGCGCCGCTTCGACGTCGTTCTCTACGTCAACGGCATCCCGGTCGTAGTGATCGAGACGAAGACGCCTGTCAAGGCATCGGTGTCGTGGCTCAACGGAGCCAAGGACATCGCCAACGTCTACACCGCCGAACACCCTGAATTCTTTGCGACGAATATCCTCGTCGCGGCGACTGAGGGCCGAGAGTTCCACTACGCGGCGGTCGGGCAGGCCGCCGAGGCGTGGCCGATGTGGGGCTCGACCGCAGACCCGTACGACCTCGACGACTTCCCTCGGGTCAAGCGCTCCGTGGAATTGCTGCTCACCCCGCAACGCGTGTTGTCGATCCTGCGGGACTTCACACTGTTCGACAACATCCCGGGTGTCGGCAAGATCAAGCTCATCCCGCGCTACCCACAGGTCGAGGGCGCGGAGGCGATCTTCAACAAAGTGATCTCCGGCGGACCCGGCGGACTCATCTGGCAGTACCAGGGCACCGGCAAGACGCTGCTCATGGCCTATGCGGCGCTGATGCTCCTTAACGATCCGCGCGCCGAAGGCCCGACAGTCCTCGTGGTCCTGGACCGCCTGGATCTGATCGAGCAGGTGGAGCGCCAATTCAAGACCGCCGGCCTGCCCCGCATGACCTCGGCGGGCGACCGCGCGGAGCTGCGGCGGCTGTTGAGGGAGGACCGTCGCGGAATCATCACCACGACGATCCACCGGTTCCTGGACGCCGGGCTGCTCAACGAGCGCAGCAACATCATTGTCCTAGTCGACGAGGCACACCGGACCACGGAGGGCTCCCTCGGCGACGACATGCGCGGCGGGCTCCCGAACGCCCGCTTCTTCGGCCTCACCGGCACACCTATCTCGGACGCGGAACGCAACACCTTCAAGCTGTTTGGCGACCCGAACGATCCCGACTACGTCCTGAACTCCTACTCGATGGAACGCTCGATCTTCGACGGCACCTCCGTACCGGTGCAGGTCGAGACCAGGCTCGTCGACTTCCACCTCGACAACGCAGCACTGGATGAGGCGTTCGAACAGATGGCCGACGAGGAGCAGCTGACCGACGAGCAGCGCGAATTCCTCACGTCCAAGGCCGCGCACGTCAAGACGATCCTCATGAACCCGGAGCGAATCACTCGGGTGTGCACCGACATCCTCAACCACTTCGAGGCAAAGGTGGCGCCGGTCGGCATGAAGGCCCAGGTGGTCGCGTTCGACCGCGAGCTGGTCGTCGCCTACGAGCAGGAGCTGAAGCGACTGATCGCCGAGCGCGGACTGCCGCACCGGGTCGCCGTCGTGATGACCGTCGGAACCACCAAGGACGAACCGCCCGAGTGGTCGAAGTACAGCCTGACGCGCGACCAAGAGGCGACAATCAAACGTGAGTTCAATGACCCCGAAGACCCACTCGCCTTCCTGATCGTCACGTCGAAACTGCTTACCGGCTTCGACGCGCCGGTCGAACAGGTGATGTACCTCGACAAGCCGCTGCGCAAGCACACACTGTTCCAGGCCATCACCCGCACGAATCGGCGGTTCACCAACCCGAAGACCGGCCAGATCAAGCGGTACGGCCTCGTCGTCGACTACATCGGCCTCGGCACCCAGATCGCGCTC
>JBKOVG010000055.1:0-5419 GCA_046723845.1 Candidatus Methylomirabilota bacterium | reverse complement strand
GCGAGCTTCCTGTCACTGCTGTTCGCGCGGCCGGCCGCCGAGGTGGTGGATCTGGGTCCCGTCACCGGCTCGAACGTCACGTTCCTCGGCGAACGGGTCGGCTGCAAGATCCACGTCGAGGACCTGTGCGCCGACATCGATCACCACATCAAGCAAGACAAGTTCGATCAGCTTCCGAAGTTCCTCAGCGGACGACTCTCGATGGCCGACGCCAGTATCGACGCGGTGCTGAGCTGGAACATCTTCGATTACCTCGCTCCGCTGGCGGCGAGCGCCCTGGCGCAAGAGATAGTGCGGATCCTGCGCCCGGGCGGCGTGCTGCTTGCGTTCTTCGGCGCCAGTGCCTCGGACGATCCGCGCTACATCAAGTACTTCATCGAAGACGAGGCCCACCTCCGCCATCGCTTCTACCCCTCAGCCTGTGGCCGGCGATGGGTCTTGCAGAACCGCGACATCAGCATCATGTTCGCGGGTCTCGAAGTCCGAGATTCGGTTCTCCTGAAGTCAGGGGTTCGGGAGATTCTCTTCCGAAAGCGCATCCAGAGCTGACATCGCTCGATTCATCAATCGGCGGTCGCTCATGCCAGCGCCTGCGAACCGGAAGACCGAATCCGCCCTCGGCGTCGTACGAGGTGACCGTCGTAGTCTGCCAGACGCGGCGACTCCAGTCGCTCGAGTGGGCGGGTCGTCAGGGCGCGCTGGCCTGGGAGCTGCACGCGCTCACGCATGAAGTGACCTACGGCACGCTGCTCGAAGAGCGGCGCAAGGAGCGTCACGCCCGCATCGTCGGCGCGATCGAACGTGCCTATCCGGATCGGCTGACCGAGCACGTCGAACGGCTCGCCCACCATGCCGTGCGCGGTGAGGTGTGGGAGCAGGCCGTAACGTACCTGCGTCAGGCCGGCGCCAAGGCCCGCGCGCGGTCGGCCAACCGGGAGGCGGTGAGCCGCTTCGAGCAGGCGCTTATCGCGCTCGGGCGCCGGCGCGAGACGCGCGAGACGCTCGAGCAGGCCATCGATCTCCACCTCGACGCCAGCGGCGCCCTGACGGCGATGGGCGGCTGGGCGAAGGCCACCGACCATGTTCGCGAGGCCGAGGCCCTCGCCGAGGCGCTGGGCGACGAGCGCCGGCTGGGGTGGGCCCTCACGATTTTCGCGAACCTCGCCTGGAACTCGGGTGACTCGGACCGCGGGCTTGAGCTGGACCAGCGGGCTCTGACCATTGCCATGGGCCTCAATGACGTCTCTCTCCAGACATCGGTGAACTACCGTCTCGGCGTGATCGGGTAGGTCAGGGGCAGCTATCGAGAGAGCGCGGAGGTCCTCAGCCGGGTGGCGGAGGCGTTGCCCGGCGATCGGCGTTACGAGCGGTTGGGCACCGCCATCCCGGCGTCAGTCGGCCCGCGAGCGCGGCTCGCCTGGTGCCTCGCTGAGCTGGGCGAGTTCGCCGGGGCGATGGGGCGCGCCGAGGAGGCCGTCCGGATCGCCCGCGAGGTCGATGATTTCAATAGCCTCGTCGGCGCCTACCGGAGCCTGGGCTTCGTCTTCCTCCGCCGGGGCGCCATCCCCCAGGCCATCCCGCCGCTCGAGCGCGCCGTCGAGCTGTGCCGGGCCCAGGTGCGAGTCCTCTTTGACATCAGGGCCGCGCACCTCGGCTACGCGTATGCGCTCTCGGGCCGCCTCCCGGAGGGCGTGATCCTCATGGAGGAGGCGCTCGCCGACCCCTCGGCGACGGGCACCGGCCACCACCCGCTCCTCCTCTCCTACCTCGGCGAGGCGCAGCTGCTGGCCGGCCGCCGAGACGACGCGCGTGCGGTCGCCCGGCGCGCTTTCGATCTCGCGCACCGGCAGAAGGAGCGCGGCAACGAGGCGTGGGTCCTCCGCCTCCTCGGTGAGATCGCCGCGCAGGCCGACCCTCTTGACCTGGAGGCCGCCGACGCGCACTACCGCCAAGCTCTCGCCCGGGCCGATGAGCTTGGGATGCGTCCGCTCGTCGCCCACTGCCACCTCGGCCGCGGCAAGCTGCACCGTCGCGCCGGCGATGATACGAAAGCCCGAGAGCACCTGACGACCGCCGCGACGATGTACCGCGAGATGGGCATGACCTTCTGGCTGGAGAAGCCGGAGGCGGCGCTAGGGTCGGCCTGAACGGGAGGCTTGATGGCCGCCATCCGCGCTCGCAATGTGCTGCGGATGGCGCGGACCACCTCCGTATCGAGGGGGGCTCCATGGATTCCGTCCGCCGCGTGAAGTTAAGCCGTGATCCTCGGCACCGCTCCCCAAAGCTGGATCGTGGGTGTCCTCGCTGCTACTGACACCCCCGGCTGTTCAACGGCGAACTTTCCAAAGAGGTGGATCCTCCGGCTACCGGGCCTCTCGCAGCGCCGCGTCGACCAACGCGTCCATCATCCAGCGCACCACCGCCTCAGTCTCGCGATCGGTCGCACCGCAGATGTCCTTGAGGATAATCATGGCTTCGATGCCGTAGACGACCGCCAGCCCCTTCAGCAGGCGTCGATACGTGCGAGGCGGGAGGCGTCGTCGCAGGGGATGCAGCGTGGTGGCGAGAATCTCGGTCCGCTGCCCGCGCCGGAAGGGCTCCTCCTCAAGGAGCCCCGCGGCTTCCAGCGACTGATGCTCGAGCGCCAGCTGGAGCGCGGCGCGCATGTGCGGCTCGTACTCGGCGAAGCGCGTGTAGGTTCGATCGAGCAGCTCGTGCAGCCGTTGCTTGGCGTCGCCGTGCTGAGGCACCGCGCGCCGCACCGGCCCCAGTGCCTCGGCGATCACGGCGCTCACGAGCTTCGAGCGCGAGGGAAAGTAGCGGTACGCCGTCGCCCGGGACACGCCGGCGCCGTGGGCCACCAAGGCCACGGACGGAATGCCCCCGCGCCGCACCAGCCGGACGGCCTCGTCGAGCAGGCGGCGGAAGACCCGGCCGCGGTGGCCCGAGCCGAGATCGGGAAGCGCGTAGAAGGGTCTGGCGCCTTTCTTCACTCGGCGGTAGTATGACCTACTTTTTGAGACGCGTGTCTCAATCGCTCGTGCCGCAGCGCGGCAGCGGGGAGGCGACAGTGCTCGTCGAGCGCATGGCCGTCGAGATCGAGGGCGAGGGCGAGCCGGTGCTGATGATCCACGGCCTCGGCGGGACCTCCAATACCTTCACGCCCGTGCTGGCGGCGCTCGCGCATCACCGGACCCTTCGATTCGACCTTCCCGGATCGGGACGCTCCCACCGGGTCGACGACCCCCTCTCGCTGGCACTGTTCCTCGACAAGACCCGCGTGGTCATGCAGCGAACGGGTGTCGACCGGGTGCACGTCGTCGCGCACTCGATGGGCACGATCATCGCGGCCCACCTGGCCGCGTCGGAGCCCGGACGTGTCGCCAGCCTGACCCTTTTCGGCCCCCTGCTCGCGCCGTCCGAGCCGGCCCGCGCGGCCCTCCGCGCACGCGCCACCCAGGCGCGCGAGGGCGACATGCAGCCCATCGCCGACGCCCTGCTTCGGGCCAGCGTCGCGGCGGAGACGAGAGCGCGGAGACCCGCGGCCGTCGCCTTCGTCCGCGAGTCGCTCATGCGCCAGGATCCGGAGGGCTATGCGCGCACCTGCGAGGCGCTGTCCGAGATGGGGCCCGCCGACACGTCCCGGATCGACTGCCCGGCGCTGCTCGTCACCGGCGACGAGGACGTCGTCGCCCCGCCGCAGGCGGTGCGGATGATGGGCGAGCGGGTCACGGGGAGCCGGGTCGAGGTGCTCCGAGGCTGCGGGCACTGGACGCCGGTGGAGAAGCCCGAGGAGTGCACCGGTCTGCTGAAGCGATTCCTGCTCGAGAGGAGACCGACATGGCGAACGTCCTCTTCACGAACGTCCGCATCATCGACGCCACCGGTGCCCAGCCGTACCTGGGCGAGGTCCTGATCCAGGGCAACCGCATCGCCCGCGTCGGCCGCGGCTCCCGGAGTCTCCCCACGGCCGGGGTGACGGTGATCGACGGCGCCGGCGCCACCCTGATGCCGGGCATGTGCGAGGCCCACACTCACTTCGGCTGGACCAACTCCAAGACGCTGGACGCCATCCAGAAGATGCCGCACGAGGAGCACACGCTGTGGGCAGCGCAGGTGGCCAAGCTCTACCTCGACCACGGCTGGACGTCCTGTGTCGGGGCTGCGACGCCCAAGCCGCGCCTGGACTGCGTGATTCGCGACGCCATCAATGTGGGGCAGATTCCGGGGCCGCGCTACCTGGCGGCCAGCCAGGAGATCACGGTGACCGGGTCGCTCGGCGACGACATGCTGCCGCACCTGCCCTTTCCGGAGATGTCGTTCGGCTGCGTCGTGGACGGCCCCGACGGCATGCGGAAAGCCGTGCGCATGTTCCTCAAGTATGGTGTCGATCAGGTGAAGCTCAATCTGTCCGGCGACAACCTGGTGCCGGGCGCGGATGCGCGCACGAGCTGGATGAGCGACGAGGAGGTGGCGATCGCCGCCCACGAAGTGAAGGTGCGCGGCAAGCGCCTGGCCTCGCACGCGCGGTCGAGCGAGTCGGTGAAGCAGAGCATGCGCCACGGCGTCGAAGTGATCTACCACGCCAGCTTCGCCGACGAGGAAGCGCTCGACATGATGGAAGCGCACAAGGACCGGATCTTCGTCGCCCCCGGCCTGTCCGTGATCATCCGCCTGCTCCACGAGGGCGAGGTGGTCGGCATCACCAACGCCATCGCCAAGGACATGGGCTACGAGCTCGAGCTCGAGGCGGCGGTGAAGAGCATGAAGGCGATGCTCAGGCGTGGCATTCGTGTCCTGCCCGGCGGCGACTACGGATTCGCATGGGCCCCGCACGGCGAGAACGCCAAGGACCTCGAGTACTTCGTCAAGTACCTCGGCATGACGCCCATGGAGACGCTGATCTCGGCCACCCGCTGGGGCGGGCAGATCATGATGCGCAAGGATCTCGGCGAGGTCCGCGAGGGCTGGCTCGCCGACTTGCTGCTCGTCGACGGCGACCCGCTGGCGAACATCTCGATTCTTCAAGATCGGTCCAAGCTGCTCGCGATCATGAAGGACGGCGAGTTCGCGAAGTCGCCCGAGATTCGCTCCGCCCGGAGCCGCTTCGTCGCATGACGCGGTTCTGGAAAGCGCTCTGGGCGCTCCTGATCGGCGTCCCGCTCCTCGCCTTCGCGGCCTGGGGGCTCCAGGACAACCCGCGCCTGTTCGTCGTCACTCTCCTCAACGGCCTCACGCTGGCATCGCTCTACTTCATCGTGGCGAGCGGCTTCACGCTGGTGTTCGGGCTCATGCGCAACGTCAATCTCGCGCACGGCTCGCTCTACCTGCTCGGCGGCTATCTCGGGTTCTTCACCGCGCAGTTCACCGGCTCCTGGCTGCTCGCGCTTGCCGCCGGCTTCGCCGCCGCGGCGGTGGT
>JBKOVG010000408.1:0-6850 GCA_046723845.1 Candidatus Methylomirabilota bacterium | reverse complement strand
GTGCTTCACCACGCGAGCTCCTCCGCCAGCGTCATCTTGAAGGTGTGATAGTGCCGGTGATCGGATGCGAACCAGGCGCGGATCGTCTCGAGCTCGCGGCGCAGCGCCTCTGGATTCTCGGCGATGAGCCGCGGAATCCTCGCGTAGATCGGCGCCTGCAGCGTATCGTCGGTGAGGACGAAGCCACCCTGCCATGCCGGACGCCCGAAATACCATCCAGCGAAGACCTGCGCGCGCCGCCGGGTTGTCGGCAGATCGACCGACTTCCACCAGTCGGCCGCCAGCAGCTCGAGATATTCCTCCCGGGACCGCGGCCAGATCACGAAGCCGGCGTCGTGGTACCAGCCCCGGTCGGCCACCAGCACGGGCTTCCCGGCCGCGGCGGCCTCGATGCCGACCGTGCCGTGATAGGTGACGACCGCGTCCACCGCCTCGAGCACGGCCGACCCGTTCCAGTCGGTGGGCGCGAGCTGCACGTGGCCGCTGGCGGCGGGCCGCGGCATCAGATCGGCGAGCGTCACGCCGCCGTACCACTGGTCGCACGGGTGCGCCTTGAAGAGCCAGTTCACCCCACGCTGGCGCTGCGCCACGCCGAGAGTCGCCTCGGTCCAGTCCAGGAAGTCGCGGAAGTGCGTCATGCCGCACGGATGCGGGAAATCGAACCAGTTGGAGGCGTAGATGCCGACGATCGGGCGGTCGGGGTCCCAGCCGAACTTCTCGACGAGCGCGGCGCGGGAGACGCGCGCGTCCGCCGTTTGGTAGGCGTAGCGCGCGCCGATGTCGTCCGTCCCGCCGACCAGCCGCTTGCCGATGTAGGCGCCTCCGACGGCTGCCAACTGCCGCTGCCTGGCCTCGGATGTGGAGGCCAGATCGGCGGCCGCCGGGCGGTCGATCGCGTCATAGAGATGGGCCGGCTGGCTCAGCTTCACGAACCTCGGCACGCCGTAATTGCCGTACAGCAGGACGACCGGGATTCCGCGACGGATCGCGAGCCAGGCCAGCGCGGCGAACTGGAAGTTCACGGCGTGGCTCAGGAGTATCAGCTCGAAGCGGTCCGAATCGAGCAGCGTGTCGGCGGACGCGATGCTCGCCAGCGCCTCCGTCACGTAGCCCGCCAGCCGCCCGTCGGCCAGATCGACGCACGCCGAGCGCTGCCGCTTCAGGATCCCGTCGTACACGAAGTCGGCCGGCAGGTCGTGGGGCAGGCGCCAGCTCAGCACGTCGGCCGGCGTTTTGGTTTCCGCGAGCAGGCGCCTGGCTTCGCGCTGGTGCTCTGCCATATCGCCGCGCAGGTCGAGCACTTGCGCTGTCCGCGAGACGCCAAACCGCTCCAGCGTGCGCCGTCCCTCGGCCGCTCGATGGATCCCGACCACGCCGACTTCGCGACCGCCGGCCGAGCCGACCGCCGCGCGAAACAGCACGTAACGGATCCAGTAGTTCGGGTTGTCCCACATGCCGTCGACCAGCACGGCGCCCTTGAATCGGGGCTCGGAACCGGCCATGAAGTCGGCCAGAACCGCTTCGCCGTCTCGACGCCACCGGGCCGCTTCGCGGATGCGGTAGAGCCGCGCCGGAGAAAGCAGCTTCGCGGTGGCCACGCTACGCCGGACGAGCCCCCTGCCCTTGCCGAGGAGTCTCTCCATCCCCCGCCCCGGCGGGTTCCCCTTCACCAGTCGATCCGATCGAATCCCGGGCTTCGGGGATCGAGCTTCTGGGTGCCGAAGACGTGCGCGGTCTGGAGCCCGCCGAGCGAGTTCACCTTGTCGAAGGCCGAGTAGAAGACGATCGCCAGCGAGAGCTTGCGCAGCATCCAGCGGATGTCGCTGGAATGTCTCAGGCTCGCCAGCGTCATCAAACGCCGGCCTTCCTGAACCGCGCGCCGGAGACAACGTCCATCTCCTCGCCATCGAGGAGGAAGTGGCGCGGATGCCGGCCTTCGATGGCCATTCCCGAGCGCTCCATGATCCGCAGCATCGCCTTGTTCGCCGTCATCGTCCCCGCGACGACTTTACGCATATCGCGGGCGCCCAGCAGCCAGTCGACCACCATTGACCACGCGGCGAGCCCGAGCCCATGGCCCCAGACCACGCGCTCTCCGATGAGGATCGAGACTTCGGCCAGCCGGTTCGGCCCGTCGATGTATGCGGCGATGTTGCCGACGTGGCGGCGCGGCGGCCCGCTCGCCACGATCGCCCAGAAGCAATGGCCTCCCTCGCGCATCGATCTGAGATAACGGAGGCTGGACTGCCTGGAATGGCGGCGGTGGCGGAGCTCGCTGAACCGCACGACTTCCGGGTCATTGAGCCAGCCGATGTACCGGCGCGTGACGTGGCGCGGCGAGAACGGGACCAGACGGAGAATCGGCCCGTTCAGCGTCGGCGTTCTCGGCGCGCGAGCGGACATCTGCCGGGCTTTCATCGCCGTCGCCGCTCCGGCTCGGCGAGGAGCAGCGTGGTGATCCGCTCGATCGACGAGGCGTGCGCGCCGGCGCGAGCGCCGAGCGCGCCGTCGCCGGGGCTTGTCGTCAGCCAGCGCTCGAGCGCCTCGACCGAGCATAGCCGCGCGATCGCGAAGTCCTCGAATGGCAGACAGTAGTAGGCGGGGTCCGTCCCGGGCCACTGCAGCGAGGCGGTGGGCACGCCGCACGCGGCCATCTCGGCGAGGAGCATCGACGAGATACCCACGGCGCGCACGGTGTCCGCGATGCACGGCGTCAGTGGCATCGCGTCCAGCTCGACCCCTTGGTCGCGCCACTTCCACACCCAACGCCGCCACGGCTCGATCGGATCGACCGGATGCGTGCGAACGACGATGCGCGTCTTGATGCCCGCGGCCCGGGCCGTCGTCACCAGCTGCTCCGCCAGCGCGAACTCGTCGACCCCGCTGAGCGGGAACTTCGACGAGGCGGGCTCGGAGACGAACCGGATCGCGCCGTCGATCGAGCCCGCTCCGCCACGCAGCTCCGCGAGCTCCTGAAGGAGCGGGCTGCCGACGACCTCGATGGCGGGCCGGCGCGGCCACCGGACTCTGGCGATCTCCTCGCGCATGCGCTCGTCGAGCACCCACACCGTACTCGGGATGGACCACTGACGACCGTCACGAAAACGCTCTTTGTACGCCCACCACATGTCGCAGAAGGCGATGGTACGAAGGCCTACCCGGCGGGCGGCGCGAATCAGCCGCTTCTCCAGGAGGCTCGAGAGGCTGGTGGCGGACACCACGACGTCCCACTCGCGCCGGGCCAGTGACCGCTTCAGGTAGGCGTCGAGCTCGCCCGCGTCCGCGCATAGGTGTTCGGTCACGCCGGCGGTCCAGGCCGGAAACGAGAGGCCCGGGACGCGCGCGCTCATCTCGCGGCGAACGCTCGGCGTGCCGACAAAAGCGGCGGCAAACCGGCGGTCGCCCTGCCAGGCGCGCAGCAGAGGCGCCAGGAGATTCAGCCCGCCGTGATCGTTTCCGGCCGCCAGTACGCGCACCCTCATCCGCGACGCTCTCCGGCGCTGTTCGACGCGAGCGCGCGCCGATGCTCGTACACCTTCTCGAAGGCTCGGACCACGTCGCGCATGTCGTCGAGCGTCGCCGGCGGCCGCACGAACTCGGTCGCGATCATCCGGCGCTCCTCGATCTCCTCGGTGACCGGACAGCGTCCCTTGCGATAGTCGACCGTGCCCTGATAGTGCGGGCACCGGAAGGGGCATCCGGAGGCGCCGACCGCGATCTGCTGCTGATACATCGGCTGCAAGTACAGCGGCGTAACGTAGCCGCTCGACATCATCGGCCAGTCGCGGTCCTCGGCCGTAGGCAACTCGGCGCAGACCGCCTCGACGAATCGCTCGCGACTCACCCCGACCACCGCCGCGTCGAACAGGAAGGGCTGCACGTAATACACGTGCGTGCAACCCGTCCGGACGGTCGGCGCGGCGATCCCGGGTAGCGCGCCGACGTGCTTGGAAAGATATTCCGCGTTTTCGACCCGCCGCTCGAGAAGGTGAGAGAGCTTCGAGAGCTGGGCGATGCCGATGGCCGCGGGAATCTCCGTCAAGCGGAGGTTGAACCCGAAGGCGTTGACCAGATCGGTGATGCCGCGGTCGGCCACCACCGCCTCGCCGTGATTGCGAATGAGCTGCAGGCGCTCCGCGTAGCGGTCGTTGCCCGTGGTGACGATCCCGCCTTCGCCCGTGTGGATGTGCTTGTGGTAGTTCAGGCTGAACACGGTCATGTCGCTGATCGAGCCGATCCGCCGACCGCCGTAGACGGCGCCGGGCGCCTGCGCAGCGTCCTCGATGACGACCAGCCCGCGCTCGCGGGCGAGTGCCATGATCGGGTCGAGGTCCGCCGGGTGGCCGAAGAGATCGACGACGACGATCGCCTTGGTCCGCGGCGTGATGCGCTCGCGCAGGCTCCTCGGGTCGACACAGAAGATATCGGGCTCGATGTCGGCAAAGACGGGCACCGCGTGATACCCGATCGCCACCGTGGCTGACGCCGACATGGTGTACGGCGGCACCAGGACCTCGTCGCCGGGCCCCACGCCTGCCGCGCCGATCGCGGCAAAGAGGCCGGAGGTGTTGGAGTTGAACGAGACCGCGTGCCGGGCGTCGACGAGCTCGGCCCACGCGCGCTCGAAGGTCTTCACCCGATCGCCCCCGAAGAAGTCGCGGTGCCAGGCGCCGAGGAAGCGGGACAGGATGCCGCTGTCCAGCACCTCCATCACCGCCTTCTTCTCTTCGTCGCCGATCGGGTTGTGCGCCGGGAACGGGCGCGTGCGAACCGGCGTGCCACCGAGAATGGCCAGGGTCGTGCTCATCGTGAGCTCCTCGCCGCGCTCGCCGGCGTCTCGAGGCAGCGCAGCACCTCGGCGCTGAACGCCTGGCTGTCGATCTCGCGGCGCAGCAGCATGCGCGCCGCGTCGTGATCGGCGATGGCGGCGGCCAGCGTCTCCATCATCCGCACGAGAACGGGCTCGTCCTCCATCTGGAAGCGCTCGCGCGGTGTCAGCACCTGGAACGAGGAATAGAGCGGATGTGCGTCGAGGCCACTCACCTCCAGCACCTCGGGGCTGCGCGAGAGCTCGATCTTTCCGCGCTCGCACCACACGTGCATCTCCCACACGTAGTAGCGGTCGGCCGGGACATTGACGAACGATGCGGTCAGGGCATCGCGCCCGTGCCGGAACGTGACGAGCGCGACGTCGCCGGTCCGGCTGACGAGCGTCGGCGTCCAGCCCGGGCCCCACCAGGTGTGGAACAGGTCGAGCATGTGGACGGCGGAGTGCCAGCCGTCACCCGAGTAGGTGAGCGTGGCCGCGATCGGCATCCCCAGCCGTCCGGCCGCGATGTGCTGCGCGGCGGCCGCGATCCCGGAATGCCAGCGCCGCGGGAAATCCACGAGGACCGGGACGCCCAGACGCTCCGCTTCCTCGAGGAGCCGCAGGCCCTCGGCCCCGTCGGTCGCCACCGGCTTCTCGACCACGATGCCCTTCGGCTTACGAGCGAGCACGTCGCGCAGGTCGGCCCCGTGCTCGGCATCGGGCGTCGCGATAAGCACGACGTCCCACGGCTGGCTCAGCCACTCCGCGCGCGCCCGCGGGCTCGGCGGACAGCTCCACCGGCGCTCCGCGGCATCGGCCCGCTCGGGCCGCTGGTCGAAGAAGCCTCCCAGACGAAAGCCGCGCGAGGCCTGGACCGCGTGGGCCAGGCTGAGCACGTGGGGCGAGCGCGGATCGTCGAAGCCCTGTGCCATCCGACCGGCACCGAGGATTCCGACCAGAAGCCGGTCGCTCAGCGCGCCCATGCCGTCCTCGCCTCGCGGCACCGCGTCTCCAGCTCCGGGTGCGCGCGAATCCAGCGCACGATGTCGGCGGCCGAATAGTGGGGGTCGGCCGGCGCGAGCTCCTCGTGGAGCCGCCGGATCAGATCGTAGTCCTCTGGAAAATCGAGTGTGACCAGAAGCTCCTCGGCGCCCGCGCACGCCGCGTGGCGGATGAACCGCGGCCGCCACCGATCGCCGCTCTCCGGGCGGTAGAACCCGTACGACACGTGCTCGCGATCCTCGGGGTCGCCCGTGGTCGCGTCGAGCTGGAACAGCGCTGAGGCGAAGAAGACCTGGACATCCAGCCCGGCCGGAACGGCGCGATGGGGATCGGAGTTGCTGACGTAGGGGTGATCCGCGCGCGTCCGGAGGAACTCCGCCAGCGCCTCACCGACGATCTCCGGATCGATCAGGGGGCAGTCGCCGGTGATCTCGATGCAGACGTCCGCGCCGCTCGCCCGCAGCGCGCCGCAGACGCGGCCGAGCACGTCGTTCTCGCTCCCGCGGAAGACCGCGACGCCGAGCTTCTCGCCGAGCGCGCTGATGGGGTTGTCGCTGGCGTTTACGGTCGTCGCGATCACGACGCCGTCCAGACCCGGCGCGCGCTGGAGCCGCCGTACCAAGATCTCGAGCAGCGGACGACCCGCGGCCGGCAGCAGCACCTTGCCGGGCAGGCGAGATGATGTCATCCGCGCCTCCACGGTGGCCACGCACCTGAGAGCCGAGCCGTGCGCCATGGTCCTAGGCCCCCCGCGACGCGATCGGCGCGTTCGGCGCCGGCAGCTCGGGGTGCGCCCGCGCATAGGCGAGCAGCTCGTGATAGCCGACGGCGCGCTCGCCGATCCCGAGCGCGGCATAGAGCCGGCGCACGAGCTCGAGGTCGGCCGGCGTGTCCACGGTCCAGCGCAGATCGGAGTTGTCCTCCCGGTCGGTCACCGACCCGAGCGCGAAGAGATCCGGGCGCTCCTGATAGATGAAGGGCGTCACGTGCTCGCGTGCCGCGTGGGAGCGCGCCATGCGGTGGACGCGCTCGAGCGTG
>JBKOVG010000069.1:0-3393 GCA_046723845.1 Candidatus Methylomirabilota bacterium | reverse complement strand
GGCTGGTTCGAAGCGTGGTGGAAGGCCAATCTGGAAGCCGATCCGATCGGTGCGGGGCAAACCCCGCCCGTGGTTCGGGCCCCGAACGGAGTGGTTGAGGATGGCCAACGATACTGGGGAGCGGACACTCGGTACTACGACGCTTCGAAAATCCGGGTGCCCCTGCTCCTGGTGCACGCGGAGTGGGACGCCGACACGCCAGCCTACATGTCTCAGGCCCTCTTCGCGCGGCTGACGGGCGCGCCAGCTAAGCGGTACGTGGTCATCGGCGAGGGGACCCACACGGTCATGATGGAACGGAACCGGATGCACCTGTTCCGCGAAGTGCAGTTGTTCTTGGATGAGGCGCGGTAGGCTCGTCTAACAACGGCGTCGAGCGGCCGCGGTTGACAGTGGCCGACTATCTCAACACTGCGGCCGCGCCGCTCACGCCGGGCGTTAGGCGTCTTTCACAGTCTCCAACACTCTGAAAGAGAAGCCGAATGATCACAGTCATCGCCACGTACCAGTTACCAAAGCCCATCACGCGGGACGAGGCACGAAGGACCTTCCTGAGCACAGCGCCGAAATATCAGGGTGTCCCTGGCCTTTTCCGTAAGTACTATGTCCTGTCACAAGACGGGAACTCGGTCGGCGGAATCTATCTCTGGAACTCTCGAGCTGAAGCTGATGCCATGTACACCGAGAGTTGGAGAGCTTTCGTACGGGAGAAGTACGGTACAGATCCTTCGCTCACATACCTGGACAGCCCCGTCGTCGTTGACAACGTGACGCACGAGATTCTCTCCGATGCGTAGCTCGGACCCTTGCACGCACCTGCTCACAACGCGCACGCAGACGCCTAAGCCTTCCATCGAGGGGACGTCCACAAGCAGGCTTCGCCTGCTTGCGGTCACCCCTCATGTCAAACGTTCGGCGTAAGAGAGGATGCACCAGCCGGGCCAGGGCCAGCGGTCTCATCGAGACGATCGGCTGGGCCATGACGGCGGAGACACGGATGACCCAGGACCACCTCGATGCCGAGGCGTTTCGGAACTTCGAGCGCGCCGCGCATGATGAGATCGCGGACGGTTATCGCGACTTCTTTACGGCGGTGACCCGATACGCGGTAGATCCACTGCTTGACGCGGCCATGAACACCTCGGGCGCGCGTGTTCTGGACGTCGCCACTGGCCCCGGCGTCGTGGCCTTCAGGGCTGCCGCTCGCGGGGCCTCGTCGGTCGTCGGCGTGGATCTCGCACCGGAAATGGTGCGACTGGCTTCGGCAGCTTACCCCAGTGTGGAGTTTCGTGAGGCTGATGCCGAAGACCTTCCGCTGCCCGATCGATCATTCGACGCCGTTGTCAGCAACTTTGGCATCGGACACTTCCCGCGGCCGGAGCGCGCACTGGCAGAGTTCGTTCGGGTCGCCCGACGAGGAGGTGCAGTTGCAGTCTCTTGGTGGGATGTCCCGGCCCGCCATCGCGTCATGGGGATCTTCTTCGACGCCATGAGCGACGCCGGAGCCAGTCCGCCACCTGAAATCCCGGCAGGGCCGCCCATGTTTCGGTTCTCCGAAGACATCGAGCTATCGGAACTATTGCGCTCAGCCGGGCTCGTTGACGTGATCGTTCAAGCGTTCTCCTTTGCTCACTGCCTCGCCAGCCCGGACGAACTCTGGAACGGGATCCTCCGCGGAACGGTCAGAACATCGATCGGCATCCGCCGGCAACCCAAAGCCGTGCAGGCTCGCATCCGGGCCGCCTTCGACCAACTCGTGCAAGCCTGTATCGTCGAGGGGGGCATCAGCATCAGCGTACCCGTCGCGTTCAAGATCGCGTCGGGCCGACGACCATGAGACCGAGCGAAGCGAACGCCGAACAACGGCATGGAGCCGACGGCTTCGCCGCGGCTCATGCCGAGCGTTCGGCGCTGTCCACAATCATTTCTGGCTCTTCGTGCAATCGTGTGGGTGATTTTGGGCACGTTCGGGTAGAGGGCGTCGTCACAGCGCCGGGAGCATACAGGTGCAAGGGGAACGAACACCGGGACGTCCTCCATCGCCAGCCTGCTGCTCTCGGCGGCCCGCGATTGCGCCGAGCATATTGATCTGTCGGTCCGAGAGGATAGTCAACACCAGCCCGCTCCGGGAGCAGCTGCTCCCCTCATGGTCCCCGTCCCCATGACGTAATCGGCCAGACTCAGACGCGGGCCGCCCGAGGGGCCGCTGCCACAGTGGGGTATCAGAGTGTCGAGGCGTATCTGAAGGCACCAGTGCCGCGTAAGCCTCCGCCCGCCCGACTTCCGCTCGAGGCCGCCGCGAAGTCGAAGGGCGCCACGCCAGAGCAGGCCGCCAAGGTCGCCCTCGCCCGCCGCGCGAAGTTCTCCTCGGTGCCCGGTCATGTGCGGCTCGTGCTCACCTCGAGTCGCTTCCCTTTCGCTGCCGGGTCGCCTCCTATGACCTCGCTCAGCGGACTGTGGAGACGGGCGAGCTTCCGGCAGTGGCTAGATGGTGTCGTCCAAGAGCGTCTTGAGTTCGTCCGTGAACTGTACGTGGTGGATGACGACGTTGTCGTGGCGAGCCTTGCCGACGGAGCTCTCGAGGCCAGGCCCCCCCAGGCCAAGCCCGTAATGAAGGGCCCGTCCGAGCTGGTCATCGCCGACTACGTAACGGGCCGGAGGAAATTCCGATGTGGCATAGGGCGTGAAGCTGATCTCGTATGTCCAGGGTTCCGGCTCGGCTTCGGGGCTAAGCCGCAGAATGCGCAGAGAGCCTTCAGTGTGATTCATCAAGCGCCCCCCCTTTGGGTTTGGTGTCCCACCATGCCGGGGGGCTGTCAAATGGTGATAGTGCGCTATGCCGAGAGCAAGGCGCCGTCGGTACATTCTGCTCAAGGCGGCCGCGCTCATGAACATTTCGCCTAAGCTGTGTAACCGGCTCCTGGGGCGCCGCGATGTACGTAGGGGGAGGCTCTCCGAAGCGCAGGAAACCTATGCGACTGACCTTTCCTGCCGGCTGGGCTCCAGCAGCGAGAGGCGCGCTCAGGGTGCCAAGGGCGAGGACCACCACTAGCGCCAGGCTCTTCCTAATCATCCGCTCCCTGTCTCCCGCAGTCTCTCGGAATCGTGCCAGAACCAACTCCACTTCCGCTCAGCTATCTCTCGAAGCCTAACGCCGCCAGTGAGCGGCGGTGGCGAGCGAATGCGAGCCGACCGACCGCTCTACTGGCATGTTCGACGCTGCGGCGAAAGTCATTCGATCACCTGATCGGCTCTGAGGAGGAGCGCCGACGGTATCGTAAGGCCGAGCACGCGGGCCGTCCTGAGGTTGATGACCAGCTCGAACTTGGTCGGCTGCTCGACCGGCAGGTCGGCGGGCTTCGCGCCTTTGAGAATCTTGTCGACGAAGCTCGC
>JBKOVG010000015.1:0-7446 GCA_046723845.1 Candidatus Methylomirabilota bacterium | reverse complement strand
GCCCGCGAGGCGCTGACCCGGGTCGCGGGCCGGCACACCCGCGGCAAGATCGTGCTGCAGATCGGGCAGTAGCGGCACCGCCCGTAAGCCAAGTCTCCCGGCACAGCACGTGCCGCCCCCGCGCGCACAAACCCAATTCGGGTGCGCTTCCAGCGGCCAGCCCGTCGACACTTGACAACGCCATATCCGCGAATACTTGCGCGCCAGGAGTAGACCCAGCGCCAGTCACGGCGCGTGATTCGTGGCGAGACGCAGCGTAACGCCAGATCGCCGATTACGCGCTCAGGTGGGCAGTTGACACCATCAGTGCGACCAGCATCCCGATGGCCCATTTCTGCGCGTCTTGAGGCGTCTGACGATGCCTGCAGCCGGGTGGTTGTTGTATGCGTGTGCCGCTGGTCTTCGGCATCGTCATCACGCGGGATGTGGTCTTGGGCCGACCACGCTGCGGACCTTTCTTCGGGCTGAGTGCGGGACTGGAACAAGGTCTACGCCAGGCGGAGCTCGCTGCCGGTCGCCGGGACGCAGGCGCGACACTGTATGGGCGGCGGCAGCGGTGACGGTTCGATTCCTATAGCCAGCCGGCCTCGGTGGCGAGCTGGGTGGCGGCTTCGAGTGACCGCTGGATGAGGGCGCGCTCGCCTTGGTGCCATACCGCGTCGTAGGTGAGGGTAGCGGTCGGCTGTGCGAGCTCGATGAGGGTGATGCCGCGGGGCAGCTGTTCGGCTAGGGATGCGTTGATCAGCGCCACCCCGCGGCCCCGGGCGAGGTTGCCCCAGACGGTGTTGCCGGTGGCCTGTTCGTCGAGTTGCGGCTCGAACCCGGCCGTGCGGCAGGCGCCGACGACGCTGTCGTAGAACCCGGGGGCCATGTCACGCGGCCAGACTTCGAACAACCGGCCGGCGAGGGCGGCGAGGTTGATGTGCTTTCGCCGCGCGAGTTCGTCGGTGTTGCTGAGGGCGACGCGCAGCGGCTCGCGCCGGACGGTGCGGCAGTGAAACCCTTTCGGGTAGGAGGTCATCGGCGCGAGCGCGAGATCGTAGCGTTCGGCGAGGAGGAGTTCGGGGATGTCGGCGCCGAAGACCTCGCGCGCCTCGACCTTGACCTGAGGGCAGGCCTGGGCCAGCCGCGCCAGCAGTCTGGGGAGCGTGTCCCAGACTGTGGTCAGCGTGTAGGCGAGCCGCAGTGTGCCGGCTTCCCCGCGGGCTGCCGCCTTGGCCCGGCGGGCGGCGC
Source organism: Candidatus Methylomirabilota bacterium (assembly GCA_046723845.1). GTDB lineage: Bacteria > Methylomirabilota > Methylomirabilia > Rokubacteriales > CSP1-6 > AR37. Next base: position 6,213 of record JBKOVG010000015.1, on the reverse strand, counting down.
GGTCGGCGGCGGCGAGGACTCGCCGGCAGTCGGTGAGGAACACCTGTCCTTCGGCGGTGAGCTCGACGCGCCGCGGGGTGCGCCGCAGCAGGGTGACCCCGAGGGACCGTTCCAGCGCTTTGATCTGCTGGCTGACCGCCTGCTGGGCGATGTTCAGGTCGTCGGCCGCCCGGGTGAAACTGCGCCGCTGCGCTACCGCGGCGAAGGTACGCAGCTGGCGGAGTTCGAAGCCCGGGCCGGGTGCCACGCCCGCGACTGTACCCCGTTCCGGCCCGGCAACGACAATTCCGGCTTGTTGCCGGACAACAAGCTGCGCTTGTTCATCGGGGGTTCCGGGAATAGCGTTTGACCGTGACGACCGGAGGGATGGACCCGTTGGCTGGCGGTGCGAGCGCGGCGGCCGCCGATCATCGCATGCGCGTCGATCGTGTGTCGTCGAGGCCGAAGAAGGTGCTGATCATCGTCGCCAACCCGGCCACGTCGACCACCGTGGGCTGGCCGGTCGGGTTCTGGGGCGCCGAGCTGACGCATCCGTACTACGAGCTGACCCAGCGTGGTGTTGCGGTCACAATCGCCAGCCCCGAGGGCGGCCGGGTGGAGATGGACGCGCTCAGCGACCCGCGGGATGAGTCGAAGTGGTCGGCGGATGACCTGATCACGATGGGGTTCCTCAACACGCCGGAGCTGGTGGCGCAATTGCAGGACACGCCGAAGCTCGCCGACCTCGACCCCGGCGAGTACGACGCGATCATGGTGGCCGGCGGGCAGGCGCCCATGTTCAGCTTCCGCGGCAACAAGGACGTGCATAACGCGCTGCGCCGGTTCTACGAGGCCGAAAAGCCGGTCTGCGTCTACTGCCACGGCACGGCGGCGCTGGTCGACCTCAAGCTGTCCGACGGCAGCTACCTGGTCGACGGCAAGACCGTCACCGGGTTTGCCAACGTCGAGGAGGACTTCGGCGACGCGTTCGTCGGCCAGAAGGTGATGCCGTTCCGGGTCGAGGACGAGCTCAAGCAGCGCGGGGCCAACTATGTTCAAGGCGGGCTATTCAAGGCATTCGCCGTGCGGGACGGCCGGCTCATCACCGGGCAGCAGCAGTACTCCGCCAGAAAGGTCGCCGAGATGCTGATCGAGGCACTCGGTATCTGACACCGGTGCCGCCAACGTTGCCTCGCCGGTTCTGTCACCACGTTGCAAGGGCGCCGCGGATGCGCATCAGACAAGAACGCGGCGCACAGATGGAGGGAGCGAAGGTGACCACCCCAGAGCAGTCTAAGACGCGAGCGAACGCGGTCATCACCGTCCACAAGTACGAACCATCAGCGTACGACGAACCGGCCGAGGGCCCGGCGCTGACCAGGATTCACGTTGAGGAGAGTTTCTCTGGCGATATCTCTGGCGGTGGCGTGGCCGAGTTCTTGCAGGCGGCGCACACAGGCGGGCCGGCGAGCTTCGCCGGGATCGAGCGCGTCACCGGGGCGGTGGGCGGCCGCGAGGGCACGTTCCTGCTGCAGGACGCCGGCACCGTTCAAGACAACGTCGTCAGCGGCGACTGGTTCGTCATCCCCGGGTCGGGCACCGGCACGCTGGCCGGGCTGCGCGGCACCGGCGGGTTCCGCGCCAACCTCGGCGAGGGCGCCCAGGTGCACCTCGATTACTGGTTCGAATGACCCGCACAGTTCCCGGCCGCGAAAGCGCGGGGTGCATAACAGGGCAGACAGAAAGGACCTGCCACGTGGCCACACCACGATTCAGGACGGCCACGGGCGCAGCCCTAGCGATATTGAGTGTGGGGATTGTCCTGGGGCCGGGCCCAGGCAACTTTCGCCAAGGATCGGGCTGGTAGCCGGTGAGTTCGGAGCCTGAGCTGCCGGCCTCCACGGCGGGGCCGGTCACCGCGACAGTGACCCGGCGGGTCAAGCCGGGGCACGAGGCGGCCTACGAGCAGTTCCTGGCCGGCATCAGCGGCGCGGCGAAGGCCTTCCCGGGATATCTCGGCGAAGAGGTCTTCCGCCCGGCCGGCGGCGAGGGCGGCGAGTACCGGATCGTCTACCGCTTCGATTCACCCGCCCACCTGCGGGCGTGGCTGGACTCAACCGAGCGCGCGGCGTGGCTGGCGCGCGCCGAGCCCCATGTTGCCAGCCCGATGCGCACCCAGTACCTGACCGGGCTGGAGGGCTGGTTCACCCTCCCTACCCAGCCCGGCGCGCCGCCGCCGCCGGCCTACAAGATGGCCGTGCTCACCTGGGTGACGATCTTCCCGCTGATCACCCTGGTCGTCGTCGTGTCGGCGCCCCTGATCGGGCACCTGCCGCTGGTTCCCCGGCTCGCGGTCACGACGCTGGTGACCGTGTCGCTGATGACGTGGGTGGTCATGCCGCGCGTGACCAGGCTGCTGCACCGATGGCTGTACGCCGGCCGCCGGCGATGACCCGGCCGGCCCGTGACCAAGGAGGTTACCCATGCTCGGTGAACACCCGGTCGACGTGATGCTGCTCGCGACCGACCTCGGCGTGGCCCGCCGGTTCTATGCCGGCACGCTCGGCCTGGAGGTCCTGCTCGACACCGAGGAGTTCCTCACCTTCAAATGCGGGGGCGACAGCCGGCTGGTCGTCACCAAGAGCACCACCGGCACCGCCGATGCGGCGACCAAGGCCTGCTGGCGGGTAGACGACATCGCCAGCGAAGTCACCCAGCTCCGGGCGCGCGGCGTCAAGATCGCGGATCTCCCCGGGCTGGGCACCGTCGACGGCATCGCTGACATCGGGTTCGCGCTCGCCGCCTGGTTCACCGACCCCCACCACAACTCCATCGGCCTCCTCCAGCTCAAGTAAGCCCACTGCCGGCCCGGCAACGCGAAACTAACTGGGAGGAATCAAATATGCGCTGGCTGGATCAGGGGCGGGAATGCCTTGTGTCGCGTTTCCATCCTGTATGTACACCGCCCGGGGCCGAACTGGGCGGTCAGCGGGCGCCCAGTTTCCCGGCGCCGCGATGTCTGCATCAGCGACGGCCCGGACGGTCCCGGCGCCAGCACTCATTCGGTTGGAGGATGCGCAGGCCCCGGCCCTTTCGCCCTGGTCGCTGTCGCGCGAGCGCGGCCAGGCGCGGCCGATGAGTTTCGGCGCGGCGCCGGATCGTGCGGCGACGCGGCCTTCAGCCGCTTGTGATAGCCAGGCAGGTGAGGCAGGTAGGGGAACAGGTGCCCGAGCCGGGCATAGCACAGCCGCAGCCAGTGATGCTCCGACCGGGCGCCCAGCAGTACCTGCGCCACCGCCAGGCACACCAGCTCGGCATCGGACAGCTTCTTCGGCCGGCCCGGTCGGCGCTGGCCGGATGGGATCATGTGGCCGTCGATCAGCACTTACAGTGCCGTCAGGAGGGTGTCGAGGTTTGCAGTCACGAGCGACCATCGATGCCCTCCTCCCATTCCACGATCAACCCGCCACGCCGCACCGGCCCGGGTTGGGAGTCACTCGTCTAGGCGGCCCGGACGACCTGGTAGGTGAGATATGCGAGGCCGTTACCGACGGTTCGGTTGGCGACGAGACGCAGGGGTACCTTGTCGCTGGTCTCGCCGATGAGGCGTTCGCCGGCCCCGAGCACGAACGGGTGGATCATCAGCCGTAGCTCGTCGACGAGATCGTGCTCGATCAGCGTGTGCACGAGCTGGCGGCTGGCGTAGACCACGATTTCCCCCTCGAGCTTCTGCTTCAGCTTTGAGACTTCGTTCACCACGTTGCCCTTGATGACCGTGGAGTTGTTCCAGCCGGGATCTTCGAGGGTCGAAGACACGACGTACTTGGGCATGCTGTTCAATCTGTCCGCCCACACCCCGGTCCGGGATGCCCACCGCGTGGCGAAGTACTCATAGCTCCCCCGGCCCAGCAGCAGGGCCCCGGCACACAGCGCCTCCTCGGTCTCGACCTTGGCCCACGCCTCGTTGTCCTTGTCCCTTACCCCAAGGAACCAGCCGCCGCGGCTGAAGCCCTCTTCACCGGTCGGGTCCTGGACGACTCCGTCCAGCGTGACGTTCTCGCTCACGACGATCTTTCCCATTTCGGTTCTCCTGTCGACGGTGTTGTCGGCTACCAACGATGGAGACACCGCGAGTCCGGGAATTGGGCGGCCACCGACCGCCCAGTTCGGGCCTCGGCCGGTGTCCATACAGTGCGGTAAAGGTACGAACAGGAAGGGTGGCGTGAGGTGGAAAGAGCCAACCTGATGTCACGGGCCCGGGCCGGGGATGGCGATGCGTTCCGCGAGCTCACCGAGCCGTACCGGCGGGAGCTACTAGTGCACTGCTACCGGATGCTCGCATCCTTCCAGGACGCCGAGGACGCCCTCCAGGACACGCTGCTTGCTGCCTGGCAAGGCTTCGGCGGGTTCGAGGGACGCTCCTCGCTCCGCACCTGGCTCTACCGGATCGCAACCAACAAGTGCCTCAACGCGCGTCGGTCAGCCAGCCGGCGCCCGGCTAAGGAATGGGACGTGCCCGATGTCGAACCGCCCGAGCCGACCCGGCTCGGCGAAGTCGTGTGGCTCGAGCCGTATCCCGATGCTCTCCTCGAGGGCGCGACCGGCGTGCCGCCCGGCCCGGAGGTCCGCTACGAGCAGACCGAAGCAATCTCGCTGGCCTTCGTGACCGCCCTGCAGGTCCTGCCGCCGCGCCAGGTTGCCGTCCTCGTCTTGCGCGATGTCCTCGGATTCCACGCCAGCGAGGTGGCTGAGATGCTCGACACGAGTGTCGACTCGGTTAACAGCGCCCTCAAACGGGCGCGCGCCAGCCTGGAGCGCCGATGGTCGCCCGGCACCGATCTCGAATCGCCTCCCGTGTCCGGCTCACCCGCTGAGGATGCCGTCGTGGCGAAGTTCGTCCGCGCGTGGGAGTCCGCCGATATCGACGCGCTGGTGGCTCTCCTGACCGACGGCGTTTTCATCTCGATGCCGCCGATGCCCTTCGAATACGAGGGCCGAGACGCCGTGGCCCGCTTCTGCGCCAGCCTGTTCGGCGCGGGCCGCAGGTTCGACCTCGTACCGACGCGAGCCAACGGCCAGCTGGCGTTCGGCGCCTACCTGCGCACGCTCAATGGCGTCAGCCACGGGATGGGCCTCTACGTCCTCACCCTCACCGGCGACCGGATCTGCGCCATGACCCGCTTCGAGAGCACCGTGCTCCCATCCTTCGGGCTACCGCGATCGCTGCCGAGCCGGTAACCAGCCTTCGAGCAGTGAAAGTGAGCAGCCGTGAGGCACACTGTGGCGGATATGCCACCGCGGTTCAGTGGAATGCAGGAGACCGGGCATGAGTCGGCATATCCATCGGCGCGGCTTTTGATCCTGCGGACTCAACGTGCACTCAGGTTAAACCATGCTGCCTGGCGTGAATGTTTACACGGCCCCAGAACAATTCGGGGCTAACGGCGCTGATAGCCGACCCGCCGAAGACGCCTGACGGTGGTGGTTGTGCGCGGTTAATGCCGTCGCGCTGGCCGGACCTCAGGGAGCCGGGGACCCCTCCGGCGGCCACGTGCGCCGGGATTCGTCGATCAGGCTCATCAGGCCGATGTCATTCCCGTCGGGATCAGCCACGATTGCGTATCGCGCGCCCCAGAAGGCATCGAACGGCGGCTGCCGCCCCGCGTAGCCGGCGGATGTCAGCTCCGCGTAACGCGCATCGACCGCCTCCCGAGTGGGAAGCGAGAACCCGATGACGACCCGGACGCTAGTCGGATCGGCGCGCCAGCCCGCGTGCCACAGCCAGGCCGACTCGGCCGTATCCAACTCCAAGCTGAAGCCACCCGGCATTCTCAGCTGCACATGGGCGCCGAGTGAGTCCAGGTCGCCGGGAACGGCGATCCCCAGCCGCCGGTAGAAGTCCAGGCTGGCCCGCCATGTCACCGACAATCACGTTGACCATGTGAAGGTCGGGAGCGCTTTCGTTCATCACATCGCAGTCTGCCAGAACGAATCACCCGGAGCCTGCTGTCCGGAGCGGCAGAACATCTGTTGGGTGCGCCGCGAACGTGAAATGTCGGCCGACCGAAAGGGCGCCAGATCGAATCCTCTTTGTTGTCGTCGTTGTCAAGTGGCTCGCCGGGTTTTCGTCGCTTGCGGCCCGGAGGGCGGGATGGCCGGCGTGAGCGCTGCCGTGGCACGTAGGCTGGTCTCAGGCCCGGGAGTGGCTTGTCCGAAGAGCCGGTGCGCGGGGTG
>JBKOVG010000276.1:0-3466 GCA_046723845.1 Candidatus Methylomirabilota bacterium | reverse complement strand
CCTCCTGGGTGGGGGAACCAGCTGGCGGGGGACGCTCTCAACCCCGGGCAGTGGCGAGGTGAGGAACGCTATGAGGTCTTGAAACGATATCGGTCAATGCCGAGCTTCCTCATCCGTGATTCGAGAGTCTGTCTCGGTAGGCCCAGCTTTGCCGCGGCACCGGTCGCACCGCCGATGACACCATGCGCGGCGCGCAGCGCGTCCTCGATGCTCGCTTTCTCCCGCTGGGCGAGATCAGCTGTCAGTGAGCCGCTTGGCACAAACGCCTCGGCCGACGCTGGGGTTAGCCAGCTGGCATCCACTCGAAACACATCGGCGTCGCTCAGAATCACCGCCCGCTCGATCACATTCTGGAGTTCGCGAATGTTGCCCGGCCAGTGATAGGCGTCGAACAGGTCGAGCGTCTCCTTGCTGATGCTTCGAATTCTCTTGCCCGCCTTCTGCGCATATCGTTCGACGAGATACTCCACGAGCAATCGGATATCACCTCGCCGATCGCGAAGCGCCGGGACTCGAATGGGAACGACATTGAGCCGATAGAACAAGTCTGCGCGGAAGAGGCCGTCCCTGACGGCGGCGGCGAGGTCCTTGTTCGTCGCCGCCAGCACTCGGACATCGACGACGATCGGGTCGTTTCCCCCGACACGCTCGAATTCGCGCTCTTGAAGCACCCGCAGCAGGGCACCCTGCGTTTCCGGGGGCAGCTCCCCGATCTCATCCAGAAAGACGGTCCCGCCGTCGGCCGACTCGAACCGGCCGAGGCGTCGCTGGAACGCTCCGGTGAACGCGCCCTTTTCATGCCCGAACAGCTCCGACGCAATCAACGATTGCGGGATCGCGGCGCAATCGACGCGAATGAACGCACGGCTCGCCCGCCGGGAGCGGCTATGGATCGCACGGGCGACGAGCTCTTTACCCGTCCCGGTCTCACCCTGGATCAGAACGGTAGAGTCGGTCGGCGCCACTTTCGCGATCTGAGCCAACACCGTCCGTAGCGCATCCGAGGAGCCGACGACTTCCTCGAACATCGACGAGCGCACGATCTCTTCCCGCAGCGCGACATTCTCGTTCCGCATTCGGTCTTCCGCTCGTTTACGGTCGTCAATGTCTGTTCCCGTCGCGTACCAGCTGACCAAGCGCCCTTGTTCGTCATGGAAGGGCTTGTAGCGGATCAGGAACCACCGATATTGCCCGTCCTTGCTCAAGGCCCGCAGCTCGAGCTCAAACGGAAGACCATCTGCCAGCGCCGCCTGGCGCTGGTCGCGTACGCGTTCGAGATCTTCCGGGTGGAAGATTCGGGTCCGAAAGTCCGAGCTGATGACGTCGGCCATCGTCAGACCGGTGTAATCGAGCGTCGCTTGGTTCGCGTAGATCGGACTGCCGTCAGGATCGAGAATCACGATGTCTTGAGGTATCGCGTCAGTGATCCGGCGGAGTGCGCGCTCGTCCTCGCGCAACTTCGCTTCGGCCTGTTTGAGCGCGTCGATGTCCGTGCTCGTTCCGTACCATCGGACGATCTCGCCCGCGTCGTCACGGACGGGCTCGAAGCGAGCGAGAAACCAGCGAAACACTCCATCGTGGCGACGAAGGCGTCCCTCGAACTCTCCACTCTTGCCCGACGCCACCATCCCGGCCCACTTCTTGATCAGCTTCGGAAGGTCGTCGGGGTGAACGGCCGCTTGCCAACCCTGCCCGCGCGCCGCGTCATCCGGGATACCCGTATAGTCCTGCCAGCGTTGATTCACAAACTCGTTCGAACCATCCGGCAGTTTGCACCAGGCGATCGCCGGGAGGGCATCGAGAATCGCTCGACCGTCGGCGGTGTTGGGATGTGGCTGGTGGGAATCCGAAGGGTTCATGATCGCCTTCAGTCCCCTTCCCCGGTAGCGCTGCAAGTCCGCGCGCGTCCTCTAACGATAGGACGAGCTCGTCGATACTGCAACGTGACTCTTCATTGCGCGCGAGGCGGCACATTCGAAAAGAGCGGGCCGAGTCCTTCCGCCATCGTGGGGTGTGCGAGAACGGCATCGCGCAGCGTCGAATACGGCAACTCGGCCAGCATCACCGCTTGCACCGTAGCGACGACCTCGCCAGCCTCCGGCCCGATCATCGTAAAGCCGAGAATGCGATCCTGACGAGCGCCGATCAGCGCCTTCATGAAGCCTTGCGTCTCGCCGGTCGTCTGCGCCCGGAGCACGCTGCTCATCGGTAGCCTTGCGACGCGCACATCGATGCCCTGGCGCTGGGCGTCGGATTCGCTCAGTCCCACGCGAGCGAGCTGAGGATCGGTGAACATGCAGTACGGGACGAGCCGATCGCGTGTGCTGCGCGTGCCCCCGGCCAGGTTGTCTCGGATGATCCGAAAGTCGTCCTCCGACACGTGCGTGAACTGCGGGCTACCCGCGCATTCGCCGATGGCCCACACGTCCGGTGCGCTCGTCTGCAGCCGCTCGTCGACGCGCACGAAGCCATGAGCGGCCAGCTCGACGCCGGCCTTGTCGAGACCGATGTCGGCGGTGTTCGGGATACGGCCCGCCGCCACCAGGATGTCGCTGCCCTCGATCTTTTGCTCGCCGGAGCTCGTGCGCGCGACGAGGGCGACCTTCCTTCCGGATTGACCCTCCACACGCATGATCTCGGCACCGACCAGGGATTGAATACCCTCTTCGGTGAGAATATGCTGCAGCTCCTCCGAGACGTCTGGATCCTCGCGGCTCATCAGCTGCGGCCCGTGCTCGATCACGGTCACGCGGCTGCCAAAGCGCCGATAGGCCTGGGCCAGTTCCAGCCCCACGTACCCGCCCCCCAGCACCATGAGATGCGGCGGCAGATAGTCGAGCTCGAGCGCCTCGATGTTCGTGAGCGGACGAGCGGCCTCGAGGCCCGGCACGCCAGGAATGGCGGCGTGCGTGCCGACGTTGATGAACACGCGGTCGCCGACCAGGAGCCGCGTGCCGCCGTCGTTCAGCTGGACCTCGAGCGTCTTCGGGGCCACGAACCGGCCGGAGCCCATGATCAGCTCGGCGCCGCTCGCCTTGTAGTTGTGCAGATGCGCGGCGATCTGTTGGTCGACCATGTTGCGCTTCCGGTCGCGAACCGTCGCCATGTCGATCTCGACTGGCCCCGTCTTCGCGCCGTACTCGGCGCCGTGGCGAACCAGTGATGCGACCTTGGCGCTCTGGATCTCGTTCTTGCTGGGCAGGCAGTTGACGTTGGGACAGGAGCCACCAATCCATCGTCGTTCCACGACGGCCGTCCGTCGCCCCGATCGCGCCATGTGCCACGCCAGGAGCTTGCCACCCGCGCCACTGCCAAGAATCAGGATTTCAATTCGTTCCGACTGCGACATGGCTTCCTCCGGGGTGATACGGTCAGAGCCCCCTTCAGGTTCCGGAATCGAAGGAACAGCCCCAAAATCAGGATACGCCACCATGCCAGCCGTCCTGCGGAGTAGGCGAACGGCGCT
>JBKOVG010000381.1:0-24511 GCA_046723845.1 Candidatus Methylomirabilota bacterium | reverse complement strand
CGCGCGCGAAAGCACGAAAGGCACCTCGATTGCCTCCTCGTCCGAATTATTCACGAACCCGCGGCGCGCGAGGCGGGTCGGGGCCCGTCGGCGGGGGCGGGAGAGCGCTCCAGCTGCGTCACCCACTCGACTGAATCGCAGCCCTGCGGGCTGCGCACAGGACGAGGGGGTCCCACTCCGCCGGAGCACTCCCCCGCCCCCGCCGCCACCCGCCCCGATCGCACGTGCGACACTCGTGAATAATCCTGGCTAGGTGACCTTGGCGCCGGGGGGCAGGTCCTTGTCCAGGGACAGCAAGGCGAGGGCGCCGCCGTTGGAGGCGGCGAGCACCATCCCGTTCGACTCGATGCCCATGAGCGTCGCGGGCTGGAGATTGGCCACGACGACGATCTTGCGCCCCACGAGCGACTCCGGCTCGTAGTGTTCGGCGATCCCCGCCACGATGGTGCGCACCTCCTCGCCCACCTTGACGGTGAGCTTGAGGAGCTTCTTGGACTTGGGCACGCGCTCGCCCGCCAGCACCTCGGCCACGCGCAGCTCGATCTTCTTGAAGTCGTCGATCGGAATGCGCTGAGTGCTCGGCGACGACCCCTCACCCTGCCCTCTCCCCGTGGGGGAGAGGGTTGATTTGTCGGCTTCGACTCTCGGGAAGAGGGCGGAGAGCTTCTGGATGGGCGTGCCGGGAGCGAGGCCGCCCCAGGTGAGATCGCTGAGGCGCGCGGGAGCGCCACCCACCGCCGCCCGGATCTTCGCCGCCGCGTCGGGAAGAAACGCGTCGATGAGGATGGCGGTGACGCGCAGTGACTCGGCGAGCGTGTAGAGCACGGTGTCGAGGCCCGCGCGCTTGGCCGGATCCTTGGCGAGCGTCCAGGGCGCCGAGGCATCGACATAGCGGTTGACCACGCCGAGGAACTCCCAGATCGCGGCGAGGGCGCGCTGGAAGGCGAAGTCTTCCATGGCCTCGTCCACCGCGCGCGACGCCTGCTCGAGGGCCGCCCGCACCGCGGTGTCCTCCGCCGTGGTCGCCCCCGGGTGGGGCGCGCGGCCGCCGCCGAAGTTCACGATCATGGTGGTGGCGCGGCTCACCAGATTGCCCAGGTCGTTGGCGAGATCGGCGTTGAGGCGGCCCACGAAGGCTTCCTCGCTGAAGCTCGCGTCGAGCCCGAAGGTCATCTCGCGCAGGAGGAAGTAGCGGAAGGCGTCGTGGCCGTACTTATCGGTGAGCTGGAAGGCCTCCACCACGTTCCCGATGGACTTGGACATCTTCCCACCGCCGATGGTCCAGAAGCCGTGCACGTTGAGGCGTCGGTAGAGGGGGATGCCCGCGGCGTGGAGCATGGTCGGCCAGTAGACCCCGTGCGGCTTCAGGATGTCCTTGCCGATCAGGTGCTCGGCGTGCCCGGCCGCCCACAATTCCTCGTAGAGCGTGCCGTCGGGGTAGCCAAGGGCGGACACGTAGTTGATGAGGGCGTCGAACCACACGTAGGTCACGTACTGGTCGTCGAAGGGGAGCGGAATGCCCCACTGGAGCCGCGCCTTGGGCCGGCTGATGGAGAGGTCCTGGAGGGGCTCGCGCAGGAAGCCCAGCACCTCGTTGCGATAGCGCTCGGGCTGGATGAACCCGGGATTGGCCTCGAGGTGCTTGATCAGCCACTCCTGGTACTTCGACATCTTGAAGAAGTAGTTCTTCTCCTTGATGAAGGACAGCGGCCGCTGATGGTCCGGGCACCTGCCGTCCACGATCTCCTTCTCGGTGTAGAAGCGCTCGCAGCCGTAGCAGTACCAGCCGCCGTACTCGCCGAAGTAGATCTCGCCCGCGTCGTAGAGCTTCTGGAGGATCTCCTGCACGACCTTCTTGTGGCGAGGCTCCGTGGTGCGGATGAAGTCGTCGTTGGTGATGCCGAGTCGGCGCCAGGTCTCCCGGAAGGCGGCGGAGATCTCGTCCGCGTAGGCCTGGGGCGATACGCCAGCCTTGGCCGCGGTCTGCGCGATGTTATCGCCGTGCTCGTCGGTGCCCGTCAGCAGGTACACGCGGTCGCCGCGCAGGCGCCGGTAGCGGCACATGGCGTCGGCCATGATGGTGTTGGCCGCGTGCCCGAGGTGGGGGCGCGCGTTGACATAGTAGATGGGCGTGGTCAGGTAGAACGTGCGGTCGGCCATCGAGCCCCTTACTTGGAAGCGATCCAGGTGTTCCAGAAATAAAGGTACGGCCCCGGCTTGAAGCCCCGGATCTCCTTACGCGTCACGTCAAGGCTGAAGTAGTCCCCGAACTTGATGCGCCCCACGTCGTCGTAGAAGATCGTCTGCACCTTGTCGATGAGGGCCTTGCGCTTCTTGACGTCGGTCTCCCGGGCCATCTCCGCGAGGAGCTTGTCCTTCTCCTCGTTGCACCACCAACCCGGCCAGTTGCACTGGATGCTCGTGGCGATGGCGGGATCGGCCCCCAGGGTGAAGCCCGTGGAGAAGACGTCGAACAGCTCGGGCTTGTTGCGCCGCTGCACGAGGGTGGCCCAGTCCACCACCTGGAGATCGACCTTGAAGCCCACGTCCTCCATCTGCTGGGAGGCCATGAGGGCGGTGTTGTACATCCACTCGTATTCCTTGGTGGTGACCCAGCGCACAGGCTGGCCGTTGTAGCCGGCTTCCTTCAGGAGCTGACGCGCCTTGGCCTTGTTCCTCTGGTTGTAGGAGGCGAGGCCCGCGTCGGAATACCAGGCCGCCTGCTCGGGATAGAAGAGCGCGCCGTCGAGGCGGTAGAACGCCTTGTTGCCGATGCCCGCGGCCATGATCGGCTCCATGTCGAGCACGGCGAGGAAGGCCTGGCGTATCTTGCGATTGGCCATCACACCTTCCTTGTGGTTCGGCACCGCGGTGATCCAGCCGAATGGCTTGGAGATCTGCGCCTCGAGGGCGGGCTGATTCTTCACGCGGTCGATCTGATCCTGGCGGATGCTCTGGGCGTAGTTGTACTCGCCCGTCTCCGTCCCCGCCAGGCGCACGGACGCCTCGGGCACGGGAATGAAGTAGATCTCGTCGATGTACGCCGTGCGTTTGCCGCCGAAGCCGTTGGGCGGATCGGAGCGCGCCGAGTAGTCCTTGAAGCGAGCCAGGCGCACGTGGCGGTCGGGCTTGTGCTCGACGAACCGATAGGGGCCGGTGCCGATGTACTCCTTCACCTGGCCGTCTCCTGCCGCCGCCACCACTTCCTTGGGATAGATCGCCCCGCCGTTGTTGGGGGAGCCCAGGGCGAAGAGGAGCGAGCCGGAGGGCTCCTTGAGGTAGATGACGACGGTGTACGGATCCTTCGCCTCGAGCGCCTCCACGTTCTTCCAGATCGCCTTGGGCGTGGTGCCCAGCTTGGCCCAGTGCTGGAGGGAGGCGACCACGTCGGCCGAGGTCATCTCCTTGCCGTTGTGGAAGCGCACGCCCTTGCGCAGGGTGATGGTGTAGCGGCGGCCGTTGTCGCTCACCGTATGGCCTTCCGCGAGCATGGGAATGGGGATCTGGTTCCTGTCGTAGGTGTAGAGCGTTTCGTAGATGTGCCAGGTGATCTGCTGGGTGATCACCGCGGTGGTGGCGTGGAGATCGAGGGTGGGCGCCTCGCCGATGAGCCCCACCTTGAGCACGCCGCCCGGGCGTGGCTGCTCCTGCGCGGATGCGCCGGGGACGGACGCCAGGGCGAGCAGCGAGAGCAGCGCGAGGGCGCGAGTCAGCATGAAGCCCTCCTCACAGTGGTTTGACGTGAGGGCGGCCTTCCCAGGTGAGCGCGGTGAGGGGCACTTCCGCCTCCGTCCCGTCCTGGAAGCCCACCACCACCGTCTGCTTGAGCACGCGGAGCGAGCGCACCTTGCCCGTCATGCAGCCCTGGCTGCCACAGTCCGCCTGGCAGGCCGTGCCCACCTTGGGCAAGTGCTTGCGCAGCTGATCGTAGGTGGAGAACTCGTAGAGCAGGCAGCACTTGAGCCGGCCGCAGTTGCCGAGGAGCCGGCTGTCCGTGAGGGGCATGTCCTGGGCCTTGGCCATCTTGACGGAGATGGGATCGAAGCCCTTGAGGTACGACGAGCAGCAGAGCTGGCGCCCGCAGGGGCCGATGCCGTCCATGAGCTTGGTGGTGTCCCGCGCCCCGATCTGCCGCATCTCGATGCGCGCGTGGAACTCGTGGGCGAGATCACGGACGAGATCGCGGAAGTCCACCCGCTCCTCCGCGCTGAAGAGCACGGTGACGCGGCGGTGGCGCGGATCGATCTCCACGTCCACGATCTTGAGCCGGAGCCCGCGGCCGCGAGCGCGGCGTCGGCAGGTCTCGGCGTGGCCCAGCTCGCGCTCGCGCCGGTCGTGCCACTCCGCCGTCTCCGCCTCGGTGGCGCGGCGGATCACCTTGCGATAGAGGCGGCCGCGCTTGAACTCTGGGAGCGGCCGCTTGGGGCGGCGCACCTCGCCCACCGTGGTCCCCTGCCCCGTCTCGACGAGGACGAAGTCGCCGACGTGCAGCTCCTCCATATCCGTCTGGTAGTCCTCGGCCTGCAGGGGCTCGCGCACGCGCACGCCGATGAGGTACGGCAGGTTGGCTTCGGGCTCCGACGGCGTCGCCTCGGGCGTCTCGATGGTCTCGCTCATGGTGTCCTTACGCCGCCCTGCTGAGGCGGCTCAGTAGCACCTCGACGGTGAGCCGAGGTGAGACGTTGCCTTGAATGGCCAACCACGCCTCGCGGCAGGCCGACAGCCCGGCCACGATCTCGTCGAGGGTGCGGCGGCCCGCGGCGGCCTTGCCCGCGAACACGGTAAGCTCGGCGGCGGCGCCCGCGTGGGCGCAGAGCAAGTCGCGATACCAGAGCCAGCAGGTCTCCACGGCCGCCTCGGCCACCTCACGGTCGCGGCCCACCGCCTCGCCGATCTGGAGTATCGCCTCGGGCCCGCGCGACTGCGCCTGGGCGAGCCAGCCGAGTGCGCGTTCGCGCTCCTCCCCCGCGCCGGAAGGGAGCAGCGCCACGCCGTCGGCCGCGCGAGGGCGGAAGCGGACGATCTGACAGCGCGAGAGCACAGTGGCGGGCAGCGCGCGCGCCTGGCTCAGGACGAGGATGATCACGGTGCGGGCGGGCGGCTCCTCCAGCGTCTTGAGGAAGGCCTGGGGTGCGGCGCCCGTCATGGACTCCGCCTCGTCCACGATGAAGACCTTGTGGGAGGCCTCGGCGGGACGCAGGGCGGCGAGGCGCCCGAGCTCGCGGACGTTGTCTACGCGGATAGCCGCGACCCCCTTGGGATTGCTGGCGGGCGGGGTGGGGCCGATCACCTGCACGTCGGGGTGGAGGCCGCGATCGACCCGGGCGGCACTGGCGCCTCCCGAGGGCGCCACCAGCGCCTTGGCGAAGGCGAGCGCCGTGGTGCGGCGGCCGACGCCTGGCGGGCCGATGAAGGCGTAGGCGTGAGCGACGCGGCCGGTGTCGACGGCGCGGCGCAGGATCTCGACCGCCTCCGCCTGATCGCGAATCGTCTCAAGCGCCACGGGGCGCCTCCCGGCGATCGAGGAGCTCCTGGACGGCGCGCACGCTGGCCGCGTGCAGGCTGTCCTTGGGCTGGGCGGCGTCCAGTACGACGAATCGGCTCTTCTCGGTGCGCGCGATCTCCAGATAGCCCTCGCGCACGCGACGATGGAAGGCCAGGTCCATCTTCTCGAAGGTATCGAGCGCGCGGTCGCTGATCCGCCGCATGCCCTCCGCGGGATCGAGGTCCAGGAGCAGCGTCAGGTCGGGCATGACTCCGCCTGTGGCCAGCGCGTTGAGATCGCGGATAGTCTCGAGGTCCATGCCGCCGCCGAAGCCCTGATAGGCGAGGGTGGCATCAGCGTAGCGATCGGAGATGACGACGGCGCCCTCGGCGAGGGCGGGACGGACCAGCTGCGCCACGTGCTGCTGCCGCGCCGCCATGAAGAGGAAAGTCTGGGAGAGCGCGGTGGGCGCCGGCCCCTCGCGCTCGAAGAGGGTGCGGATGGCCGAGCCGAGCCCAGTCCCATCCGGCTCGCTCGTGGCAACCACCCGGCGACCGCGCGCGCGGAGCCAGTCGGCGAGCAGCCGCGTGTGGGTCGACTTGCCGGAGCCTTCCACGCCCTCGAGGGTGATGAGGAGGCCGCGCATGGAGTAACTCTAACACATTGAAATAATTGATAGTGGTCGGTGATCACCTCGGATCGTGCCTGCGCCCCGGGCTGCACGCGAAGCGAGGGATTCCCGGGGTGTCTCGTCTACCCTAGAGGCGGCGTAATGGTTACACTTGCCGTGTACCGTATCTCGAGAGACGGATAGGAGCGCCATGGCCGCGCAATCGTCGAAGCCCGCTGAGACCATCCTCGTCGTCGACGACGAGCCGGAAGTGCTCTCCATGGCCGCCGACATGCTGCGGATGATCGGCTACACGGTGCTGAGCGCAGGGGACTCCCTCGAGGCTATCCGCATCGCGCGTACCCGGAGCGGGCCGCTCCACCTCCTCATCACTGACATCGTGATGCCCGTCATGACGGGACGCGACCTTGCCGAGGAGTTCAGGTCGATTCGCCCCAGCGTGAAGATCCTCTTCATGTCGGCCTATAGCCCCGCCTCGATCGAGAAGTATCGCGTGCGCCTGGGGCCCGGCGAGCCATTCCTCACCAAGCCCTTCACGCTGGCCCAGCTCCGCGCTACCGTGCGCGCCGCTCTCGTGTATCGGCCGCCGTCCTCGATGCACCGCGCGGCCGCCGGCGACCCCCGCTCGCGTCCCCGCACGAATCACTGACGCGCCTCGGGGGCGCCCTCGCCCCGTCGACTTTCCCCGGTCGCTGTGGTACGACTGATCGCCACCACCTGCTTCCCGGAGGACGCCATGGACATCCAGGAGCTGCTGCAGCGCCGCGTCGCCCGCTTCGTCGATCGGGTCGCCGACTGGGACGCCTTCGCCGACGCGAGGATCGAGGGCTTCCGCCGCGCCCAGCATCGCTACATCGGCGCCGGCGCCTCGGGCAAGGGTGACGCCCGCGCCATTCCTGCCGAGCGCTTCACGCTGTCGATCATGTACGTGCCGCCGGGGCAGGGCAATGCCGCGCACACCCATCCCGTGGAGGAGGCGTTCTTCATCCTGGAAGGCAAGGTCAAGGTCTTCCTCGAGGACGGCAAGGGCGTGCGCGCGGAGACCGTGCTGGGCAAGTGGGACTGCATCTCCTGCCCGGCCGACGTCATCCACGGCTTCGAGAACGTCGGCATCGAGGGCGCGTATCTCCAGGTGATGCTGGGCGCGGGCCAGCCCGGCCTCATGTCGTACGCCGATCCCGAGCTCGCCAAGCAGCGCGACGCGCATCTGAAGCCCACCGGCGTCTGAGCCCTCCCCTGGATTCCCGCGGGCCACTCGTCGGCGCCTCCGTACGGCGCAAGGAAGACGATCGTCTGCTGCGCGGCGCCGGCCGCTACACCGACGACGTCACCCTCCCCGGCATGCTCTGGATGGCCATCGTGCGGAGCCCGCACGCGCATGCTCGCGTTCGCGCCATCGACGGCGCGACGGCCCGACGTATGCCCGGGGTGGTCGCGGTGCTGACGCGTGCCGAGCTGCCGGAATGCGCGGGCTCCGTCCCGCCGCTGGTGCCCGCGCCCGAGTTCCATCGCTACCACCATCCCGTGCTCGCCGCCGAGCGCGTCACGCACGTGGGCGAGGGCGTGGCCGTGGTGGTGGCGGAGAGCGCGTACGCCGCCGCGGACGCTGTGGAGCACGTCGCCGTCGACTACGAGCCGCTGCCCGCCGCGGTGTCCCCGGAGCGCGCCCTCGCCGCCGGCGCTCCCCGCGTCCACGAGGACTGGCCGGACAACCTCGCGGGCATCTCCGCCTCGCGCACCGGCGACGCGGCGGGCGGCTTCGCCCGCGCCGAGGTCACCGTGGAGATGGAGCTCTACTATCCCCGGGTGGCGGGCATGCCCATCGAGCCGCGCGGCGTGCTCGCCGCGGTCGATCCGCCGACGGGCCTCCTCACCGTGTGGCTCTCAACCCAGGTCCCCTTCGGCGTGCGGAGCGGCCTCGCCGCCGTGCTCGGCGTGGCCGAGGAGCAGGTGCGGGTCATCGCGCCCGACGTGGGTGGCGGCTTCGGCGTGAAGGGCCATGTATACCCGGAGGACATCCTGGTGGCGGCGGTGGCGCGGCAGCTTGGCCGTCCTGTCAAATGGATCGAGACACGGCACGAGCATTTCGTCGCCGCCGCCGCCGATCGCGACCAGCGCCACCGCGCGCGGCTCGGGGTCGCGCGGGACGGCACCATCGTCGCCCTCGAGACGGACTTCACACGCGATCACGGCTCGCACCCCACCCTCGGGGCGGCCATCAGCTACAACACCATCAACCATCTCGTCGGTCCCTATCGCGTGCCGAACTATGCGGGCACCGCGCGCAACGTCGTCACCCACAAGACCTTCATCGCCGCCTACCGGGGCGCGGGACGTCCGGAGGCGAACTTCGTCCTCGACCGCCTCCTCGACCGCGCCGCGCGGGAGATCGGCATGGACCCCGCAGAGCTCCGGCGGAAGAACCTCGTGCGCATTGAGGAGATGCCGTGGCGGACCGGGCTGACCTACCGCGACGGCGTGGCCATCGCCTACGACCCCGGGGACTACGTGAAGATGTTCGATCTCGCCCTGGAGCGCCTGGGATATGCGAAATGGCGCGCGGAACAGGCGAAGCGCCGGGGCAGCGCGCGGCCCCTCGGGCTCGGCGTCTCCGCCTACGTCGAGGGTACGGGCATCGGCCCCTACGAAGGCGCCAACGTACGGGTGGACCCCACCGGCACCGTGTTCGTGGACATCGGCGTCTCCTCGCAAGGGCAGGCGCACGAGACCACGCTCGCCCAGATCTGCGCGGATGCGCTCGCGGTGCCCCTCGAGCAGGTGGTGATCCGTGGCGGCGACACTCAGCTCCTCGGCTATGGCCTCGGCACCATCGCGAGCCGCGTGGCCGCGGTGACGGGACCCGCCGTCTCCCGCGCGGCCCGCGACACCGCGCAGAAGGCGCGGCTGGTCGCGGCGAGCCTCTTCGAGTGCGCGCCCGAGGACGTGGTCCTCGAGCAGGGCCGCGTGATGGTGGCTGGCGTGCCGAGCAAGAGCCTGAGCCTGGCCGCGGTGGCCAAGGCCGCGGTGCGAAGTCCCGCGCTGGCGGATACGAGCGGCCCCGGGCTCAACGCCTGCGCCTTTCACTATCCCGGCACGGTGGCGTGGGCCTTCGGAGTGCACGCGGCTGTCCTCGAGGTGGACGTCGAGACCTGCGCGCTTCACCTGCTCCGTTACGTGGCGACCCATGACTGCGGCCGGCCAATCAATCCCATGGTCGTGGAGGGACAGATTCACGGCGGGCTCGCCCAGGGCATCGGGACCGCACTCGGCGAGGAGCTGATCTACGATGAGGCGGGGCAGCTCCTCACCGGCACCTTCATGGACTACCCGATGCTGCGCGCGGAGGATATGCCGCCGCTCGAGATCGACCACCTCGACTTCCCGTCGCCCATTAACGAGCTCGGGATCAAGGGCGTGGGCGAGAGTGGCGTGGTCTCACCGGCGGCGGTGATCGGCAACGCGGTGGAGGACGCGCTCTGGGATCGCGGCGTGCGCGTCGCGCGCGTGCCCCTTACCTCGGCGCGGATCTTCGAGCTGCTTCAGCGCGGCTCAAAGTAGATTCTGTCTCATACGCGGGGGAAGGGTGGGGGGCGTGGCCCGCCCAGACCACGCTGACTCGCATTCCGCGTTCGCTCTCTGACGAGCCACGAGAATTAGCCCGGGGACTTCGACCACCCGCAGAAGATACGGGTCTGGGCAGACCACGCCCCCCCCTTCCCCCTCTGCGCGTGTCGGTGTGGACTTCGACTCCTCTTCGCGCCGGCGCGAGGAAAGTCTGCGTCCGCTTCGGCGGGTGAGGGTGCGGTATGCCCTCCCCAGACCAACCTGAGTCGCGATCCACGGGGCCACTCTTGCCCGCCACGAGACTTTCCCTGACGGCTTCGATCGCACGCAGAAGATAGGGGTCTGGGGAGAGCACGCCCCACCCTCACCCTTGGCGCGTGGTGATCGCCGCTGATCAACTGGCCCCGGTTCGGTTTAGGCGGGGTCGGCGGCGCGGGTGGGCTTGTTGAAGCGGAGCTTGTAGTAGGTGATCCAGAGGGCGATGAGGGGAGAGCCGACGACGGTGGGCCAGAGCCAGCGCACCGTGGTGGGGAGGAAGGTGAAGTTGACTACGGAGAAGGCGGTGACGGCCGCCAGGTAGGAGCCGATCATGTTGGCCATGTGCCGATACCACCAGGCCATGCGCTCGGTGGGCGGGCTCAGGAAGCGCCAGACGTCGAGGCCTGAGATGGAGAGGCCAACGAGGCCGAAGACGATGGCCACCGTGGAGAGCTCCTGGAAGCGCGGGGTGGGTCTCACGAGGCCGAGGACGAGGAGGGACGCGCTCGCGGCGAGGGTGACCACCGCGGCGATCCAGTCGAGAGGACCTGCGCGCTGACCGAGATCGGGGCGCTTGCGGAAGAGGACGCGATAGCCGGACAGCGCCGCGTAGAAGCTGAAGACCGCGACCAGCTCCAGGAAGAGGATGGAGCGCCAGTAGCCGACCACGAGCGCGGTGGCGGCGACCACGGCCATCGCCCAGAAGTACACCTTGCCCCACCGCCGGTGGGTCGGCCCACCCTTGGCGGTCAGGAGAGCCACGGGCGCGACCACGAGGGCGACGCTGCCCGCGAAGACGTGGATCCACAGCACGCCTCTGACCACGCTCTCCATCGTGCTTCTCCGCGGCGTATTCTGTGGAGGGCCGCCGTCGGAGTCAACCGCGCCCGCTACCGCGCGGGAGCACGATGGCGGGTGGTAGTCTACGGCGGTCGGCATCCACGAAACCCACAGGAGGGCCCATCACATGCGCGGCATCGTCTTTCTCGGAGAGCGGAAGCTCGAGATCCAGGAATTCCCCGATCCCACGCCGGGTCCGGGCGAGATCGTCATCGCCATCAAGGCCTCGGGCATGTGCGGGAGCGATCTGCATCCCTATCGCGCCGCCGGCAACGCCGCGGCCTCCCTGGGCCTGGGCGGCAGCGGGCCCGTCATCGCGGGGCACGAGCCCTGCGGAGTGGTCGAAGCGGTGGGGCCCGGCGTGGCTGCGGACTTCGCGCCCGTCGGGACGCGCGTGATGAACCACCACTACAAGGGCTGCGGGAAGTGCAAGCACTGCCGCGTGGGCTGGTCGCAGCTCTGCCGTCACGGCATCACCGTGTACGGGATGACGGGTCACGGCGCGCACGCACCCTACATGAAGGCGCCAGCCTTCACCATGGTCCCCCTGCCCGACGAGCTCTCCTTCGAGGAAGGCGCGGCGATCTCGTGCGGCACCGGCACCGCCCACGGCGCCCTCAAGCGCATCGATGTCTCGGGCCGCGACACACTGGCCGTCTTCGGCCAGGGTCCGGTGGGGCTCTCCGCGACCATGCTGGGGCATGCCATGGGCGCGCGCGTGATCGCGGTGGACGTCTCGAAGGAGCGGCTCGATCTCGCCAAGGAGTTCGGGGCCGACGAGGTGGTCAATTCCAAGGCCACCGATCCCGTGAAGGCCATCCACGATCTCACCCACGGCGAGGGCGCCGAGACCACCATGGACTGCACGGGCGTGCCCGAGGCGCGGGTGGCCGCGGTGCGGAGCGCTGGCACGTGGGGACGCGTGGCCCTCGTGGGCGAGGGCGGCGGCCCCACCGCCTTCGACATCAGCCAGCACATGCTCCGCCGCCAGCTGACCATCCATGCCTCGTGGACCTTCAGCGCCATGGGACAGGCGGAGTGCGCCCGCTTCATCGTGGACAAGAAGGTCCCGCTCAAGAAGCTCCTCACCCACCGCTTCAAGCTGGACGAGGCGGAGCGCGCCTACAAGCTCTTCGACACGCAGACCACGGGCAAGGGCGTCTTCGTCTTCTAGCGGAGCCTCGGGGCGAGGCCATCGATCATTACCGTCATCGGATGACCTCGTCCGCCTGACGCAGCAGCGTCGGCGAAATCCTGAGGCCCAGGGCCATGGCGGTCTTGTGATTGATGACCAGGTGATACCGCGTGGGCTGCTCGAACGGCAGCTCGCCTGGTTTCGCGCCCTTCAGGATCTTGTCGACGTACGTTGCCGCCCGCCGAAAATTGTCGCCCGAGTTCGGTCCGTAGCTCATCAAGCCCCCGGCCTCGGTGAGTTCGCGGAGCTGGCTTATCGACGGCAACCGATGCTTGAGCGCCTGCGCCGCGATCGAGGGGGACTCCTGCAGGAATAAGCCGTCGGCAAGGATGATGGCGGCATTGGCGCGTTCCTTCGTCATCATGCCGAACTCGCGCTCGATCTCCGGCGCCGTCCCGGCCTCCGCCAGCACCACCTGCATCCCGCTCTTTTGCGCTGCGGACATGATCCGTATCACTCGCTGGGGATGCGCAGGGTTCCCCGGCTGCAACAACACGGCGACACGAATCAATTTTGGCCGGCCGCCTTCAGCAGCTCGAGCAGCTTCGGGCCCAGGTCGGCGGCGCTGAGGGCCAGGCCGGTCATGTTCCCGCCGGGCCGCGCCAGGCTCGCGGCAAAGCCGTCGCCAACCGGATCAAACGAGAGAGTGATGACGACGGGAATGGTGCTGGTGACGTGCTGCAGCGCGCGGTACACCGCCGTTCCCGTGGCTACGATCACGTCGACCTTGAGGCGCACCAGCTCGGCGGCGAGGGCGGGAATGCGATCGGTCTTCCCATCGGCGAAGCACGCTTCGATGACGAAGTGCGTGCCCTCGACATAGCCGACCTCGCGCATGCCCTGCAGGAACGCGGCGTAGCGAGCCGTGGCAGACGACGATTGGCGGGAGCCGAAGTAGAGATAGCCGATGCGCACCACCTTCGCGGTCGGCTGGGCGAGGGCAACCCTGGGCGCAGCCAGCGCGCCCAGCGCGACGAGGAAGCTGC
Organism: Candidatus Methylomirabilota bacterium; assembly: GCA_046723845.1. Classification (GTDB taxonomy): domain Bacteria; phylum Methylomirabilota; class Methylomirabilia; order Rokubacteriales; family CSP1-6; genus AR37. Next base: position 11,552 of record JBKOVG010000381.1, on the reverse strand, counting down.
GGCGCGTGGTCACCGATGTCCACTGGGCCCCGGCGAGGCGCTCTCGCCGGTCGGCCGACGCTCGGCCGGCCTTCACTACAGGCCGTGGATGGGGAAGATGTGCTCGCGGATCAGCCGGACCTGGCGCATGGCGTACTCCTCGGCCCACTGCCGCGTGTCCGGAGGAAGCTCCATGGGCGCGTCCCAGAGCCGGAGACTCTTGAGCCCGTGGGCAGAGAGGTCCTTGTGGCAAGTGCGCGGGATCTCGGCCGGCAGCTCCACGCCGTTGATGGCGGCCCACGCCGCCGTCCACGCTCGCGCCACGTTGGGCAGGTCGTAGCCGCCGCCCCCGAGGGCAAGCACGCGCGGGGAGTGCTCGAGCAGTCGCGTGACGATCTTGGTGAAGCCCTGGACCGTCCATGCGAGATGGGTCAAGGGATCCGTGCGGTGCGAGTCGATGCCGAGCTGGAGCACGAGCACGTCGGGCTCGAAGGCGCGGAGGAGGGGCGGCACCACCGCCTCGAAGGCCGGCTCGTAGACCGCGTCGTCGGTGTAGGGCTGGAGCGGCAGGTTGACGGAGTAGCCCACGCCCTCGCCCTCCCCCATCTCCTCCACGAAGCCCGTACCGGGGAAGAGCCGGTCGCCCCGCTCGTGGCTCGAGATGGTGAGCACGCGTGGGTCGCCGTAGAAGGCGAACTGCACCCCGTCGCCGTGGTGGGCGTCGATGTCCACGTAGGCGACCTTCAGGTCCCGCCGCCGCAGCTCCATGATGGCGAGCACGGCGTCGTTGACGTAGCAGAAGCCGGAAGCGCGATCGGGCATGGCGTGGTGCAGCCCGCCCGCGAAATGGAAAACGCGCTCCACCTCGTGGTCGAGGATCAGCTGGGCGGCCAGGATGGAGCCGCCCGCCACGAGTTCCGCCGCCTCCCAGAGTCCGGGGAAGATCGGATTGTCGCCCGCGCCCAGGCCGTAGCGCGCGGCGTGGGGCACCCAGTCTCCCGCGCTCACCGCGCGCAGGACGTCGAGATAGTCACGGCGGTGGAAGCGCGTGATCGCCTCGAGCGAGGCGGAGGCGGGAGTGAGGAGCTTGACCCGGGGCCCCGAGGTCAGCCCGTAGGCCTCCATGAGCCGCCAGGTGAGGCCGAGGCGCTCCATGCGGAGCGGGTGCTCCGGCCCGTAGTCGAAGCGCCGCCACTCCTCGGAGTGCACGAGCGCGGTCTTCATGGCTTCTTCCGTCGCCACGCACCCGACTTGCCGCCCGTCTTCTCCAGCAGGCAGAGCCTGCTCAGCACGATGCCGCGGTCCACCGCCTTGACCATGTCGTAGACGGTGAGGCCGGCCACCGCGGCGGCGGTGAGCGCCTCCATCTCCACGCCCGTCTTGTCCACGGTGCGCACGCGGGCCTCGATGGTGACGGTGGAATGCTTGTCATCGAGGGCAAAGGTGACGTCGCAACCGGTGATACGGAGGGGGTGACAGAGGGGGATGAGCTCGGGGGTGCGCTTGGCGGCCATGATGCCCGCCGTGCGCGCCACCCCGAGCACGTCACCCTTGGCCAGCTGTCCGGCCCGGATGGCATGCAGGGTGGCCGCACGCATCTTCACGATCACCTGCGCCACCGCCTCCCGCGCCGTCTCCCGCTTGGGAGAGACATCCACCATCCGCGCTTCGCCGGATGGCGTCAGGTGGGAGAGGCCGAGGAAGCCTCGCCCTTCCCGTGACGGCGGCATGAGGCGTTCGGTCGGCTAGCGCGTCAGGCGTGCGCGGCGTCGCGCGCGTGGCGGATCATCGACTCCATTCGATCCTTGCCCATCAGCTTGAGCTTCTTCAGCTCGCTGACTCGCCATTGCTGATCCGCGGTGAGAAAGCCGCGGCTGTTGAGCTCTCGGAGCTCCACCTCGTATCGGATGTGCTCTTCCTGGAGCGCGCGGAACTCGGGGTTCTCTGCGGCGAGACGTGCGATCAACGGTTCCAGATCGGCCATTGGGACCTCCTGTGCGGTGAGGTTGCGGCCGTAGTGACCTCTTATACCCCCCCGGCATTCCGAGTGTCAAGACTTGCCAGACCACGAAGCAGGTGCGCAGCGGTCGCCTTGAAGTGCGCGATGACGGCGGCGCCGTCACGCAGTCCCAGCTCGTCCACGGAGCGCTGCGTCACGAGCGCCACGAGGGGAAATCCGCAGTCCACGATCACGCGCACATAGGGACCGGACGCGCTCACGCGCAGCACGCGACCGTGCAAATGATTGCGGGCGCTCGACGCGGTCTCGAACGCGCCCGCCGACAGCGTCACGTCCTCCGGACGGAGACAGAGGCGGACCATTTCACCGGGCTCGGCGGGCTCGGCCACTACGATGGTCTGCCGGCCGCCGTCCAGCACCGTCACGCCGCCATCGCGGCGCACCACGCGGCAGTCCAGGATGGTCTCGATCCCCACGAAGCGCGCGATCTCCTCGGAGGCCGGCGCGCGAAACACCTGCGAGGTCTCCTCCAGCTGGACGAGGTGGCCCCGCATCAGCACGCCCACCCGATCGCCCAGGGTCATGGCTTCCGCCCGATCGTGGGTGACGAGCACCGTACTCACGTGGTCGTCGCGGAGGATGCGACTCAGATCCGCGATGAGGACCTCGCGCGTCGGTTGATCGAGGGCGGAGAACGGCTCATCGAGGAGGAGGAGCTCGGGTTCGAGCACGAGGGCGCGCGTGAGTGCCACGCGCTGCGCCTCACCGCCAGAGAGGGTGCGCGCCGGGCGCTCGCCGAGGCCGGCAATCCCGAGGCGCTCGAGCCAGCGTGCCGCCTGCACGTCGATGCGCCCGCTCGGGGCGCCGCGGAAGCGCAGCCCCATCGACACGTTCGCAAGGACCGTCGCGTCGGCCAGCAGCGGATCCTGGAAGACGCTCGCCATGCGCCGTCTGACGCTCAGGCCCTGCGCCGCCGTCACTGTCTCGCCCTGAAATCTCACCTCGCCGGCATCAGGAGTCTGGAGCAGGCCCATCACGCGCAACAGGGTCGACTTCCCCGCCCCATTCGGGCCGATCACCGCCAGGACCTCGTCCGGCCTGACCGCGAGATGGGGCACCTCGAGGACGGTCTGCCCGGCCTGGGCGACGCGAATGCCCGCTAGCTCCAGGACGGGGGTCACGACGCGCGCTCGCCCCCGGTGGAGCCAGGAAGAATCTGGATGGAGCCGCGGTGCATGGAGAGCTGCCACCGTCGATCGCGGCCGATCTCCAGGATCTCGTAGACGAGCCGCGGCACCTCGACCTCGAGGTCGTAGTCGCCCTGGGCCGGGCGCCCGGGATTGTCCAGGCGCACATAGAGCGTGTAGGTCGTGCCAAAGTCGGCTTCCCGGACGATCTCGCCCGAGAGGAGGTTCATGTGGTGCACCGGATCGGCCGGCCCGCGATCCTTCCGGATCAGGCGCACGTACTCGGGCCGGATGAAGAAGGCCAGGGGGCTGTCGGGCTCCGGGAGATACGAGCGCACCGGCGAGTTGACCGTCTCGAGAATCTGTCCGCGCCATCGAAGCTGGATGCGATCAGGCGAGGCTTTCACCACGCTGCCCCGCAGCACATTGCGAATGCCGAGGATACCCGCTACCCGCTCGGAGGCCGGGCGCCACAGGAGCTCGCTGCGGGGCGCCGCCTGAATCACCTGCCCCGCCTCGTACACGACGATCTGGTCGCCCAGGCGATAGGCCTCCTGGAAATCGTGCGTGACGAGCACAGCCGCCACGTGCCAGTCTGAGAGGATGCCCGCCAGTTCCTCGCGCAGCGATTGCCGCAGACCGACATCGAGCGCGGAGAGCGGCTCGTCGAGGAGCAGGAACGCGGGATCGGGAGCGAGCGCCCGGCCGAGGGCCACCCGCTGGCGCTGCCCTCCCGAGATCTCGTGCGGCCGTCGATCCTCGAGGCCGCCCAGGCTCATCCGTTCGATCACTTCGGCCGTGCGGCGCGCCGCTTCCGCGCGGGGCCGGCCTCGGAGGCCGAAGGCGATGTTGGCGGCGACCGTGAGATGCGGAAAGAGCGCGTAGCCCTGAAAGACATAGCCGAGACCCCGCTGCTGGGGCGGCACGTTGATCCCCGCGGCGGCGTCGAAGAGCACGCGATCGCCCACGACGACGCGGCCGGTGTCCGGCGTGAGGAGGCCGGACAGACATTGCAGCGTCAGCGTCTTGCCCGCGCCCGAGGGACCGAACAGCGCCGCCACGCCCTCGCCTGCCGACCACGCCACATCGAGGGTGAAGCCCGGCAGGCGCTTGACGAGCCGGACGTCGAGTTGCTGGCTCACAGCGCCCGCGCCCCGAGGCGAGCCGCGGCGACCACGACCACGCACGAGAGCAGCGTCAGCATCGCGACCAGCGTCATCGCCTGCCCTGCCTCGCCGGTCTGGACCGCGGTGTAGATGGACAGGGGCAGCGTCTGCGTCTTGCCGGGAATGTTGCCCGCCAACATGAGGGTGGCACCGAACTCACCGAGGGCTCTCGCGAAGGCGAGCACCAGTCCCGCCAGGATGCCGTTTCGCGCCAGGGGCAGCGTCACCTCGAGCGCCGTCCGCCATTCCGGGCGGCCCAGAGTGAAGGCGGCGCGCTCCAGATTCCGGTCGACGGACTCGATGGCGACGCGCGCCGTCCTCACGAGGAGCGGCAGCGCCATCACGGTGGCGGCGATCACGGCCGCGTACCATGTGAACGCCACGCTCCAGCCCGTCGCCGCATAGAGCGGCGCCCCCAGCACGCCGCGCCGCCCGAGCAGGAGGATGAGGTAGTAGCCCGTGACGGTGGGCGGCAGCACGAGGGGAAGCGTCACGAGCACGTCGACGGCGGCGCGGCCCCAGAAGCGCCGCCGCGCCATCACGTACGCGAGCGGGATCCCGATGACGGCGTTGAGTGCGGTGGCGACGACGGACACCTTGACCGACAGCCAGAGGGCGGAGAGATGCTCGGGGCTCACCGGGCGCGGGCGCTCCTTTCCAAGTCGGGAGGCAGGACGGTTTACCGACCCACCCTATCGGCCCGGGGACCATGGCGCGCGGCTGTAGGTCCGAGGGCTCGGAGACGCGAGGATTATACCCGAGGTCAGCCAACGCGCCGCTGCTGGATCCAGGTCAGCGCCCAGTTCACGAGGAACATGAGCACGAGAAGAATCAAGGAGAGGGCGATCGCGACGTCGAAGTTGCCCTTGCTGGTCTCGAGCACGGTGGCCGTCGTGAGGACACGCGTGGATCCCTTGATGTTGCCGCCCACCATGAGCGAGGCGCCTACCTCCGAGATGACGGCGCCGAACCCCGCCATCACCGCGGCCAGCATGGGGAGGCGCGCTTCCTTGAGGAGCGTCCACACCATCTGGGGCCGTGAGGCGCCCAGCGCGAGGAGCTGCAGCCGGAACTTGTCGGGAATCTGCTGAATGGCCGCCAGGGTCAGGCCGATGACGATGGGCGCCGCGATCACGAGCTGGGCCAGGACCATCGCCGTCGGCGTGTACAGCAGCTCGAGAGAGCCGAGGGCGCCACTCCTCCACAGCACGATGGTCACGAAGAGGCCCACCACGACGGGCGGAAGGCCCATGCCAGTGTTGACCACGCTGATGAGGAAGCCGCGCCCCGTAAAGCGCGAGAGCGCGAGCGCGGTACCGAGCGGGATACCGCAGGCGAGGGCGAGCAGGGTGGCCGTCGCCGAGATGCACAGCGAGAGCCAGGTCACGCTCCAGACCTCACGGTCGCCCGCCAGCAGCAGGCGCACCGCCTCGAGCAATCCCTGCCCGATCAGCTCCACGGCTTACGGGAAATCGGCGTCGGTCTTGCCGGCAATGGGCACGAAGAGCGCCTGCCCGAACTTGTCCACGCCGAAGGTCTTGATGGCCGCCTGCGTCTCGGGCGCCACCATGAAGTCGGCGAACGCCTTGCTGCCCGCCACGTTGACGCGGGGGCCGTTGGTTGGATTGACCTCCATCACCGAGTAGAGATTGACGAGCGGCTTGTCCTTCTCCACGAGGATGGGCAGGCTGATGCGCTTCTGGAAGGCGAGCCACGTGCCCCGATCGGCGATGGTGTAACCGCGGCGGTCGTTGGCGATCCCGAGCGTCTGGCCCATGCCCTGGCCCGACTCGATGTACCACGTCCCCTTGGGCTCGATGCCCGCCTGCTTCCAGAGCCCGAGCTCCAGCAGGTGAGTGCCCGACTTGTCGCCGCGAGAGACGAAGCGCGATTGCCTCTCGGCGATCCGCTTGAGGGCGTTCACGGCCTTCGGCATGCCCTTGATCCTGGCCGGGTCGTCCTCAGGGCCGATGATGATGAAGTCGTTGTACATGACGAGGCGGCGATTCTGCATCTTCCCTTCTTCGACGTACTTCCGCTCCAGCGAGGGCGCATGCACGAGCGCCACGTCGGCTTCGCCGCGGGCCGCCAGGGCCAGGGCCTGCCCCGTGCCGACCGAGATGGTCTTGACGGACATGCCAGCCTTCTTCTCGAACATGGGCACGAGCACATCGAGCAGTCCCGAGTCCTGGGTGCTCGTGGTCGTGGACAAGATGACGGCGCCGGACTGGGCCCGGGCGGGCGCCGTCAGCCACACCGCGCACAGCCCGACGAGCAACCAGCGAAGCAGCATGAGGTCTCCCCTCTCCCTTCGTCTACTATGCTCCCGAGAGCATACTTGGGTGCCGTAGCAGAATCAAGACGATGCACGACCGTGGGAGAGCGGTGTGCCGAGGGTGGGGCCGCCTCGGACGGAATCAGTCGCGAAAGGACTGCTCGAAGTGCCGGGCCACGAGGGGATCGAGCCCCTTGCGAAAGCGGCGGTAGCGGCGGAGGAAGAGCCTGCCTTCCGGGGTGAGCCGCGTACCGCCCTCGGGCCCGCGTCCGGGCCGCCGCTCGAGCAGCTTCAAGCCAGCCGCGCGCTCGAGCTCGCGGAAATACCCCCACGCCGCCCGGTACGACATGCCCATGCGCTCGACGGCTTGCTTGAAGGAGCCGAGCCGCTCCATCGCCTCGAGGAGCTGGGCGCGCCCCTCGCCGAACTTGACGTCGTCTCCGAAGACGACCCAGAGCTTGAGCCGTGGCCGGCCCTTGACCGGGCGCCCCACCCCGCCTACCTCGTCAGGACGCGGCCCGCGGGAACAGCGTGATAGCGCGGGCCGTCCACCACGACGTGCCCATTGACGACGACGTAGGGAATGCCCACGGGATGGCGGTGCGGCTCGGGGAAGGTCGCCTCGTCGCGCACGGTGGCCGGGTCGAAGACGGCGAGGTCCGCAGCGTAGCCCGTCTTGATCAGTCCGCGGTCCGCCATGCCGAGCTTGCCCGCGGGCATGCCCGTCATCTTGTGCACCGCCCTCTCCCAGGAGAAGAGCTTTCGCTCTCGGCAGTAGACGCCGAGGACACGGGGGAATGTCCCGTAGCTTCGCGGGTGCGGCTTGCCGGGATGCGGCCCCGTGCCCGCGTGCAGCGAGAGCGAGTCGGAGCCGATCATGGTGTGAGGATCGGCGCTGGCCATGGCCACATTCTCCTCGCTCTGGGAGAAGCTGATCATGCTCACGCCCGCCTTCTCCGCGAGCACGAGGTCCATCATGGCCTGCGCCGGCTCCCGCCCGGTCAGGCGGGCCAGCTCCGCGAGAGTCTTCCCCGCGAGCTCCTCGCGGGAGCACGTAGCGACCATGACCTCATCCCAGCCATTGGCGCCCGAGCCTGTGCGCCAGCGCTCGCCGTCGACCAAGCAATCAGCGATGGCGCGCGCCCGCGCGGCGGGGTCGGCGAGGCGCTCGAGGAGCTTGGCGGTGCCGCCATCGTGCATCCAGGCGGGCAGGAGATTGTCCATCTTGGTGCTGCCCGCGGGATAGGGATAGACGTCCCCGGTGACGTTGACGCCGCGGGCGCGCGCGTCGGAGATCATGCGCAGCGCGCGTTCCATCTTGCCCCAGTTCTCGCGGCCGGAGGCCTTCACGTGGGCGATCTGGACGGGCACGCCGCCCTCCTCGCCGATCCGGATCGCCTCCACGTAGGCGGCCTCGAGGGTGGCCGCCTCCCCCCGCACGTGGGAGAAGTAGTGCCCGCCACGCGAGGCCATGCTCTTGGCGAGGGCGATCAGCTCCTCGGTCGAGGCGTAGACGCTTGGCGCGTACACGAGGCCGGTGGAGTAGCCCCAGGCGCCCGCGTCCATCGCCTCCGCGAGATGCCGCTCCATGGTCTTCTGCTCGTCGGGGGTGGGTGTGCGGTTGTCACCGCCCATCGTGGCCATGCGGAGCGCGCCGTGGCCGACGAACTGGATCACGTTGACGGAGGTGCCGAGTCCGCGCAGGTGGTCCAGGTACTCGCCGAAGCTGTGCCAGGTGGCGGGCGGCTTGCTGCCGATGCCGCCGATCCAGTCGCGCACCGCCTCGCGCATGCCGGGGGCGATGGGCCCCGGGGAGAAGCCGCACATCCCGACCACTTCCGTGGTCACGCCCTGCCGCACCTTCGACTCCGCGGACGGGCAGGTGTCATAGACGAGGTCAGAGTGGGAGTGGCTGTCGATGAAGCCGGGGGTGACCATCAGTCCCGTGGCGTCGATCACGCGGGACGCATCTCCGCTGAGCCCGCGGCCCACGGCGGCGATCCGATCGCTCTCCACCGCCACGTCGGCCGCGACGCCGGGAGCGCCGCTGCCGTCGATCACGGTCCCGCCCTTGATGAGGAGCGACCAGGCCATGGCGCTACTCGGGGACCTCGACGATCTTCACGGACTTCATCTTGTCGCCTTTCTTGATGCCGTCCACGATGTTCATGCCCGAGACGACCTTGCCGAACACCGTGTACTTGCCGTCGAGGAAATGCGCGGGGGCGAGGGTGATGTAGAACTGGCTGCCCGCGGAGTCGGGATCCTGGCTCCGCGCCATGGCCACCACGCCCCGATCGTGCTTCTGCTTGTTGAACTCCGCCTTGATCTTGTAGCCGGGGCCGCCCGTGCCGTCGCCCTTGGGATCGCCGCCCTGCACCACGAAGCCGGGCTCCACGCGATGGAAGGCGAGCCCGTCGTAGAAGCCCTTCTTGGCGAGGGTGATGAAGTTCTCGACCGTCTTCGGCGCGTCCTCGGGGAAGAACTCGATCTTGATGACGCCGCCCTTCTCCATGGTGATCTCGGCGATCTCTTTCACGCGTCCGGATCCTTTCTGCGACTCAGCGGGTTTGGGAGCCTGGGCCCACGCGCCGGACGGCACGACGAGCGCGACCACGAGAGCGGCGAGCAGCGATCGGATGTTCACGTATGAGCTCCTCCTCGTGCGGGGGTAGGCGGCCATTATGCCTCGTGGCGATGGCCCGGAGCAAGGGCGACGCAGCGCGGCATCCGAAAATTCCGTGCTAGAGTGGGTACATGCAGGAGCGCAGCGACATCCGCAACGTCGCCATCATCGCGCACGTCGACCACGGCAAGACCACTCTCGTGGACGCCATGCTGTGGCAGTCGGGCATCTTCCGCGCCAACGAGCACGTGGTCGAGCGGGTCATGGACTCGATCGACCTCGAGCGCGAGAAGGGCATCACCATCATGGCCAAGAACACGTCCATCCACTACAAGGACGTGAAGATCAACATCGTTGACACGCCGGGCCACGCCGACTTCGGCGGCGAGGTCGAGCGCACCCTCACCCTGGTCGACGGTGTGCTCCTCCTCGTGGACGCGGCGGAAGGGCCGCTGCCCCAGACGCGCTTCGTGCTCAAGAAGGCGCTGGAGGCGGGGCTGACGCCGGTGGTGGTGATCAACAAGATCGATCGCCAGGACGCGCGGGCCGCCCAGGTCCTCGACGAGGTCTACGATCTCTTCATCGACCTCGACGCGGCGGAGGAGCAGCTCGAGTTCCCTGTGCTCTACACGGACGCGCGCAAGGGCATCGCCAAGCTCCGCCTCGACGACGACTCCAAGACCCTCGCGCCCCTCTTCGACACGCTGGTGGCCACCATCCCGCCTCCGCGCTTCGATCCCGACATGGGGCTGCAGCTCCGCGCCACCTCCCTCGACTGGGACGACTACGTGGGCCGCCTCGTCATCGGTCGCGTGGTCAACGGCAAGATCCGCCAGTACGACCGGGTGGCCGTGGTCCACCGCGACGGCGCCACCGAGATCGCCAAAGTCACGGTGCTCTACGGCTACGAAGGGCTCAAGCGCGTGGAAGTGCCCGAGGCCTCAGCGGGGGAGATCGTGGCGGTGGCCGGCATCGAGAACGTGGAGATCGGCGAGACGGTGGGCGACGCGGAGAAGCCGGTGGCCCTGCCCGTCATGCACATCGACGAGCCCACGGTGTCGATGCTCTTCTCCTCCAACGTCTCCCCCTTCTCCGGGCGCGAGGGCAAGTTCGTCACCTCGACGCAGCTCCGCGAGCGGCTGTGGAAGGAGAAGCGCACCAACGTGGCCGTCCGCGTGGAGGAGACGGACTCCCCCGACACCTTCCGTGTCTCCGGGCGCGGCGAGCTCCAGCTCGCCATCATCATCGAGATGATGCGGCGCGAAGGCTTCGAGGTCGAGGTGGGCAAGCCCCAGATCATCACCAAGGAGGAGCAGGGCACGACCCTCGAGCCCATGGAGCACCTCGTGGTGGACATCCCCGAGGAGTTCATCGGCGCCGTCACCCAGAAGCTCGGGCCCCGCAAGGGGCTGATGACCAAGATGATCAATCACGGCACGGGGCGCGTGCGCCTCGAGTATCGCCTGCCCTCGCGCGGCCTCATCGGCTACCGCTCGGAGTTCCTCACGGACACCCGCGGCACCGGGCTCCTCAACCATCTCTTCGACGGCTACGCGGAGTGGCAGGGGGAGATCCCCCATCGGGCCAACGGCGCCCTCGTGTCCGACCGGCCGGGCAAGACGACCTCCTACGCCATCGACCACCTGCAGCCGCGCGGCGTGCTCTTCGTGGGTCCGGGCGAGGCGGTCTACGAAGGTCAGATCGTGGGCGAGCACAATCGCGACAACGACCTCGACGTCAACATCACCAAGGAGAAGAAGCTGACCAACATCCGCTCGTCCACCTCGGACGAGGCGGTGCGCCTCACCCCGCCCCGCATCATGAACCTCGAGCAGAGCCTCGAGTGGATCCGCGAGGACGAGCTCCTGGAGATCACGCCGAAGTCGCTGCGCCTCCGCAAGAAGTCCCTGGGCGGCCGCCGCCGCTTCTAGCCCGGCAGCCGGAAGGACCGGTGGATATCCCACCGGTCGATCCCGTCCTCCTCCCTCCGCTTCTTCAGGATGGTGATGTTGTCGAAGGCGCCGGTGAAGCACCGCTCGCGCTCCCGACAGCAGTCCCAGACCTCGCGAAAGGAGGCGCGCGTTCGCTCGGCGATGGTCATGTGCGGATGGAGCCGCTCGGCGTCGTAGCGGTCCCAGGGCATCCAGGGCAGCGTGCGGAGGGCACGGATCAGCGCGTCCAGGGTGGACCGGGCGGCCGGGGACAGCGCCACTTCCACGAACACCACGTCCTCGAAGAAGTGGCCGAATCCGCCCACGGTGACGGGAGCCGGAGGGTGCCGGCGCGCGACCTCTTCCAGCAGTGTCTCGACCTGATCGACGTTCGACGTGGTGAAGTGGTATTTGAGGGTGAAGTGTGC
>JBKOVG010000361.1:0-7364 GCA_046723845.1 Candidatus Methylomirabilota bacterium | reverse complement strand
GGTGATGGGCAGGCCGGCATTCGGATAGGCGATGAGCGGCGCATCGGTCACCGCGCGCATCTCGCGAATGATCACGATGGCGCGGTCGGGTCCGCGGCCGCAGTTCATGCCCACGATATCCGCTCCCGCGCCGAGGAGCGTCTTCGCCTCGTCCGCCGGGCTCTCGCCCCACATGGTCCGGTCCCGATCGTGCATCTCCTCGTACTGGAAGAACATGGTCGCCATCACGGGCAAGTCCGCCACCGCCTTGCACGCGGCGATGGCCGCCGTGGCTTCCTGAGGGAACATCATGGTCTCGACGGCGAAGATGTCCACCCCGCCTTCCGCGAGGGCCTCCGCCTGCTCCTTGAAGGTGGCGAGGTACTCGTCGTCCGTCGCCACATTGTCGCCGACTCCGTAGTCCAGAGGCAGACAGCTCGTGGGGCCGATGGAGCCCGCGACATATCCCGTGGCGGGACACACCGACCGTGCCAGGCGCGCGCCCTTCAGGTTGAGCTCGCTCGTACGCTCGCCGATCTTGTACTCGTTGAGCTTGAGCCGTGTCCCCCCGAAGGTGTTGGTCTCCACGAAATCGGAGCCCGCGTCGAAGTATCCCTTGTGGATGCCACGGACCACGTCGGGATGCGTGTCATTCCAGAGCTCCGGGCAGGCCCCGTTGAGCAGGCCCGCGTCGAAGAGCGCGGTACCGTAGCCCCCGTCGAAGACGAGGCGCTCCCCTGCCTGGGCGCGCTCCACGATCTCCCAGCCCCGCGGCCGCGCCATCAGGCCACCGCCGCCACGCCGAGCAGCTCCTTGGCCCGCACCACCGCGATGGTCGAATCCCGCGCGTAGCCGTCGGCACCGATCTCGTCGGCGTAGGCCTGGCTCACCGGGGCCCCGCCGATCATTACCTTGACCCGCTCGCGCAACCCGGCCTTGGACAGGGCATCGATGGTGCGCTTCATGGCGGGCATGGTCGTGGTCATGAGGGCCGAGATTCCGACGATCTGAGCCCCGTGCTCCTCGACGGCGGACACGAACTTCTCGGGGGCGACGTCCCGCCCGAGGTTGTGCACCTTGAAGCCCGCCCCTTCGAGCATCATGGCCACGAGGTTCTTGCCGATGTCGTGGAGGTCGCCTTGCGCCGTCCCGATGACGATCACGCCGAGGGACTGGCTGTCGCCACCCGCCTTGGTGATGAGCGGCTTGAGGAGGTCGAGGCCTGCGTACATGGCGCGCGCCGAGAGGAGAACCTGCGGCACGTAGTACTCGTTTCGCCTGAACTTCTCACCCACCACGTCCATGCCGGGAATGAGACCACGGAAAATCAGGTCCTTCGGATCCATGGAGAGCCCCAGGCCCTCCTGCGTCTTGCGCGCCACCGTGTCTTTGTCGCCCAGGATCAGCGCCCGCGCCATGACGGGATAGTCGAAGTCGTCGCTCATGCCCCGCCCTGGCTTCCTCCGGGCTTGACGGTGGAATACCCTGCCTTGCTCCACTCCCGCATGCCCCCGGCCACGTTGTAGCAACCGGAGATGCCGGCTCTGAGCAGCGCGCTGATCACCGAGCTCGACCGCAGGCCCCCCGCGCACAGGACGGCCTTGGGACGATCCGCCGGTATCTCTTTCAGGCGCTCGATGGCCTGGCTCATCGGCACATTGATGGCGCCCGCGATGTGCCCGTCGTCCCACTCGGACGCCTCCCGGACATCCAGCACCACGAGGTCCGGCTGCTCCTCGCGCATGGTGGCGAGATCGTGGACGGTGATCTGCGGCACTCGCGCCTCGGGCAGGCCCTCGCTCTTCCAGTCGGTCATGCCGCGCTGGAGGAAGCCGGCGATGTCGTCCATGCCCGCACGCCCGAGGCCTTGCACGGCGCGCGTGAGGTCCGACGGCCCGGTGGCCACGAGAATGAAGCGGCTGTCGGGTGGGGTCATCATGGCCACGCGAGCCGCGAAGGGATTGCTCTCTATCCATACATTGACGGCGCCGGGAATGTGTCCCTCGCCGTATTCGGCCGGGCTGCGTGCGTCAAGCACCATCGCGCCCTTGGCCATGGCCTCCCGCGCCTGGGCCACGGTCAGCGGCTCCGGATCACCCGAGGACGGCAGGGCCTGGGCGCGGTTCTTGGCGATGATCCGGTCGAAGCCGGGAGGCTTGGGAGGCAGACCAGTCATGAGCGCCCGCACGAACTCGTCCGCCGTCCGGGACTGGAGCGCCGGGTTGAAGCGACGCTCGAAGCCAATGGTCGAGCCCGGCTTGGAGGACATGGCGCGCCCGCAGGATGAGCCAGCGCCGTGGGCTGGATATACTTCGACGCTGTCGGGCAGGGTGAGCACGCGGGAGTTGAGACTCTGGTAGAGGGTCGCGGCGGCCCGCTCCCCTCCGAAATCCGGCCGGCCCACGTCGCCGACGAACAACGTGTCGCCGGTCAGCACGAACCAGGGCTCCTCTCCACGCGACAGGTCGGTCACGAGCAGGCAGATGCTGTCGGGGGTGTGCCCAGGGGTGTGCAGGGCTTGTATGCGCACCGTGCCGATAGTGATCGCTTCGCCATCGGCAATGGGAGCGTGCGCATACGCGGCCTCCGCCGCCGGGTGGATATGGATGCGTGCCCCCGTCTTGGCCGCCAGCGCCTGATTGCCCGAGAGATGATCGGCGTGGATGTGGGTCTCGACGATATGCGTCAGGGTCAGACCCTTCCGCCGGGCCCAGGCGCCGTAGTCGTCCACGCGGTCCCGGCCCGGGTCTACCACGAGGGCCTCACCCGCCTGGCTACACCCGATCAGGTAGGAGATGCAGCCGGCGTCCTCGTTGACCATCTGCTGGAATATCATCGACTGCATCTTCCCATACGCCCTCCGTGCTCCGCAAGACTGCCTGAGATAAGGCCTCCTCGGCTGCGCCGATACCGCGTAACTTGACCGTCGATTGGCTGATAGACTAGACTCCGTAAAGTTTAATCTCCTTCCATCGGAGGGCCTCAAGGGGTCGGATGAAGATCAAAGTCCTCGGCTCGTACGGCAGCGAGGGGCCGGGGCAACGTCCGTCGGCCCTCCTCGTCGACGACCGGATCCTCGTGGACGCTGGAACGGTTGGCGGCGCCCTCTCCCCTGCCGAGCAGATCGAGGTCGAGTATGCCCTCGTCAGCCATGCCCACTTCGACCACATCGCCGGCCTCTGCTTCCTCACGGACACCCTGGCCATGCTGGCTCCGAACCGCCGGATCACCGCCTGCAGCCTCGGGCCGGTGCTCGACAGCCTGCGCACTCACGTCTTCAACGACATCGTGTGGCCCAACTTCGCGACCATCCCCGATCCCAAGAATCCCGTGCTGGGCTTCCGCGCCCTGGCCGAGGAGGGCGAGGCGCGAGTGGGAGAGCTCTGGGTGACTCCGATACCGGTGGAGCACACCATCCTCACCACCGGCTTCATCGTCCATGATGGCGAGACGGGCTTCGTGTTCAGCGGCGACACTGGTCCCACCAAGAAGATCTGGGAGGCGGCCAAGGAGATGCGCGGCCTCAAGGCGGTGATCGTCGAGACGTCCTTCCCCAACCGGATGGACGCGCTCGCAAAGACCTCCGGACACCTCACGCCCGAGATGCTCAAGCGCGAGCTCGACAAGGCGCCGCCCGACGTGCCGGTCTGGGTCTATCACGTCAAGCCCCAGCTCTACCAGGAGACCGCCGAAGAGCTCGCGAAGATCGACTCCACGCGCATCCACATCCTCGAACAGGGCAAGACCTACACCCTCTAGCTCCGCAGTCCTTACTGCTCGGTTTTCGGCAGGGCTTCAGCGCGAGGCAGGAGCGAAAAGGAAATCCTTCAGGCAGGCGTTGACGGCGTCTGCGTGCTCGATCTGGGGGAAGTGTCCGCATCGGTCGAGCCAGCGCGGATGCGTGAGACCCAGACCTTCCACCACCCGCTGGGCGTGGGCCATGGGGATGACGCGATCTTCCCGCCCGTGGATGATGAGCACGTTCCGGCCGAGCCCGGCGAGGGCTGCGCGGTAGGCCTCCGCGCCCACCGTGAAGTCATCCTTCACCGTGCGGAGCAGCGAAAGATAGGCCGCCCGCCCCTCGTACGAGGTGCGCGCCTCGAACTCGTGCTCCACGAAGAATCGGATCTCATCCGGGTCGGGCCGGGCGAAGCACCGCTCCAGGCCCTTGACGCATATGCCCCGCGTGAGGAAGCTTCCGAGAACTTCGCCCACCCCGCGCACGGAGAGCGTGCGATACAGCCATGAGGGACGGAGAGCGAAGCCCGGTACCGCCGCGCCGAGAAGGGCGAGCCGCTGGACCTGACCCGGATGCTCGAGGGCATACCGGGCGGCCACTGCGCCGCCTAGTGAATGGCCCACCAGGCGTACCCGGTCCACGCCGAGAGTACGCAGGAACCCGGCGAGCGTCTGGGCGAGGAAGGCGGTGGTGTACGCGCGGCGCGGCTTGCCGGAGCGGCCGAAGCCGGGCAGGTCGAGGGCGATGACACGGCCGTGGCGAGAGAGCTCGGGAATGTTGTGGCGCCAGGACTCGGCAAAGCCTCCCAAGCCATGGATAAGCACGATGGCCGGCCCCTGCCCTGCCTCCACGTAGTGGACGGGCAGACCGTCGAGCTCGCCCCCCGTGAGCTGGATCTCGGGCACGTCAGGCGTCGAGCAGGCGGGACAGCGGCTCGCGGAACGGGAAGAGACTGAAGATCCCGCCCGTGTGGATGAAGCAGACGCGCTGGCCGAGAGCCTTGGGGTCGCGCTGGAGCGTATCGAGAAGGCCGCCGAAGGCCTTGGCCGTGTAAACGGGATCGAGCATCACACCCTCTTCCCGCGCCATGCTGATGAGCAGCGAGAGCTCGGCGTCGTCGACGCCCGCGCGGCCGGTGCCCTGGTAGCCGTCGAGAACGTGGATGGTCTTGGGCACGTCGAGGGCGAAGCCGTAGCGCATCACGGTCTTGCCGATGGTGTCGGCGACATAGGCGCGCACGTGATCGGCGGGGAAGGCGATGGGCACGCTCACGATCTCCGAGGGCAGGCCGGCGAGCTGCTTGCCCATGAGAAGACCGGCCTGGCTCCCGCCGCTGAAGGACGCGATGGCCACCGTGTCGAAGCGCGGCGCCCCGTGGCCGATCTGCTCGGCCAGCTCCACCGCGCATTCGAGATAGCCCAGGGCGCCCGTCTCGTTCGAGCCGCTTTCCGGGATGACATAGGGTCGGCCGCCCCGACGCCGCACGTCTTCCGCGATCGCCTCGAGGGCCACCGGATAGCTCGCGAACTCCTCATCGGTGAGATAGCGGACCTCCGCGCCCAGCATGCGGTTCAGGAGGAGATTGCCGTCGTAGGCGACCGGCCGCTCGCCCTTCACCGCGACCACCGCGCTGAGCCCGAGCCGGGCCGCCACCGCCGACACGGCGCGACAGCAGTTCGACTGGAGCGTGCCCACGGTGATCAAGGTGTCGGCACCCTGGTCGAGGGCGTCTCCCACGAGGAACTCGAGCTTGCGGACCTTGTTGCCGGATTCCAGCAGGCCCGTGAGGTCGTCGCGCTTCATGTAGAGCTCGACTCCCAGCCGCCGCGACACACGCTCGAGCTTCATGATGGGGGTGGGCGACAGCGCGAGCGCGATGCGCGACGGTGGCTTTCTCACGCAGACATCCTAGCACCGTCCCCCCGCGCCTCCCTCATGGTCGGTCCTCATGCTCGGGGCGAGCCATCCCTAGGCGTGCTGCTTCTTCAGGTCCGCGGCGATGGGCGCGAAGTCGTAGGCGGGGAAGACCTCGTAGCGGAAGGCGCCCCAGGCCTTCTGCTCCATGTACCGGTTGACGCTCCGCAGCTTGTCCGCTTCCACCTTGAGGGTGATGACGAAGCCGAAGGACATGGCGACCACCCAGGATACGAGCTCCGAGCCCTCGGGGGGGAAATCACGGTAGAAGCCGGTCTTCTTCAGGTGCGCCATGATCTCGTCCAGCGTTTTGGACTGATCGTGGTGGAGCAGCACCGTCAGCATCACGTGGCTCGACTCGGGCATCCCATCCTCCTGCCTCGGGTTAGAAGTAGCGTCCTCGGCCCCTGACATATACTGCCCCGGTGTCCCGCCCCGCCGAGAGCCTGGCGAATCCCCGTCTCTGGCTCGCCTTCACCACCATGCTCCTCATCTCGGGCTTCCCCAACTCCTACGTGCTCTTTCTTCCTCCGCTCCTCGCCGAGTTCCACGCCTCGCGGGCGACCATCGCCTCCCCCATGTCCTATGTCTGGATCACCGCCGCCGCGCTGGGCCCGGTGGCGGGCTGGCTCGTCGCCCGGCGCAATCCGCGGCTCGTCGTCATCGGGGGCTTGGGCGCCACCGCGGTGGGGCTCCTCCTCGGAGCTCATGCCCCCACCCTTTCCGTCATGATCGCCTCCGTCGGTGTCGCGGTGGGCGTGGGCTTGGGCCTCACCGGCCTGTCAACCCAGGCTGCCCTCCTCGCCGACACCTATAACCGACGCCGCGGTGTCGCCATGGGCATTGCCTTCTCGGGCGCCATGGCCGCTTTCGTGCTCGGTCCGGTCACCCAGCGCCTGATCAGCTCCTACGGATGGCGCGTGGCTTTCGTCTGTCATGCCGCCGCCTTGCTCGCGCTCATCCCCGTGGCGTGGCACGTGCTGCCCACGCGACTGGGCGGTCACGTCTCAACGCCGGCATCGTCAGCCTCGGCGGCGCCCCAGAGGTCGCTCGGGCACACCGTGCTCTCGATTCCCTTCTGGAGTCTCCTCGTCGTCTTCACGGTGCCGCCGCTCTTCGGAAACCTCGCGACGACCCAGCACGCCCTGTACTTTCCCGCGCGCGGATTCTCGCCCGCCGAGGCATCTCTCATGCTCGGAGCAGGCGGCGTGCTGGCGGCGAGCGGTCGAGTGCTCGCAGGCATTCTCGCGGATCGCGTCGGAGCGCCCGCGGCAGGGCTCATCTCGTTCAGCATCTCCACGGCGGGCGTGCTGAGCCTCCTCGCCATGGAAACCTGGCCGGCCCGGATATTCGCCTACGGCTACGTGCTTCTGCTCTTCCTGCCCCTCGGCTCGCGCGCCACCATCGTCTCCGTGCTCCTGGGCCGGATCTCCGGGCCGCGGAACTACGGGCCGATCTTCGGCCTCCTCGGCATCGGCAACGGTCTCGGCTCGGCCGCGGGCCCCTGGCTCTCGGGCGCCATCTTCGACCATACCCACTCGTATCTCGTGGTCTACCTCGCCGCCCTCGGCTTCGCGGTAGCGGGGCTGGCCGCGCTGGTGGTGTTTCTCCTCACCGCGCGCCAGCCCGGCTAGCTAGCCGACTCTCTTGGCGAGGGCCGCGTACTGGTCAAGGAGCGGGAGCACCACGTGGCTGGTGGCGGACGGCACGAAGAAGACGGCACGAGTCACCC
>JBKOVG010000155.1:0-4457 GCA_046723845.1 Candidatus Methylomirabilota bacterium | reverse complement strand
TCATGTGGGGGACCTATGTTGCCACTGGTGTGCTGCTGGGAGTCTAGCCGAAGGGTGCCCACCAGCGCAGTGACGTTCGTCAAAGTCGTGGCGTGCGCCACCGCTAGTCTGGTCCGGTTCAACAGTTATTTGCTTTTGAGCTTCACGTCCTCGTACGGGGCGGAGAACGGGTAACCGGCAATGAGCCCGAGCCCAGCCTCCTCGACCCTTGGCCCCAAGCCAATCAGGATGGTGGCCTCCCAGAGTGGCGCAAACATGACCTTGTCATGCATGAGCTGCTGGATGCGATGCAGAGCTGCTTCGCGTCTCTTCCTGTCCATCTCGCCGGCCTGTTCCTGGAACAGCCCTTCGATGTCGGGATAGCTCCCATAGACATAGGGGCCGCCGGCGGCGACGAAGGTCTCCATCCTGGTAGCCGTATTACCGAAGCCGCCGCTGCCGGCGTACAGGAGATTCCGAAACTTCTTCTCGGCGAATCCCTTGACGAACGCTGCCCGCTCGAGCGGGCGAAGTTTCGCTCGGATGCCGACGGCCGCCAAGTCGTTGACGACTGATTCGGGACCGGTGAAGGCGGAGTCGCCGAAAAATTCACCGGCGTCGAATCCATTCGGGTAGCCGGCCGCCTTCAGCAGTTCTCGGGCCTTGAGGGGATCGTACGAGGGCGTGGGCGACTGCCAGAAGAACTCGAAGTTGCTGGGAATGATGCTCCCGGTGAGCCGCAGAAGGCCGAGCGCTTCCGCCTCATTGTATCCCTGGCGGTTGATCGCCTGGCTCGCGGCCAGGCGCACGCGCCGGTCGTGCCAGGGGGACTTCGGATCCCACTGGTCCGGGAAGTAGACCCAGAACGTGGTCTGGATGGCGACGGGCTTCAGCGTAAGCCCCGGAGTTCGGCGAAGCGCCTGGGCCAGCGCGCCACGGATCACGTAAGCGATGTCCACCTCACCCCGCGTGAGCGCCGCCAGTCGCGTCGCCTCGTCAGGGATCACTCTGAGGACCAGGCGCTTCACGCTCGGCGGTTTACGCCAGTACTGATCGAATGCCTCCAGGACAAGCTCCACGCCCGGGTTGAACGAGACGAACTTATAGGGCCCGGCCCCGATCGGAGCCTTCTTGAACCCCTCATCGCCGACCTTCTCGAGGTACTTCTTGGGCACGATCCAGCCAGCGCCCGTGGCACTCGCGTAGAAGGTCATAAAGTCGGGCCACGGCGCTCTGAGCCGGATGCGGACGCGCCCGGGATCCGGGATCTCGACCGCTGCGACTCTATCTTTCAGCGTCTTGGCGGAAGCGCCCCGGTAGCGCTCGAAGGAGAACTTCACATCCTCCGCGACGACTGGATCGCCGCTATGGAATCTAGCCGCCTTGCGCAAGACGAACTCGTAGACAAGCCCGTCGGGCGTCACGCTCCATGACTCGGCCAGGCTCGGCGCCATGGCCTTGCCGGGCATGGGCTTCACCATCGCGTCGTGCAGCGCGTAGAGGACCATCCATGGGGTGACGATCCCGGAGGTTTCAGCCGGATCAAACCACGCAGGGGCTAGCGAGATATCAGCGGCCCAGGTCATCTGCCCTTCTGGCGCTGCGGCGCCAGCCGAGGCGCTAAGAGTCGCGATGATCAGGGCAAGGAACGGAACGAAGAAGCCCCGAATGGATCTCAAGAGGAAGCCCTCCTCACTTGACCTTCAGCTTGACGTCCTCGAGCAGGCCCGGCACCCTCGGTTTGCGAGGCGGGGGGAGTCTAGCAGATCTGAACTATGGGCGGCGACGGGCTTTAACTTGTGATGGTCACTCTGTGGCGATCAGGCAAACGGTAGCGATTGGTCTCACTCAGTAAAGCGCCGACCCCCAACCTGTCATTTTTCGAGGGTGTGTGCAGTATCCGTAATCTTTCTCCTTCTCTCCTCCTTCTCCGTGCTTGGCTAGGTTGTTTAGTGATAGGAGAGAGCGACACCACACACCCCCAGATTCTTGACAGGTTCACCCGCCCCCGAAACTTGTCATTTCCCAGGGGGTGTGTGTAGAGAGAGACTCTCTATCTCTCTCTCATTCTGGCGCTTGACTAGGTGGTTGGGTGGTAGGAGAAGGGCCACACACACCCCCGGATTTTTGACAGGTTCACTCTCCCCGCACACAACCCCCCAGCAGTGACAAGTTCCGGTTGGCGGTTCCCTTGCCCTGACTGACGGGTTCGCCTAGTCTGTCCCCGGCCGATTCATAGGGAGCCAGGGGAGGCTAATGCGCCGGGGTCCAAAGGCCGCTAAGTCCAAGGAAGCCAAGCCCTCTGTTGGCCGCAAGTCGCCCAAGAACGCCGACGGGAAGGTCCGTCGCCTGGAGAAGCGCCTGGCAGAGGCGCTGAGGCGTGAGAAGGAGGGACAGGAGCAGCAGGCGGCCACGACCGAGATCCTGAGGATGATCAGCGGCTCGCCGAGAGACATCCAGCCCGTGTTCGACAAGGTGGTGGAGAGCGCTGCCCGGCTCTGCGAGGCGAACGACGTTGCCATCTACCGCCGGGAAGGCGACCGGCTGCGATTTGTCGCCCACCGGGGCTCGATCCCTCCGCCCGGGCCCGTCGGTGAGTATGTCCGTTCGCTGGAACCCGGAAGCGTGACCGGTCGATCGGTGCTGGAGGCGCGGCTAGTTCACGTGGCCGACCTGCAGTCGAAAGCGGATGAGTTTCCAACGGCCAGCGACCTCGCGCAGCGTCTCGGCTTCCGGACGTTACTGAGCGTTCCGTTGATTCGGGACGGCACAGCGATCGGCACAATCATGGTCCGGCGGACTGACGCTCGCCTTTTCAGCGAGCGCCAAGTTGCTCTGCTCCAAACCTTCGCGGACCAGGCCGTTATCGCCATCGAGAATGTCCGGCTGTTCAACGAGCTACAGGGGAAGAACCAGGCGCTGACGACAGCGCACGCGCAGGTGACCGAGTCGCTCGAGCAGCAGACGGCTACGGCCGAGATCCTCAGCGTGATCTCAGGGTCACCTACCGACGTTCGGCCGGTATTCGATGCGGTATTGGACCGCGCGCTCACCCTCTGCGAGGCAAGCAACGGGTCAATCTACCATTTCGAAGATGGGGTGCTTCGCCACGTGGGCCTGCGGGGCCCGCATCTGGGTATAGAGGTGGGTGGAGTCTTTCCGCTCGAGTCGACGCCCGGGCGCGCGGTTCTCGAGAAGCGAACGGTGCACCTCGAAGACATCCTGCAGGAACTCGATTGGCACGCTCCAGAGGTTCAAGCAGGAGTACAGCGCGCGGGCCTCCGGACCGTCGTGGCAGTTCCCCTCCTGCGCGAGCAGACGGCCATCGGAGCGATCGTCATCCGGCGGCTCGAGGTGCGCCCATTCTCAGAGAAACAGATCCGCTTGCTCAAGACCTTCGCCGATCAAGCTGTGATCGCCATTGAGAATGTACGGCTCTTCACCGAATTGCAGGAGAAGAACCGGGCGCTCACCGAGGCCCATGCCCACGTGACTACGGCGCTCGATCGGCAAACGGCGACGAGTGAGATCCTGCGCGTGATCTCGAGTTCGCCGACCGATCTGCAATCGGTATTCGATACGATCGCGGCCAGCGCGACGCGTTTGTGTGATGCCCTATACAGCCTGGTGTTCCAATGCGATGGGGAGACAATCACGCTAGCCGCCCACGACGGTGCCTCATCCGCCGAACTGGAGGCCACTCGGAGTGCATATCCCGCGCCTCCTGGGCGAACGAGCTTGGCCGCGCAAGCCATTCTCGAACGTCGCGTCATCGCGATCGCCGATGCCCAAAGCGGCGCCGAGTACCCACACGTCGCGCGGGCTAAGGCGATCGGCTACCGTAGCGGCGTTTCCGTTCCCATGCTTCGGGGTGGTGCGGCAATCGGCGCCATCAACGTTGTTCGCGTGGAAGCGGTCCCGTTCACCGCGACTCAGATCGAGTTGCTCCAGACGTTCGCCGATCAGGCCGTCATTGCGATTGAGAACGTGCGGCTATTCCAGGAACTCAAGGAATCTTTGGAGCAGCAGACAGCCACAAGCGAGATACTGGGTGTCATCGCTAGCTCTCCGACGGACATCCAGCCGGTGCTGGATACTGTGGCCGAAAACGCGGTGCGTGTTTGTGGCGCGGAAGACGCGAATGTTTGGCGTCTCGACGAAAACATCCTTAGGCTTGTTGCCATTTACGGTTCACTGCCATCGCGAGGAATTGGTGCCGAGCGTCCGCTAGATCGCGGCTCGGTGATCGGGCGAGCCGTGATAGATCGGCAGACCATTCATCTAGACGACCTCGTGGCAGCCGCGCCTGAATTCCCGAATGCGGGAGGGTTAACCACGGGTGATCGCACCATACTAGCCACGCCATTGCTCCGGGAAGGCAATCCGATTGGAGTAATCCATATTCGTCGCAAGGAAGTCCGGCCTTTCTCGGATAAACAAATCGCTCTTCTCAAAACCTTCGCGGATCAGGCTGTAAT
>JBKOVG010000240.1:0-12476 GCA_046723845.1 Candidatus Methylomirabilota bacterium | reverse complement strand
TGCAGACCAACAGCAAAATGCTCGGCCAGACCGACACGAGCAACACCGACGTCGCCGAATCCGACACCGCGGGAGAGTGGGGTGAGGTCGCGTGAGGCGCCACGACCGGGACACCTCACGACGATCCGGACTGGACGCGCTGCTCGGTTTCGCCGCCGTCGTGCTGGGCGTGATCGCCGGCGCCGGCGTCGCCGCCGACCTGGCGATCGCCGCCGCGTCTGCGGCGTTCGGGCGCCGCTGGGTATTCCTGCCCTTCGGTGACGTCCCTCGCCTGCTCGGGGCAGTGACCGCGCACGCGGGCCGACTGAGCACCGCCTACCCAACCGCGCAGCGGCAACTGCTGGCCGCCAACGGCACCCTATGGCGCTTCATCGCGCTCGTGCTCGTGTTCTACGTGCTCTTGGTCGCCGCGCTCGGGTTCCTGCTGGTGCCGCTGCTGATCGCGCCGCCGGGCTACGAGCGTCCCACCAGGGCCAACCAGATGCTCGGCGTGGCGGCCGTGCGGCGCTCCACAAAGCGGCTGCACCCGACGCTGGCGCGTCGAGGCCAACGGGTGCCGATCGGCGGCCCGCGTCTCGGCCGGATGCTGCGCGCCGGAATCCCGCTGCACGCCACGATCGAGGACTCCGTGCTGATCCTCGGTCCGACCGGCTCGGGCAAGGGAACCGGCTTCGTATACCGGGCGGTCGCGGACGCGGTGGGGTCGGTGGTCTCGACCTCGACCAAACCCGACGTGCTGCTCAACACCGTCGCGCTGCGGCAATGCGACGGCCGCCGGGTGTGGGTGTTCGACCCCCAGGAGATCTCCGGCTGGCCCAACGTGTTGCGGTGGTCGCCGACCCGCGGCTGCGAGGATCCGACGACCGCCATGGTGCGCGCGGGCGCGATGGCCGAGGCCAGCCAGGTCGGCAAGGGCGTCACCAACGGCGACTTCTGGGCAGGCCAGACCGCGGCGGTGATCCGCTGCTACCTGCACGCCGCCGCGATCGGGCACAAGACCGCGATCGACATCATGCGGTGGACGCGCAACCCTAAGGCGCAAGAGCCGATCACCATCCTTCACGAGCATCCCGCCGCCGCTGACGGTTGGGGCGACGAGCTAGCCGAGCAGAAAGCCGCCCCGCCTAACCAGGTGGGCAGCGTGTGGGCCGGGGTCCGTCGAGCGTTCGACAGCCTCGCCGACCCGCGGGTGGCTCGTGCCTGCTCACCTCAGTTGGGGGAGGGCTTCGACCCGGAGGAGTTCATCACCAACGGCGACACCTTGTATCTGCTGGGCAGCAACAAGGCGACCCTGTCCGTCGCGCCGCTGATCGTCGCCCTGGTCGAGGACATTGTCGAGGCCGGTCGGCGGCTCGCGGCCGTCTCACCAGGTGAGCGTATGGCGTTGCCGGTGACGCTGGCTCTCGACGAGGTCGCCAACATCGCGCCGCTGCCGTCGTTGCCGTACGTGCTCGGTGACGGGCGTGGGCAGGGATTCCAAACCCATGTGGTGTTCCAGAGCCTTGCCCAGGCCCGGGCTCGGTGGGGTGTGGAGGAGGCCGAGGTCATCTGGGACACCTGTACCTGCCGGATGATCCTTCCCGGCAGCGCGAACCAGCGCGACAACAAGATGATCTCCGAGCTGCTCGGCGAGTTCGACGAAATCGGGCTGCGCAGAAGCCGTGGCCGTGGCGGCATCGGCGTCAGTTACAACGAGGACATCCGGTCCCGTGCGACGATGTCGGTCAATGGCGTCCGCGAGATCAAGCCGGGCCGGTTCCTGCTGATCTACCGGCACCTCAGGCCGATCGAGGGCAAGCTGGAGCTCAGCTACACGGGCCGCGAGGCAAAACGCTTCGATGCGGCGTTGGCCGAGGGACGGCGCCTTACCGGTCGTGGCTCTGACGGCGGTCAGTTGCTCGCCAGGACCGGGGCGGCAGTGTGAGCGGCGACGCCCCTACGCCGAGCCTGCGGATGCTGGCCGCCGCGATCACCGACCTCGCGAGCAAGGTCGAGTCGCTCGAAGCTCGCGTCAGTGAGCCCGGTAGCCCGGCGCACCTGGAAGGTCGCGTCCGGGCGATCGAAACTGTGCTGGCCGACGTGCGCAAGGCCGTCACGAAACTCGTGCAGCACAAGGCCGTTCAGGACGCGCAGCAAGAGATGCGCCGACCATGGCACATGCTCACGACCGAGCAGGTCGAGCGGCGCTGGCTGGAGCTGCGAGCATGGGTGGACTGGTTCGTCGTCCGCAACAACATCGGGCCCAAGGACATCCCGAACTGCTGGTATCTGCACGGTGGCCTCGTCGACGAGCTCGAGGCGCTGCGCTGGGCCTGGATCGAAACCAACAAGCCCGACTCTCGGGGCGTTGACCCGATCTGGTGGCGCGAAGCGGTCCACCGCGCGCGAACCCGCTGGCCCCTGTTCAACCCGAACGGGTGCGGCACCGCGCACACCGAGACCCGACCCCGGATCATGGCCGATGAGCGGGAATGGGAGATGTTCCTGTCCGAGGAGCTGGCGAACCCGCCAGCAGACCGGCCCGCCCGGGCAGGCTAGCGATGCCCCCCAGGCCAGTGGTTCATGAACGCCAGCACGACGCAGACGCCGAGCGTCCACCGCGCCAGCCGGCCACGCACCCGCATCAGCAACGACGGGGCCGGGCTCGTATCGCCGAGGTCCTCGACGTCATAGCTGCTCACGTCCGGTTCATCGCGCAAGGCGGTGCTCAGACCGAGGTTGCCCATCGCCCAGGCGTTCGACGCCTGCAGGGGGTCGCCCATCGTCATTCACCACCTTTTCCGGTCGGTTCCCTGCAACCAACGGTAACCCGCCAAGCCCGGCCAAAGCGGCGTCCGCGCCGCGAAACGCGGGCTCCAAAGCGCCGGGCGCGACGCATGTCGACCCCTACGCGATGATGGCCAGCGGCGTCTCGGCATCGGCACGGCGCCAGATCTGACAGGCCGATGCGACGCCGTGCGGATGGGCCAGCGAACCACGGAGACGATCGAGCTAACGGAAGTCGCGGCTTACGGTGCGCGCTCCGAGGGGCAGTTTCTGGATGCGCTCGGCCAGCACGTTGGTGACGTCGTGGGCGCGTTCCAGCATGCCCCGGATGAGCAGGGTGCCGGAGTCCCGAGCGACGCGACGGTGCCTGGCCCACACGGCTGCGGGGACGATGATGTTGATCAATCCGGTTTCGTCTTCCAGGGAGAGGAAGGTGACGCCGCCGGCGCTGGGTGGTCGTTGTCGGTGGGTGACGATGCCGCCGACCCGGACACGGGTGCGGTCCTCGAGCTGGCCGAGCCGGGCTGCCGGGATCACGCCGAGCTGGTCGAGGCGGTCGCGGACGAGTGCGGTGGGGTACTTGTCGCGGGTGATGCCGGTGGCCCACAGGTCGGCGTTGAGCTGTTCGGGTTCGGTCATCGCGGGCAGGGGCGGTGAGCCGATGGGCGGGGTGATGTCTAGCTGCCCGGGCTGGTTGGCGGCGGCCGCGCCGGCGGCCCACAACGCGGCGCGCCGGGTGAGGCCGAGGCTGTCGAACGCGCCGGCGGTGGCGAGTGCTTCGACCTGGTCGGTGGTGAGCCCGATCCGTCGGGCCAAGGCGGCCATGTTGGTGTACGGGCCGTGGGTGTCGCGGTCGCCGGCGATCCGCTGGGCAAGGTCGTCGCTGATGGTGCGCACACTGCCCAGCCCGAGCCGCACCGCGGGCTGCGACGGCCCCGGACCGGTGTAGCCGCGGGCAGTGCTCGACTCGAGTACGGCGCCGGCGCCGGAGGTGTTGATGTCCACGCCGCGCACCTCGATGCCGTGCCGACGCGCGTCGTGCACAAGTGACTGGGGGGTGTAGAAGCCCATCGGTTGTGCGTTGAGCAGGCCGGCGAGGAACGCGGCCGGGTAGTAGAGCTTGAGCCACGAGGAGGCCAGCGCCAGGAACGCGAACGAGATGGAGTGGGACTCCGGGAACCCGAACGAGGCGAAGGATTTGATCTTCTCCCAGATGTCGTCGGCCGCCGTCCCCGTGATGCGTTTGTCGGCCATGCCGTCGTAGAGCCGCTCCCGCAACGCGTCCATGCGTTCGACAGAACGTTTGGAGCCCATCGCCCGGCGCAGCGTGTCGGCCTCGCCCGGGCTGAACCCCGCGGCGATGATCGCCAGCTGCATGAGTTGTTCTTGGAACAGCGGGTCCAGTAGTGCCGCTCGACCTGTTTGGACCAGGCGTCTTGCTGGCCGGAGGAGTAGCCGAGGGCCTTGGCGACGTCGCGGATCGCCGACGGCGCCCGGTAGGTGATGACGTTGGCGACCTGGGCGGCGTAGGTGCGCTGCGCACGCAGGCGGTCTGCCGGTTCCACCGGCTGCTCACTGAGCTCACGCCCGGCGGGACGTACCGAGGACTGCGCGCCAGCAGAGCCGAGCAGTTGCTGGCGAAGCTGCGCCCGAGTGACCCGGTGGGCATTGTGCGGTTGCAGCTGGCGTATCAACACCTGGAGGACATCCGCGCCCTCGACGCGAAGATGAAGATCGTCCGCGAGCAGATCGTCCCGTTGGTCGAACAGACGGGCTCACACCTGACCGAGCTCTATGGCGTTGGTCCCATCGTCGCGGGCCGCGTGCTGGCCGAAGTTGCTGACATCGCCCGGTTCCCGACTCGGCACCACTTCGCCTCCTACAACGGCACGGCCCCCATCGACGCCTCCTCCGGTGACCAGGTCCGGCACCGGCTCTCCCGAGCCGGCAACCGCCGCCTCAACCACGCGCTGCACATGATGGCGGTCACTCAGATGGCCCCAGCGAGACTCGATCTCGTCGAGGCTGAGATTCTCGATAGTTCGCCGCCTTGGGGGCAGCGGCTGTCCGCCGATGAATTGATTCGCGACGAGTGCAAGGGCTTCGGCCTCGGACGCGGCCGTCGCGCCGCATGCGAAGGGCAGGTTGCACCCGTATCGGTCATCCGGACCGAACTCGAACCAGAATGCTTGTAGCGACACGCTCGAATCCTCGCCGCCACCGCAGCAAACGTCCACCGACTATGCGCTATTCGGCAGACGCGCACGACCCACGGCTACTTGTGCGGATGGTCAGTTTGACGGCCGAGGGACACTTGCCTGATTCCGACAGGAGGTGTTCCCGGGCACCCGAGGCGCAAGCCGAAGCGGCACGAGTAAAGGGCGGTAGACGGGCAGCGGACCGCGGACGTCGTAGGCGATGTCGACGTCCGCGGTTTCGAGCACATGCGTAATCGTGAGGACCGTTACGACTGCTCCCGCGTCGCAAACTCATCGGGTACGACGCGAGCGGCACCCGTAACGATCGCCAAAGCCTGCCAGAGCCGGGAAGCGATGCGTTGTAGCGGCGCAGCGACTACTCGCTGGTGGTCTCGGGCGGCGGGTACGTCGGCTCAGGCGGCGACGCGTACGGGCGCTGTGGTTCCCCGGCGGCAGGTGCTGGTGGCGGGGCTGCGGGTGCTGCTGGGGGGAGCTGCTCGCCCGCAGCGGCTGGCTCCGTCGCCATGGCGGTCTCGGTCTGGGCGGCGCGCCGTTCGGCGACGGCTACGTCACGGATGCTCTGGACGGAAAGCCTGCCCAGCGCGACGGAGGCAACGAAGAGGATCAGCGCACCCACGCCGTAGAAGAAGAACAGCTCCTCGAGCGCCTGCACGTTGGTGCTCGACGCGGGATCGGGTCTGCCGATCGACTTGTTGAGCACGTCCGTCAACGACGGGCCGACGATCAGCCATGCGCCACCTGCGACGCCCAGCCAGCTGCCCAAGATCGCGACGGCACGATTCGTGGTGGTGAGTAACAGCAGCCCGCCGGCGAATGCCGCGGCGCCCGGCGCCACCTCGAACCACCCGCGCGACGCGGTCCATATCCACGCCGTGTTCGTCGACGGCGTGTACGCGAAGTTGAGATACGGCCCGATGAACGGCACTATTGCCGCCCAGGCGCCGAGAATGACCAGCAGCACGCCGCTCGTCGCGCCGCGGGTCCACGGCACCCGCATCTTGCTGAGCCGAACGCCCCGATGCGAAGAAGCGAACCTCGTGTCGTGGCCGATTGCGGTCATCTGCGACCTCCTAGGGTCACCCCAATCGATACCCATTACGGTACCGATGGCTGACGGTTGTGTCCCGTAACCAGCGTGATACCACTGCGTCGCACCTCGGTCAGAACCAGCAAATCGGGCGGCGACCACGCATCGGGGCTACATCGGCGCGTCGCCGATCTCGTACAGGGTCCGCGGGCCAGGTTTGCGTCCACGAGCGTGGTGTACGGGTTGTTGATCCGCTCGGCGTGTTGCCGTAGTTGAGACGGCCACCGTGTCGATCCTTCGAATCGAGCTACCAACTCATCGAAGGAACGGAGAACACGATGGCCGACGGGTCCAGTGTGGAGCTTGCGCAGCTGGTACGCGATCACTTGCAGGCGATCGTTTATCGCGCCGGGCCGATGGTGGCGGGCCGGGCGCATCCGGCGTTGACGGAGTTGCGGCAGCAGCGGATCGTGTTGGCCCGGCTGGTCGTGTGCTTGCGTGTGCCGTTGGGCGATGAGGGGCAGCGGTCGCAGTATCGGGGTGCGCGTGGTGTGTATGCGATCCGGGGCGGTGCGGGGTGAGGCGCCGCGCAGGTGGTGCCGTGCGCCGGCTGCCGGATGATGAGCTGCTGGCCGCGGCCGACGAGTGGCGTGCCCGCAATCCGCGGCCGGCGCCGGTCGGTGATGACGGCGGCCCGGGCTGGCAGGCGTGGCGTGACCAGTACGACGCGTTGCTCTCCGAGCACGGCGTCACATTCGAGGAACTGTCCACATTGCGGTGGCGGCGCGACCTGGGCCGGTTGCGGTGGGTGGCC
This sequence comes from Candidatus Methylomirabilota bacterium, assembly GCA_046723845.1. Lineage (GTDB taxonomy): Bacteria > Methylomirabilota > Methylomirabilia > Rokubacteriales > CSP1-6 > AR37. The sequence goes on along the minus strand of JBKOVG010000240.1, from coordinate 5,650 downwards.
GAGGCTGAGGGCCGCGAGTGGGGCGGTAACCCGAACGTCGAGCCGTGGCCGCCGGACCCGCCGGACCTGACGCTGTGGAGGTGCCCGGACTGTGCCCGTACCACGGTGCCGTTCGAGGGCCACGCAACGGTCTGTGTGCCGTGTGGGCGCGCGAGGGCTGGCATCTTCATCGCGTTGGATGAGCCGTACCGCCGGAATTCTGGAGGGCTGATCGGTGGCTAGAACCGTCAGCTTCGATGTCCTCGCCGTAGCCAAAGGGGTCGGCTTCGACGAGCTCGGCATGAAAATCGAGGGCATCGCCCGGGACAGCCGGACCCATATCAGCGGGCTTGTCACCGCGGTCGCCGCGGCCGTCGACCATCATGGGTTGCGCGTCGAGGCTGCGTGGATGCCGACCGAGCGCGCTCAGGCGCTTCGGGCGATGGTCCGGTCCGGCGCGAAGCTGGGACTGAGCATCGACTACTTCCCGGACGTGGCCCGCCCGCACGGTGCGGGTGGCCGTTTCCTGGACAAGGTCACGGTGGTTGGTGGTGCTGTCACGCCGAAGCCGATGAACGCTGCCGCGACGATCACCGAGGGCAAGCACGCGGTGGGCGGGTTCGCGCAGGTGCTCACCGTCGCGGAGGCGACCGCGCAGGAATCCGCGCGGCGTGAGCGTGAGTCGCCGCAAACGCCAGACGGAGGACGCGATGCTTGCTGCCGCGTCCTGGCCGCCGCCGTCGTTCGACCAGGACATGCGGCTGGCGCTGATCCGGGCGGCTGCGGAGGCCAAGTCGAGGCGCGAGGTCGAGGGCGACCCGGTGCGCGCCGCAGCGCTGGCACGCTCCGACCGGGACAACGCCTACAGCAATGCTCTGGCCGCGACGATGACGCGTCTGGCCGCGGCGAAGTGCGAGCATCCCAACTGCCTGCGCGCAGCGTGCAGGTACCGCTGACAAGCGGACCGGCCGACCGGTCAGCTCGCTGCTAAGGGACGCGCTCGTCGATCCAGATCGGGATGCCCGGCCCTACGACGAGGTGAATCCATCCACCGGCGAGCTGGAAGCTGACAATGCCTGGCGCGTCGTAGGCGGTGTCACGCGTGAAGAGCTTCACCTCATCAGCGGTGAGTCGGATTTCTGCAGTGCCGTAGTGCAGGATGGCCATCGCGTCCCCCTCTCGTGTTGAGTGCGGCAAAGGCTAAGTGGCGCCGCCACGCGATACGACAGCGCCCCACCTAGACTGCGACCGTGCCGGACGAGCCTGACCCACGCGTCGAGGTCGTCTGGACGCTGGCGCAGCAGGACCTGACCAACCAGTTCGCCGCGCTCGACGAGCTGCGCGCACGGGTCGGGTCGCTGCTCGCGGCCGCCGCCATCGCGACCGGCTTTCTGTCCGCGCAATCGTTCTCGGTGACGAACGGCTTTCCCTTCGGCGCCTGGATCGCATCTATCGCGGCGGCCGCGCTTGTGGCCGTGTGCGGGTACGTCCTCTCGCCGCGCAAGTGGCAGGGTGGATCGGTCGACCCCACCATCATGCTCGACGACATCAAGCTCGGGGCATACCCGGACCTAAGCGCCCTACAACAGCACATGATCAGTTTTGCGAACGACTGCGTTGTCAAGAATCAGCCCAAGCTCAGGTGGCGGTATCGAGCCTTCACACTCGCCATAATTCTGCTGGTGATCGACTTCGCGGGTTGGATCTTGGCTCTTACCCACCGCTGACCGAAAGGACCACCCGTATGAGTGAACCATCTGACGACGCCGAAGCCGAGACGACGCCGGCCAAGAACCCACCCGAGCCGCCGGAGCCACCGGAGCCACGCAACCCTTACAGGCCGGTCGACCGAGACCAGCCGCCGGACGAAGAGACGCGCACCAGGTAGCTAACGCGCCCCCGCTCACCCGAGGGGGTTATGAGCCTGCCGTCGACCGGCCGCGAACGCACCAGCGCCCCGCCGCCCGAAGGCAGCTAGCCGTAGGCGCTCCCCTGCTCGCGTCCCCAGGGCCTGCCCGCTTCGGCGGGTAGTTGCGGCTCGCCACCGTCGAGGATGCCGAGGTAGTAGCCGCGCCAGTGCGCGCCCGCCCGGTCGACCGGTGCCGGCCATTCGGCTGGCTCGGCGCCGAGCTGCATGCGCCTGACCTCGAGGTACTCGACCGGCTGCAGCGGCTGCGCCACACACCTGCCGAGCACCCAGCCTGCACACCACACCGTGCGAGGCCCGCGACCGTCCAACGGGGTCGCATGCACTGTCCAGATAACCAGCGCCCACCACTCGCCTCCGACGTCGCGCCCCCACAGGTCCAGATTGCCCGACCAGGGCGGGACGCTGAGCGTGATCCGAGCACGGCTCACTCGCACAGAGTAGTCGAACAAACGTTCGGGGGCCAGAGGTAGCCGCTGCCTTCGCACCGTGAGCGTGTCGGCGCGCTCAGCGATGCGGGAACGAGTGCCACGACATCTCGTGCTCGTTCTTGATGACTAGTTCCGTGCACGTTCCCCAGGCTTGTTCGTCGTCTTGTTCGTCGTGTTGTTCATCGTCATGCATGTCGTCTTATTCGTGCGCTTGTTAGTCGTCTCTTAGTTCTCAGTGATGCAACACACTCGGCCTATGTGCTACCAATCTTGGTATCACTCTTGTACTGTCAGACGTTGTCGGCACACTGTAGCTACAGTGTGCGGACACGCTGGCTAGGAACGACGGCCCCGAGTGCGCCCGGTGGGATTCGAACCCACAACCATCCGGCTACGAGGCGGGAGCTCTATCCATTGAGCTACGGGCGCCCGGTCGGGGCCGCCGTTCCAACGAGGCCTCGACAGGTGCAACTGTCGGGGCCTCTGCCATGTCAGCCCGTGGGCTGACTGAGAGTTATCTTAACCGTCGAGGGGACGGACCGCCCGTGCGACGCGCCGCGTCTATCCGCGTGTCGGTGCTTTCGGCGCGACCGCAGGTATCACACAATGACCGGCATGGAGCCGACCACTTCAGCGACCACCCCCGCGAAGCCCAGTCGCAGCGGCAGCAATACCCGCTTCCGCCCCGCACCCATCGGCACTCGACTCACCACCGAAGAACTCGAGCAGGTCCGCACGTACGCGGAAACCCAAGGATTGTCCGTCTCCGCCCTGATCAGGAAGTTGATCCTCAAAGCCGCGTCAAGTTGAAGCTTGATGACGAAGTCGGCGACCACCTGACACGGGGCGGCTTGGCTTGTAAATCGCCACCCGGTGGCTTCAGCGATCCGGACTGCGACGACGCATCTTGACCTTCGTGGCCGCGTCGCGCACCCGGCTGGTCAGCCCCCGAAGCCATCCACGGATTCGGCGGCCGGCCGCCTTCGTTCGACGGAGCTCCCACGACGCGAAGTTCGCGTCAATCAGGTCTCGCATCGTGGCTTCCGCGGCAGCGTGTACCTGTTTGTAGTGGGCGACCCAACCGGGGTTGTCTCGGTTCCGCAGCAGGTCGCCCACCTGATGGCCCATCGCGGCGTGAACATTGCGGAGGCTGATCTGCGCAACGTCGGCAAGCTCGCGGACGTGCTTACGTGGGTGCCCGGCCCTGACGATGAGCAGACGCTCACGCGCTGTCTGGGTCTGGTCAGCCAGCTCTCCCACTTTGGCCGATTCGGCCTCGGTATCGTTGCTGGTGTTGAGCATGATCCCGTCAGGATGCATGCGATCCAACAGCAGCATCGCCGGCCCGAAGGCCGCGGCGTCTGCCGCTCGCTGGCCGCGCCGCATCCCGACGTAGGCGAGCCACCCTGGGATACCTGCACCGATGAAGCCCCCGACCACCGCGCCCCAAATCACGGCGACATGCTGCCACTGAGCGGACCACTTGCGCGCGCGAAACCGCCCGCCCCTGGAAGTAAGGGGACGGGCGGTTGTCGTCGCTCGGCCGCGGCGTTAGCTCTTGCCGCGACCTCCGAATCGCCAGCTGAGACCGGGCAGCAGCCGGATGCTGACCCGGCCGCGGCTGCTCACGCTGACGCGCCTGCCGAGCCGCCGCGACACGCTCGCACCGCCCCTGCTCACGTTCACGTCGGTGTCATCGTCCAGGCGGACGCGCTTGCGGAAGATCAGCTGCATGGCGTCACCCTGCCAGATGGCGCCGTGCAGCCGCGTTCTGGCGCCGCACCCACGGCATGCACTGATGCAGTGGCTCGGCGACATGCTGGTGCAGCCACCAGAGCCACGCGGTAGAGCTCCAGAACCGAGCGGCCAGGCTCATCCTGCCGGCGCCGGGCATCACTCGTCACCCCGCAGCCACCGCTCGGCAGGGCTGCCGTTGCTGTGCCGGCCGGGCGGCGGTGGCACGCGACGGGCGCGCCTCGGTGCGGTGCTCATCACGGCGTGGGCGAGCGCGAGCAACGCAGCTGTCTCCGGCGTCTCGGGCACGTTGCGGATCAGCCTCTCGCTGTCCGCGTAATGCTGTGCTTGGGTTGCCATGGGCCGACCTCCTGTGTCGGTCAAGGCCCGGCCGCCGCTGTTTGCCTGTCGGTGGTCGGGCCGCCTCGCACCGACTTGTCAGTGCAAGATATTTCGCCCTACAGCACACCGGGAGCGGGCTTGGAATCACCGAATGCATCGGTATCGGCTACAGCGCATTGTCACTCAGAGTGCGCGAGAACCTGGAGCAGGCGAGTCCGGATCTGCTGCGGGCGATGGTGAAGACCTTCGCCGAGGCGTTGATGGGTGCTGAGGCGGACGCGATCTGCGGCGCCCGGTACGGACAGGTGAGCGAGGAGCGGGTCAACCGGCGCAACGGGTATCGGGAGCGTCGTTGGGATACCCGGGTGGGCAGTGAGCCTGTTGCTTTTTCGGCGTGGCGTTGCGGGGGATCTGCGCCGGGCGGGCGACGGGGCGATTGGATGGCCAGGTGGCGAAGCAGTTTCTGTGGGCGGAGCGAGACCAGCCGTTTTTGCTTCCGGTGGACATGCGGGAATGGCTTCCTAGTGATCATGTGGTGTGGGTCTTGCTGGAGGTGGTCGATCAGCTGGACGTCTCGGGGCTGGAGGCCCGGTATGCGCTGGGTGGTGCCGGGCGGCGGGCCTTTGATCCGCGGATGCTGCTGACGCTGCTGATCTACTCCTACTCCGGCGGGATCCGGTCGTCGCGGCAGATCGAGCGGCTGTGCCGGACGGATTTGGCGATGCGGATGATCACTGGTATGCGGGTGCCTGATCACACGGTGATCGCGCGGTTCCGGCAGCGGCATCAGGACTCGGTGCGCGAGTTGTTTACTCAGGTGCTGCTGGTGTGCGCGAAGGCCGGGCTCGGGAGCCTGGGCACGATCGCGATCGATGGCACGAAGATCGCTGCGAATGCGTCCCGGCATGCCACCTGCCGTCGGGAGTGGCTGCAGCAGCAGGTCGATGAGATCGTCGCCCAGGCGGCCGCGCAGGACGCGGCCGAGGATGCTGCCCGCGATGAGCAGACGTCTTGGCAGCGGCGGGGACGGCGAGACCGTGAGGCACGGCTTCGGCGGGCGCTGGCCGAGGTGCTTGCGGAGGAGGCTGAGCGGGGTCTGGACGCGGAGTCGGCAGCCGCCAAAGAGCAGGCATTCATCGAGGCCACCCGGGCGGGCCGCAACGACGTGGGATCACGCCCGGTGGGAGCTGACCCCGTGGCGATCGCCGAGGCGCGGGTGCAGGCCGCCCGGGACAGG
>JBKOVG010000185.1:0-11126 GCA_046723845.1 Candidatus Methylomirabilota bacterium | reverse complement strand
CTCCAGCTCCGTCACCCACTCGCCTGAATCGCCGCCCTGCGGGCGGCGCACAAGCTTCGGGGGTCCGACTCCGCCGGAGCGCACCCCTGCCCCCGACGCCACCCGCCCCGATCACACGTGCGGCACTCGTGACTAGTTCGGGCTAGCGGGCGCCGGCCCGCCGCGCCGCCCGAAGCGTGGCCGTGTCCTCCGCGAGCACCTTGCGCGCCGCCACGTCGATGGCCACGCCGTATTCCTGCCGCGCGTAGTCCACGCTGAGCTTCTCTTCCAGCACGTCCTTCAGCACGAGCTCGGGATCGCGCTCGAGCGGATCGCCCCAGCCGCCCGCGCCGGCGAGGAGATGACGGAAGACGTCGCCCCGGCGGATCTCGAGGGTGCACTTGCTGGGAAGCTGACGGCGCTCGCCGTCGGGATTCAGCACGTTGTCGGACGGCGTGCCCGGGCGGCCGCCCGCAAGGCCGTAGGGCAGGTGCTGGCGGCGATCCGTGCGGAGCTGGAGCGTGCCCGTGGCCTCGAGGAAGCGGTACTGGCGGACGACGGCGAGTCCGCCCCGGTGCTTGCCCGCGCCTCCCGAATCCGGCACGTAGCCGTAGCGCTCAATGAGGAGCGGGTACTCCGACTCGATCACCTCGATGGGATTGTTGGAGAAATTCACCACGCTCGAGCTGCAGGCGTCCACGCCGTCCTTGGCGGGCCGCCCGCCCCACGAGCCGAAGAGGAACTCGAGGAAGACGAAGGGCCGCCGCTCCCGATCGTAGCCGCCGAAGCTCACGCCGGTGTCGCCGCCGACCTCGCAGGCGAAGACGCGGTCGGGGGCGATCTGAGCCAGCGCGCCGAAGAGCGCGTTGGCGAGCCGGAAGCCCGTGAGGCCGCGCGCGGCCACCGCGGCCGGCATCACCGGATTCACGATGGTGCCGGGCGGGGCGATCACCTCGATGGGACGGAAGTAGCCCTCGTTGTTCGGCGGATCGCCGCCGATTAGGTGGCGCACCGTGGCGTACACCGCGGACTTGGTGAAGGGCAGCGGCGAGTTAATCCCCCCGCGTACCTGCGGCGCGGAGCCGGTGAAGTCCGCGATCAGGCGGTCGCCCGCCACGGTGAGGGCGACCGTGAGGGGAATAGGATCGGGATCGATGCCGTCGTCGTCGAGCCAGTCGGTGAACTCGTAGGTGCCGTCGGGCATGCGGGAGATGGCGGTGCGGGCGAGCCGCTCGGCCTGGGCAAGGAGCGTGGTCGTGCAGGCCTGGAAGCGCTCGGCGCCGTGTTGGGCGATCAGCTTGAGATAGGCCTTCTCGCCAGTGAGGCACGCGGCGACCTGCGAGCGCACGTCGCCCAACACCTGGCGCGGCACCCGCACGTTGCGGTCGATCATCTCGAACACCGCTTCCACCGGCTCGCCCGCCGCATAGAGCTTCACGGCGGGAATGCGCAGGCCTTCCTGGAAGATCTCGGTGGCGTCGCAGCCGTTGCCGCCCGGCGTCTTGCCTCCCACGTCGAGCTGATGGCCGATGCTGGCCGACCATCCAACGAGAGCGCCGTCGAGGAAGATCGGCTTGAAGATGTAGAAGTCGGGCAGGTGCGTGCCGCCCTCGAAAGGGTCGTTGAGGATGAAGACGTCGCCCGGGTTGGTCCGGCCGGCGAACTTCTGGCGCACGCGCGCCATGGCGTCGGGGATGGAGCCGAGATGCAGCGGCAGGGTGAGGCCCTGTGCGATGAGGCGCCCTTCCGCGTCGCAGAGGGCGCAGGACATGTCCATCGCGTTCTTGAGATTGTTCGAGTACGCGGTGCGCACGAGCGCGATGGCCATCTCGTCCACGATGGTGTCCAGCGCGTTCTTGATCAACTCGAGCAGGATGGGATCGCTCAGCTCGCGGGTGGGCATGCTATTGGGTTCGGAGGGGGGCGTTGCCCCCCTTCCGAGGCCTCCCCCCAGGAATGGTTGCGCCGGCCAGGCCGGCGCTCGAACGCGGCATGATCATGTCAGGCTCCCGTGTGGATGACGATGTTGCCATGGGCGTCAAGGTGCGCAGATCCGCCTGGGGGCACCAGGGTCGTTGCGTCGTACTCGTCGACAAGTAGGGGACCGAGACGCGGCGTGGCGTCGAGATCCTGTCGGGCGATGACGGGAGTGCGGAGCACGCCGTGGCTCGCGCCGAAGTACGCCTCGCGTGCGGCGGCGCTCGCCCGCGCCCTGGGGACCAGTCGCATCTCGCCCCGCGCCTCCGGGCCCCGCCGCACGCGCGCGGTTAGCCGCAAATTCACGATCTGGATGGGATCGCCCTCGGCCTTGTGACCGTAGGTGCGCTCGTGCTCCTTGCCGAAGGCCTCGGCGAGCGCAGTGATCGCTTCCGCGCCGCCCGCACCGGGGCCCAGGGGCACGGAGAGCTCGTACGACTGCCCCTGGTACTTGAGATCGGCGCTCCGCTCGATCTCCACGTTCCCCCCATAGCCCTGCGCATCGAGGAGCGCCTCGGCCTCGCGCTCGAGGGAGGCGAGGGTGGAGGCGAGATCGCGCGGATCGAGACCGGCGAGCGACCGCAGGAAGGTGCGCACGAGGTGATGCTCCACCTCGGCCTCGAGAAGGCCGAAGGCGCTCCACACGCCAGGCGCGGGCGGCACGAGCACGGTGGCGATCTCGAGCGACCGCGCCATCTCCGCCGCGAAGAGCGGGCCGTTGCCGCCGAAGGCGATGAGGGTGAACTCCTGGGGGTCGCGGCCGCGCTCGATCGTGACGGCGCGCACCGCGCGGGCCATCCCCGCGCACCCCAGGAGATACACGCCGTACGCAGCCTCGTGGAGATCGAGGCCGAGACGGGAGGCGACCTGCTCGCTGACGGCGCGCCGGGCCCCCTCCGCGTGCAGGGTCAGGCCGCTCGGGAGCCGCTCGGGGTGCAGGTAGCCGAGGCACACGTTGGCGTCGGTGAGTGTCGCCTCCGTCCCGCCGAGTCCGTAGCACACGGGACCAGGCACCGCGCCCGCGCTCCGCGGGCCCACGTGGAGCGCGCCCGCTCCGTCCACGCTCACGATGCTCCCGCCCCCCGCGCCCACCTCCGCGATGTCGATGGCGGGCACGCGCAGGAGATACCCGCTGCCCTTGTAGAGCCGGCTCCCCTGCGACATGCTCCCGCCGATCTCGAACTCTCCCGTGCGCTTGATCTCGTAGGCCTCGATCACGGACGCCTTGGCCGTGGTGCCGCCCATGTCGATGCTGATCACGTTGCCCTCGCCGATGCGGCGGGCGAGGGCGGCGGTGGCGATGACGCCGGCGGCGGGACCCGACTCGATCACGTGCACGGGGCGGCGGCGGCCGTGCTCCGCCGTCATCACGCCGCCGTTGCTCTGCATGACGAGGAGGGGGCCACGGAGGCCGATGCGGGTAAGCTCGCGCTCCAGTGACGCGAGGTAGCGCGCCATCACCGGCATCACGTAGGCGTTGGTGACGGTGGTGCTCGTCCGCTCGAACTCGCGCATCTCGGCGAGGATGTCCGAGGACAGGGTGAGGGCGACCCCGGGCGCGCGCTCGCGAACGATGGCGCCCACCGCCTGCTCGTGCGAAGGGTTGGCGTAGGCGTGGAGCAGGCATACCGCGATGGACTCCACGCCCTCGGCGACGAGGCGATCCACCGCCGCCTCCACGCTCCGCCGATCGAGGGCCGTCACCACCGCGCCCAGGTGGTTCATGCGCTCGCTCACCTCGAGGCGGAAGCGCCGCGGCACGAGCGGGGTGGGGCGCTCGAAGTCGAGATCGTAGAGTCGGGCGAGGCGGAGGCGCCCGATCTCGAGGAGATCGCGGAAGCCGGCGGTGGTGATGAGGCCCGTGCGCGCGCCGCGCCGCTCTAGGATGGCATTGGTCGCCACCGTGGTGCCGTGGATGACCTCGCCGATGGCCTCCGGGCCGAGCCCCGCGTCGGCTAGGAGCGCCTGCGTGCCGGAGAGGATCGCCTCCGCGTAGTTCGCCGTCGAGGAGAGCACCTTCCGCGTGAGGGTGCGTCCATCCGGCCCCACAAGGACGAGATCGGTGAAGGTGCCCCCCACGTCCACCCCGAGCCGGAACGTCATGCGCGTCTCCTCGCTAGCCTGGATCATTCACGAACGCGGAACGCCAGGCGGATCGGGGCCCGTCGTCGGAGGCGGGGGCGCGCACCAGCTGCGTCACCCACTCGCCTGAATCGCCGCCCTCCGGGCTGCGCACAGGCTTCGGGGGTCCCACTCCGCCAGAGCGCTCCCCCGCCCCCGACGCCACCCGCCCCGATCTCACGTGCGGCACTCGTGAATAATCCAGGCTAGGCACCCGATCCTCCCGCTCCCGTCATGGCGGCGTCCCGCCGAAGCGTTCGCCCCTCGCGATGGAGGCGAAGGCCCGCCAGCCCACGGGGCAGCAAGATCACGAAGAGAATGAAAACGAGCCCCACGGCGACCAGATTGTAAACGACTCCGATGAAGCGCAGCCCCTCGTTGATGGCGAAGAGGAGCAGCGCGCCCAGCGCTGGTCCCCAGATCGTGCCGAGGCCGCCGAACACGGCCATGCCGATCACGAGCGAGGTGGTCGCCGCGGAGGCCACGGTGGGACTCACGAGTTGGATGTAGTACGCGTAGAGAGTGCCCGCGAGGCCGGCCAGCCCCGAGCTGAGACCGAAGGCAAGGAGCTTGTACGCGGTGGTGTTGATACCGAGGCTCTCCGCGAGGACCTCGTCCTCCCGGATGGCGCGGAAGCCGCGCCCGGCGCGCGTGCGGTGACAGATGGAGAGCATGAGCCCGATGCCGGCGGCCGCGACGGCGGCGACGAGGAGATAGGCGGCGCGGGCGCGGGCCAGGCCGGAAGCAGGCAGCCCCGTGAAGCTGCCGAAGTCGTAGATGCCAAAGGGCCCTCCGGTGACGGTGAGCCAGTTCTGCGCCACCAGCCGGATCAGCTCGGCCAGGGCCAGCGTGACGAGGGCGAGGTAATGGCCGCGCAGGCGGAGAGCGGGGAAGCCGGCGCCCAGACCGACGAGGGCGGCCGCCACCGCGCCCAAGAGCATGCCGGTCCACGACGAGAAGCCGAGGTGCTTGCTCACGACGGCCGCGGTGTAGGCGCCGAGGGCAAAGAAGCCGGCGTGCCCGAACGAGATCTGTCCCGTGTAGCCGGAGAGGAGATCCCAGCTCGAGGCGAGGAGCGCCCAGATCATGGCCTGGGTAGCCAGGCTCAGCACGAAGGGATGCGCCACCAGCAAGGGCAGGAGCGCGGCCGCCGTGCCGCCGACCACGAGCAGGGTGCGTCGGCTCATCGCGCGGCGGCGCGCCCGAGCAATCCCTGCGGCCGGAGCAGGAGCACGGCGATCATGACGAGGAAGGCGACGCCGTTCTGCCACTGGGACGGCACCACGATCACCACCATCGACTCCGCCACGCCGATGATCAGGCTCGCGAGGAGCGCGCCGGCGAGGTTGCCCATGCCGCCCAGGATGGTGATGGCGAAGGCCTTGATGGTGAGCGGGAATCCCACCGCGGGGTACACGTTGAAGAGCGGCGCCATCAGCGCGCCGCCCACGCCGGCGAGGGCGACGCCGAGGGCGAGGGTGAGGGAGAAGATGCGGGCGAGATGGATGCCCATGGCCTGGGCCGCCTCCGGGTTCTGGGACACCGCGCGCACGGCCAGGCCCTGTCGATGCCAGCGGAGGAAGGCGAAGAGCGCGGCGAGGAGGATGGTGGCGACCACGAGGACAAGCACGCGCTGATAGCTCACGCCGGTGGGGCCGATCTCGAGGATCCCGCGCACGAGGGGCGGCACCTGACGGTAGTCGCCGCCGCCGATGGCGAGAAGGGAGGACTGCATGAAGGTGGAGAGCCCGAGGGTGAGCACCAGATAGAGGGAGCCAGCGGGACGGCGCCCGAGCCGGCGGTTGACCGGCGCGATGAGGAGCGGATACACGGCGAGGCCCAGGAGGAAGGCCCCGAGGCCGGACGCGACCACCCCGAGGGCCGCAGGGACGTGGAGGAGCACGAGGGCGGTAAAGAGGATGTACCCGCCCACCGCGAAGAACTCCCCGTGGGCCACGTTGATCACGTTCAGCACGCCGAAGATCAGGGTGAGTCCGACCGCGAAGAGCGCGTAGAGGCCACCCAGCACGATCCCCTGGATCAGGAACTCAAGCAGGGATTCCATGATCCTCGGAGGGGGGCGTTGCCCCCCTTCCGAACCTCCCCCCCGGAACGGGATTGCGCCGGCAAAGCCGGCGCTCGAGACGCGCGGCGGTCGGTCGGCTACCCGGCATGAGATTCCGTTCGGCCCTCTCCCAGGTAGAGGCGGCGGATGCGATCGGTCTGGCGCAGCTCGGCGGGTGCGCCGTCGAAGGCGTTCGTTCCCAGGTCGAGCACGAAGATGCGATGGGCCACGCTCAGGATCATCTCCACATTCTGCTCGACGATCAGGAGGGCCAGGCCCGATCGGTTGAGGGCCTCGATGGCCGCGTAGACCTCGTCGATGAAGCGCGGGGCGAGGGCGGCCGAGGGCTCGTCGAGCAGGAGGAGACGCGGGCGCGTCACGAGGGCCCGGGCGAGGGCGAGGGCGCGCTGCTCGCCGCCCGAGAGGCTGCCCGCGGGCTGGCGCCGTCGCTCGCGCAGGCGAGGGAACCGCTCGTAGGCGGCGTCGACGGACTCCGCGAGCTCGCGGCGCGAGGCCAGGCCGTAGCCGCCCAGGAGCAGGTTCTCGTGCACCGTCATCTCCGCGAAGAGCCCGCCCGCCTGGGCCACGAAGCCCGCGCCGAGCTTCAGCATCTGGTCGGGCCGAAGGCCGACCAGGCTTCGATTCTCGAGGGTGATGCGGCCGGCGAAGGGGGCAAGGTAGCCGAAGATCGTCTTGAGGAGGGTGGACTTGCCGGCGCCGTTGGGGCCGATCACTCCCACGATGGTGCCGGGGGCCACCGACAGCGACACGCCCTGGAGGATCTCGAGCCGCCCGTAGCCCGAGCGGACCTCCGCGACCTCGAGCATCAGGCGGGAGCGGCGCGCTGACGGTGCCCGAGCAGCGCGTCGATGACGTGGGGATCCCGGCGAATGTCCTCCGGCTTGCCCTCGGCGATCTTGAGCCCGTGATCCATCACCACGAGCTTGTCGCAGAGCTCCATGACGAAGGCCATGTCGTGCTCGATGACGAGGAAGGTGCGTCCCTCGCCGCGCAGCGCGCGGATGGTCTCGGCGATGCGCTGGCGGACCACGGGGTGCATGCCGGCCAGCGGCTCATCGAGCATGAGGAAGGGCGGGTCCACGATCAGGTTCATGGTCAGCTCGAGCAGCCGCTGCTGCCCCACGGAGAGACGCTCGCCCGGATCCTCCCGCAGGTGCGTCATGCCGAGGCGCTCGAGCCAGCTCGCCGCCGCCGGCTCCCACCCGGTTCGATCACGGCCCATGGCCGCGATGGAGAGGTTGTCCCACACCGAGAGATCGCGGAAGATCTTGACCGCCTGGAAGGTCCGCCCGATGCCGAGCCGCGCGATCTCGTAGGTCTTGAGGCCGTCGACGCGCCGGCCCCCGAAATGCACGGCCCCCGCGTCGGGGCGGAGCAGATTCGTGATCAGGTTGAAGACGGTGGTCTTGCCCGAGCCGTTGGGGCCGATGAGGCCGACCACCGTGCCCGGCGCGACCTCGAACGAGCAGTTGCTCACCGCGCGGAGGCCGCCGAAGATCTTAGTCAGCCCCGACACCGCCAGCGTCGGCGCGGCGCCGGCGATGGACGGGCTCATGCGCCGGGACGGCGCCTCACTTCTTCTCCCACGCGTAGGGCGGCACCGGCACGAACTTGCCCCCGGAGTTGGCGGCGACCGAGGCGGGGAAGATCGGGACTTTCTTGCCGCCCTGGACCTGGATCACCACCGTCTGGATCGGCATGCGGTGCCCTTCGGCGAGAGGGGTGAACTTGCGCGTGCCCCACGCGGTGGCGAAGGTACCGCTCTCGATGGCGGCGCGGACCTTCTCCGGGTCCAAGCTGCCCGCCCGCGAGATGGCCTCGAGGGCGACGAGGGTCGCGTCGTGGGCCTGCACCACGAAGTTGGTCGCGTCGGTGTTGGCCTTCTTGCGATAGGCGGTCATCATCGGCTCCGACACCTCGGAGTACCGCGCGGGCCACCAGCGGTTGTTGATGATGGCGCCGTCCACGACCTTGGCGTGCTGATCGATGAAGCTCTGGGCAGCCACGGTGGCGCCCATGTGCGCGATGAGGGCAGGCACCTTCAGCTCGTACCACTGGTTGAAGAGGACCGGCCCGCTCGAGCCGTAGATCTCGCCGATGATGGCCTGGGCTCCCACGCGCTTGATCTTCGCGAGCTGCGGGGTGAGATCGGTGACGCCGCGGTCCACGAACTCGTCGGCTACCACCTCCACCTCCTTGGCGTTCTGCTGGAACCACTCGCGCGAGATGCGCGAGAAATCGCGGCCGGCGTCGGTGTTCTCGTTGAGGAGGGCGACCTTCTTGGGCTTGAGCGTCTCGTGCACCGCGGCGACCAGGGAGCGCACGATGTCGTTGGCGGTGGGGCTCAGCTGGAACACGTAGCCCATCTTGTTCGCCGCGATGCGCTCGCCGATCTTGAGGGAGGCCGAGCAGCAGGTGATGACGGGCACGGAGGCCTTCTGGAACTCGTCCATCACGCGCAGGAACACGTCGCTCGACAGCACGCCCACCCCCACGTTGATCTTGTCCACGGTGAGCGCGCGGGTGACCACGTTGAGGCCCACGTCGGCCTTGCCCTCGTCGTCGTACCAGATGACGCGGACGCGCATGGGCTTGCCGCCCAGCTTGAGGCCCTGCTCGTGGGCCCGCTCCACGGCGATCTCCGTGCCCGCCTTGATCTGGGCCCCCACGTCGGCGCTGATGCCGGAGATGGGCATGAACGCGCCCAGCTTGACCTCGGTGGCGTCCTGGGCGTCGAGGAAGGCGATGGCGCTCACGAGAGCGAGGGCGGCGCCGAGCACGATGGTGAGAGTGACGCGTGTACGCTGCATGGCCGTGCCTCCTCTGGGTTCACTCGTGGCTGGCCGCGCGCGTCCGCCGGCCGGGGGCCCTGGTCATAGCACAGGGGCCGCGGACCGTCAACGACGCGCGGTGGAACCTCAGCATCACCGCTGTTAGGATGGCGGAGCCGACGGGAGGTGGCGATCGTGAACCTGCGAATCGCGATGCTGATGGCCCTGGTGGGCGCAGGATGCGCCCCCGCAAACCTGACTCCCGAGCAGAAGGCGATGCACGAGATCTTCGTGGAGGTCGCCTATCAGTGCGAGACGCGCTTCCACACCATTCACGTGGATCAGGTGGACCTGGACGGCGGCCTCACGATCCACGCCGATGCCGACTCGCGCACCGAGTATCGCCCGTTCGTGGCCTGCTACTCCGATGCCTTGAAGGCCCGAGCGGAGGCGCGGCGCAAGGCCGGCCAGCCCGTGCCCGACGCCCTCCTGCGTGAGCCCGACGTCGAGCTCGACTGAGCGGCGCGACCGCGTCGAGCCAGCCGCCGTATCGAACACTGGACATTGACGCTGGAGGGTCGGGCTTCTAGCCTCGCGGGGCATGAAGCCGGTCATCATCACCACGCTCGCCCTGTCGCTTCTCGCCCTTGCTGCCGGCGCGGAGGCGACCGATCCGGTGGTGGTCGTGCAGGAGACCCGCACGCCTGGGGGGACGAAGCAGCGTCCGATCGTCCAGCACGTCGTTCTGCTCAAGAACGTCTCGCCCTCCCCCGTGCATGGGCTCCGGGTGACCGTCGAGTTCTACGACTTCTTCGGCAAGATCCTGTGGGCGCGCACCGCGTCGCCCATGCCAGCCAGCCTGGGGCCCGGCGAGACCGCCACCCTCTCGCTGAGCACGCCCCGCCTGGAGTCGATGAGCCGCACGCGCTACCGGTTCGAGTACGGCGGGGGCGGCGCCTCGCCCCGCGCAAGGCCGAGGTAGGCGAAGGGAGGCCTGCACGCGCGACGCGAGCGCGATATCCTGAGCGGGCGCCCACGCACGTGACGTGGCTGATCCACCGGCGCCCAAAGGAGACCGCGCATGAGCCGATTCCGCCGCATCCTGCATCCGACCGATTTTTCCTCAGCCTCGACGGCCGCCTTCAAGCGTGCCGTCGCCATGGCGAAGAAGGACCGCAGCGAGCTCGTCCTCGTCCACGTGCTAGCGCCGCCCATGCCCATCGCGGGCGAAGGGTACATCCCGCCCAATGTCTATGAGGACCTGGAAGCCTCCGCGCAGAGATACGCCGGGAAGCGGCTGGCCGCTCTCAAGGACAAGGCGAAGGCGGCCGGCGTGCGGACGAGCACCGTGATCCGCGAAGGGGTGGCCGACGAGCAGATCGTGCGGGCGGCCCGAGCGAAGAAGGCGGACGTGGTCGTCATTGGCACGCATGGGCGCACCGGGCTGGCCAAGCTCTTCCTGGGAAGCGTCGCGTCACGGGTGGTGACGGCCGCGCCCTGTCCCGTGCTCACCGTGCGCGGCAGATAGGTCGGCGCGCCACGGAGAGCACCGGCCCGCCGGCCCCCGGGTTCGGATCCGCCATCATGTGGCGCACGACGCTGGAAGTTCCTGCTATCTTCTAGCCGGGTATCCAACCACCCGTTTCTCGAGAAGGAGGTCGACCCATGAGCCGCTCGACCCGCACGACCTTCGGTGTTCTGACCTTCGCCTCCGGCGCGATCCTGTCCGCCTTCGTGGCGTTGCCGGCGGAAGCCACGCCCCAGATGCTGACGCAGGCGAAGGCGGCCGGCCTTCCCGCGCAGAATTGCCAGTACTGTCACACCGTGGCAATGCCCAAGAAGGACACCTTCAAGCCTGACGACCTGAACGATCGCGGGAAGTGGCTGATGACCGAAAAGGACAAGCAGAAGGCCAAGGATGTCAAGGCGGACTGGCTGAAGAACTATCCCGGCGCCAAGTAGCGCCGTGAAGTCGGCGGGACGAGCGGCGCTCGTCGTCCTCCTGTTCCCGTTTGCGGCAGAGGCTCAGGTTCCGGGAGGCGTGCCGCTTCCGCACGGCGGATCCCCCGGGGAGGGCCGCGATGAAAGAGAACCCAGCACTGCGTGACGCCGACGCGGTGATCGAGTTTCGCGAGCGCCTTCGGAATGCGCGGGCAGAGTTGCTGCGCACCGTGCTGCGCACCGGCGATGAG
>JBKOVG010000095.1:0-3494 GCA_046723845.1 Candidatus Methylomirabilota bacterium | reverse complement strand
CAGTACGAAGACACGTATCGGCTCTGCTACATGCGGGGCCCCGAGGGAATTCTCATCGGGCTTGCCCAAGAGCTCGGGCAGCAGACTTCCCGATGAGCACATGTGACAGGTACAGACCTGATAGGGGTGCGTACTCGCGGTGGCTAGTTGCCGTTTGAGGGCGTCTAACAAATCGCTCAAGCCGACCCCTCCCGGCCTTCGGCCTCCGGGGCGGCTTAGCTCAACCGTTCGCCGCACCAGGGAGAGTTGTGCCGATGAATGCCTTTGATTCCGGGCTTCGCCTTCGCCACGCAGCGATGGCGGTTCGGGTTGGCGCGTCCGTCCTTTTGGCGTTCCTGTCGGTTCCCGTGAGTTCCGTCTCCTGGCCCATCGGCGATGCACAAGCGCAACAGCAGCCTGCCGGAAAGGTCTACCGGATCGGATTCCTGAGCCAAGGGCAGCCACCCAAGGTCTATTTCGAGGCGCTTCAGCAGGATCTGCGGGAACGAGGATACGTCGAAGGTCGAAACCTCGTCTGGGAGTTGCGGTCGACCGACGGCAGCCTGGACCAACTCCCGCGATTCGCCGACGAGTTGGTGCGATCAAATGTCGACATCATCGTGGCGCGGGCGTCGTCGGGCGCGCTGCCCGCCAAGCGAGCCACCACGTCGATACCAATCGTCTTTGTCGGCGTGTTGGACCCGGTCGAGATTGGCCTTATCCCGAATCTGAGACACCCCGGCGGGAACATCACGGGAGTCGCCGTCGCCGTCAGTGCCGGGGATATGGCCGGAAAGCGCGTTCAGCTGTTCAAGGAGCTCGTTCCCACGCTCAAGAGAGTCGCAATGCTGTCGCATCCGCCGCATCCGACCAACCGAATCCAGTTGCAGGGGGCGGAGGCCGCCGCGCGCGCGTTGGGCATGCAGCTCGAAGCGGTGCCGGTGCGCGGCGCGGACGATTTTGCGCCCGCGCTCAAGGCTCTCCGCGGCATCGACGGTGTGCTGCACGCCGATACCGCTCTCTTCGTGACACACCGTGCTCGACTCGTCGCCGCAGTGGCCGGGACCCGGCTGCCCGCGATATATCCCGCTCGGGTATACGTCGAGGTTGGGGGCCTCATGTCGTACGGTCCAAACCTTCTGGATCACTGGAAGAGTGCCGCCGCTTACGTGGACAAGATCTTGAAGGGCGCGAAGCCAGGCGACCTTCCTGTTGAGCAACCAGCAACGTTCGAGCTGGTGATCAACAACAGGACGGCCAAGGCCATAGGTCTGACGGTCCCCCCGTCGCTCGTGTCGCGAGCGGATCAGATAGTCGAATGACGGCTTGCGTTGATTCGGCGCCGAAGATGGCAGTGGAGCGGCCGGCCGGCTCGCATTCGCTCGCCGCCGCCGCTCACTGCCAGCGTTGGGCAGCGCGTCCTGTCATTAGAGGGGACTCATGGCGAACGACGAAGTCTATGCAGGTGGCTTACTGAATAGGGCTCTGGATCCGACCACGCAGCCGCCCGAGATCCGAGCCTTCTTGCGTGCTGAGCTCAACCTCCTCCACGATGTTGTGACGCAAGGGATGCGCGTGATCGATGTTGGCTGTGGCACGGGTCGGCATCTGCTCTTGCTCAGAGACCGTCTCAGATTTGGGGTCGGAGTGGACTATGAGCATAGCTACATCGCCGAGGCCGCCCGTCGCGCCGGCGGCCGCCACCCGTACTTCATCACCGCCGATGCGACCGCCGCCATTCCCGTCGTGGCCGCGTTTGACGTCGCGATGTGCCTCACCAACACGTGGGGAACCATGAGTGACAAGACCGGCGTCCTGAGGGACATGCGGCGACTGGCCCCCAAGCCCCACACGCGACTCCTGTCGGTCTATTGGGAAGCCTTCGTGCCGTCCCGTCGAGAATGGTATAGCCGGTTGGGACACGCTGTGTTGGAGGAGACGCGCGAGTATCTCGAGACAGAAGGGGGCTTTCGGTCTGAGCATTTCTCTGAGGCTCGCCTTCGGAGCCTCGTCGGCGATTCAACCATTCGTCCGCTCACTGACATTGCCTATGTCGTCACCTTCTGAGTCAGCGCCATGCCTAACTACAGGATTCACCCGGCGGCCTTCGGCCGTGCGTGATCCTGAGCGTTAGCCCCTCGCCAGAACCATTATTTGCTTTTGAGCATCGATTTTAACTGCACCAAGGGGCTCGACGTTGCCCCCTTGGTTTGGAGGTTTTGGACTGCCCAGATCACTCACCCCTTTTGGGGGGAGTGCTTGGGGTCTGGTGGAGAACTAAGGACATGAACGCCACGCTAGCGCACGGCTCGCACCATTTCTTGCCCGCTTCAGGGTGTGTCTGATGACCCAACGCTGCGCTAATTTAGATCCCAACTCCTCGAAAACATCGACCAGCTCAAGGCCCTCGCGACGTACGGGAACGCCCCTTCCGAAAATCTCCTTCAACGCGGCGCGGCCCACACGATCCTTGAACCGCCCGCGCCCACCGGCGGGCCGACGAAGCCACACCGACCCGCCGCTGAGCGCGCTTACTTCAAGGCATCGGCACCGGCCTTGGCGACCTGCGCGTCCTGCTCCGACGTGTGGCCGGACACGCCGATGGCGCCGATGAGCTTGCCGTCCACGATGATCGGGATGCCGCCCTCGAGCACGCTGGCGCCTCGCAGTCCAAGAAGACGGATGTTCGCCCCGCCCTGAGCGACGAGATCCTGGAAGACCTTCGTGGGACGCCGGTACATGACCGCCGAGTACGCCTTGTCCTGGGCGGCTCCGATGCTGCCAAGCTGCACGCCGTCCATGCGCTCCAGCATGATCAGGTGGCCGCCCGTATCCAGGACGGCGATCACCATGTTCCAGTTGTTCTTCCTCGATTCGGCCTCGGCTGCTGCCACGGCCTTCTTGGCCTGCTCCAGGCTGATCGGAGCGCCGTAGGGGATCTGCGGCGGGGGCGGCGCCACCGGTTGCTGGGCGCAAACCGGGCCAGACGCGAACAGGAACACCGACACGACAACCAGCGATAACAGCCTTGTCATCCTCATGGGATCTCCTCCTGCCGGGAGCGGACGTTGAAGGGATGATCGCCGGCGGCGTGGGGCAGCCAAGCCGACACACCGGAGGATGTGCAAAGAAAGGCCCTACGTCAAGTGCGTCTCGAAAACCTGGCCCCGACTTCGAGAGGGCAAACTGGCGGAGCCTCTTTATGCCCGATCAAACAGATCCCGCGCTACGTCTACGAAGCAAGTGGTTCTCGAACGGGCTGGCTGGGTCCCCCAAACCCTCGTAACCCCATTCCCTCGAATGCAGCCGAAGCCCGACAGCTTTCTGACCGCTGAAAGTCCTTTTGTCATAGGCTTCAAAATCCTCCCGGACATCCGGCCCGCAAACGCCTATCCTTACAAGGATCTGACGGCGCTTAGAATCAGAGAGCAGAAGCAAATGATTGTGGATGGAGCTGAGAGGGAGTGTAGATGACATTAACCCCGTTCTCCCGTCATAGCCTGCCGCGCCTACCT
>JBKOVG010000431.1:0-5628 GCA_046723845.1 Candidatus Methylomirabilota bacterium | reverse complement strand
CCCCCCCCCCCCCCCCCCCCCCCCCCCCCCCCCAACCCACCCCCCCCCCCCCCCCCCCCCACCCCCCCCCATGACAGAACTCGTCGGCAGCGTCAGATGTGTATAAGAGACAGCCACGAGGAGGGTGCCCGCCGCCGGAGGGCGTTGATGTTGCCTATCCTCCGTGGGTCGCTCGGCACCTAGCACTGTCACGAGTGAGCCGGCAGGCGGTGTCTTCTGAAGCCTCCACCCACGGACCCGTTAGCCACCCAGTACCAGTTGGGTAAGTCCCGGAAGCTCACGATCGCGGACCCGGCTTAGCCGGTGCAGCCGGCATTCACAAGAACGGCGCTGGGCCAGGTCAGGTGGCCAGAGGAGCCGAGCGAGGACGCTCGGAGAAGTCCGGCGCCGCCCTCGCCCTCTGCCCGCCGCCCGCGGCGCTTGACGCCGACCGGGTGCTGGATCAGAATCACCGGACCGATGGTCGCGCTCGTGACGGCGTTCCCGATCCCGCGCCGCGCGTTCCGTGCCCCGGGTGTTGACGCCCGCCACCCGGCCTGGGCCGCCCTCGGCCGATAAGGCGCTCTATGTTTCCTACGCGCCATCGCTCGAGGGCCACCGGCGCGGAGACAGCGTCGTCGATGAAACGGTCAGGTCTCATCGTGCTCGTGGCATGTCTGGTTGCGATCCCGTCCGGGATCGGCGCCTTCACGTTCGTCTACGCCAAGGGTTTCTCCTACCTCTCCACGGATCCGCGCGCGTGCGTGAACTGCCACGTCATGAACCCGCAGTACGACGCGTGGCTCAAGAGCGGGCATCGGCACGTCGCCACCTGTGTCGAGTGTCACCTGCCGCACGCGGGGCTCGCGAAGTGGATCGCCAAGACAGAGCACGGGTTCCGCCACTCGGCGGCCTTCACGCTGCAGAACTTCAAGGAGCCGATCGAGATCACACCTCGCGACAGCCGCTTGGTCCAGGCGAACTGCGTGCGCTGCCACGATGAGCTTGTCCACGCGATCGCCGGGAGCCCCGGGCCGCCCGGTCAGGAGCTCAACTGCCTCCATTGCCATGCCCGAGCCGGACACGGGGCAGGTGGCTGACATGCGGGCCGGGGAAGGGAGGACGCGATGACTTCCGAGCAGGCTTCCGAACGCGGCCGCCGCAGATGGCTCCTAGCCGCGCTGGGGTTCGTCGGCGTGGCCGGGCTGACCGTGCTCCTCTTGGCGCTCCTCACCAACATCTTCGAGCGCAAGCAGGAGGCCCGGCAGCCGTTCGTGCGCGTGGTGGAGGTGACGGAGGACACGCTCGACCCCAAGGTGTGGGGACAGAACTGGCCGTACGAGTACGACTCGTATCTGAAGACGGCAACGCCCACCACGACCAAGTACGGCGGGCGGGGCCCGGGCGCCAGCGATGGCGGGCCGGCGGCGCAGAAGCTCGACCGCGATCCCTGGCTCAAGCGCATCTTCGCGGGCTACGCCTTTTCCCTCGACTACCGCGATCGCCGCGGGCACGCGTTCGCCCTCTTCGATCAGGAGCAGACCCGGCGCGTGACGGAGAAGCAGCAGCCGGGCGCCTGTATCCAGTGCCACGCCTCGAACCTCACCCTCTACCGCTTCGCCGGCAAGGGCGACGTGATGAAAGGCTTCGAGATCGTCTCCGGGCTGCCGTACCAGGAAGCGCGCGGCATGAAGGACGACAGAGGGCAGCCGCTCGTGCAGCACTCGATCGCGTGCGCGGATTGTCACGATCCCAAGACCATGGCGCTCCGGGTCACCCGCCCGGGCTTCATCAACGGGATCAAGACCCTCAAGGCCAAGGAAGGCGTCGCCGACTACGATCCGAACCGGGACGCCTCACGCCAGGAGATGCGCGCGTTCGTGTGCGGCCAGTGTCACGTCGAGTACTACTTCAAGGGGCCGGGCAAGGTGGTGACCTACCCCTGGGCGAACGGGCTGCGCGTCGAGGAGATCGAGGCGTACTACGACAAGGAAGGCTTCTCGGACTGGACGCACGCCGAGACTGGCAACAAGGTCCTCAAGGCGCAGCATCCGGAGTTCGAGGTCTGGAACCAGGGCGTCCACGCGCGCGCCGGGGTCGCGTGCGCCGACTGCCACATGCCATATCAGCGTGTGGGCGCGCTCAAGGTGAGCGACCACTGGGTGCGGAGCCCGCTGCTGAACGTCAACCGCGCCTGCCAGACCTGCCACGCCGTGCCGGAGGGCGAGCTCACGGGACGCGTGCTCGCGATCCAGGACCGCCACTACGCGCTCCTGCAGCGGGCGGCGAAGGCCACCACCGACATGCTGGACGCCATCGTGGCTGCGAAGAAGGCGGTGCCTCGGACGAGAGCCTCAAAGAGGCCGCCGTGCTCCACCGGAAGGCCCAGTGGCGGCTCGACTTCGTCGCGGCGGAGAACTCGATGGGCTTCCACGCGCCGCAGGAGATGGCGCGCATCCTGGGCGAGACCATCGACTACGCCCGCCAGGGCCAGCTCGCGGCGGAGCGAGCGGCGAGGCCCCGTTAGGTCAGCGCGCCCTTCCAACGCCGGTGAGCGGTTGGTGGGTCACGGGATTCTCCCCAGGCCTACGTGGCGAGCCAGACGCCCGCGCAGATTGCCGCCTACCTGCGCGCGAAGAGCCCGGCCACACTGTTCTCCACGCTGTTGACCAAGCTCGCGCCGCTGGAGCTCGCGGGCTCCGGTCCGATTCCCCGAAGGCACGCTGTTGCCCGTGGACCCCATTGCCGCCATCCACGCGGGGAACTACCTCCGGGTGCCCGTTCTTGCGGGGGAACACGCGTGACGAGGGCAAGCGCGCATGGATGGGCTCAGAGCCCAGATTACGGCCGTGGCCACTGAGGTCGATCCCCTGCTGGCGGACCTTAGAGGAGGCCCAATAGCTGCGGACGATTCCTGGCCTGGGCTGGGCTGTGGCATCGCCCCTTGGGGGGCCGGCGTCCGAGTCTGGCAGATTACGTCATGGGGACGGGGACCCCGAGGGGGCAACCGCTGCCGGAGGGGCCTAGTGTTGACTACAACACACGCTGCTTCAACGACGGCTACCACATCGGACATCACATCAAGCCGACGCGCCACTGGACCGAGATGCCCCAGGACTTCTGGCGCGAGATCGGACGTACCAGGCCGAGGGCGCGATCATCTTCACCGGTATCGACTCTTTCGGGGTCTGGCTCTTGCCGATGTTCAAGCGCTACGATCGGCTCGCCGCGTACGTGGTGCCGCTCGGCGGCGCCCCGCCTGCGACCGCGGAAATCGTCGCGCTCCTGCGTAGCCGAACCGGCTGGACCAGCACCACCACGTGAGGGCCAAGACGCGCTCGCCGCCGAGATGCGACGAGGGTCCCCGGCGTCCGCGTCGTGGAAATGTCATTTCGTGACATTGACGCTGAGGACTCGACCTGCCTCCCGCCACGACCCGCATTCTCGTAGACCTCTACGGCAGATGGCGGGCAAACCGGGTAGACTTGTGTCATATCCGGAACAGTTCCTGCGAGTGGTCGAAGTGGCTCTGCCGCCGCTTGTCCGGCCCGACCTCGCCGGTGGGAGACTTGACACATGGGTGCCCGAACGGTCGATTTTGGAAGCGTCCTGGCTCGGCTGGCGCGCAGCACGGTCATGGAGGACGGCGACCTCTCCGGCGTGCTTCGCGCCATTACCGAGGCGGCCGCCGCCGCCCTTCAGGTCGAGCGGGTGAACATCTGGATGTTCGACCGCGCGCGGACGCGGATTCGCTGCATTCAGGCTTACGAGCGCGGGATGAACCGGCACACGCAGGGCGACGAGATCCTCGCCTCGCTCGCTCCATCGTACTTCGCGGCCCTCGCCGAGCTTCGTACCGTGGCCGCCTTCGACGCCCTCAATGATCCGCGGACCCGCGAGCTGGCCGGCTACCTACAGCCGCGGGGCATCACGACGCTGCTCGACGCGCCGCTCTATCAAGGCGGAGAGCTTGCCGGCGTCGTGTGCCACGAACACGTCGGGCCGCCGAGACAGTGGAGCGCCGATGAGCAAGCGTTCGCGGGCTCGGTGGGGGACTTCGTCTCCCTAGCCATTGAGGCTGATCGCCGCATCCGGGCCGAGCAGTCCCTGCGCGAGGGCGAGGAGCTGTTCCGCGCTGTCGGCGACCGTCTTCACGACGCCATGCTCCTGGTGGACGCCCACGACCCGTCCTCCCTCACTGTGCGCTACGCCAACGAGGCGGCCTGCCATCTCTCCGGCTACAGCCCGTCGGAGCTGAGCGGTCGGCCCATCACCCTCCTCGCCGATCCGGGCGCGCGGGACCCCGTGGACGAGCAGATCCGCCGCGCGCTGGCAGGCGAAGTCGTCCTCTTCGACAGCCTGCACCGGCGCAAGGACGGGTCCGTCATGCCGGTCGAGGTCTATGGGCGGGCGATCGACTGCGCGGGACGGCTCACGCTGCTCCTCCTCGGCCGCGACATCTCACGCCGTGTGCGGGCGGAGCAAGCCCACCTGGAGTTCCAAGCCAAGGTCCTCGAGGCCCAGCGGCGCGAGAGTCTCGGCATCCTCGCCGGTGGGATCGCTCACGAGTTCGGCAACTTGATGACGACCATCCTTGCCAACCTGGAGCTGGCGCGGCTCCCCGAGTCCAGTCCCGCCCGCGGCCGCTGGAGCCAGGTCGTGGCGGCCGCGAACGTGGCCGCCGACCTCTGCCACAAGCTCCAAGTCTACTCCGGCCGGGCCCGGCTCGTCATGGCGTCGATCGACCTTTCAGCGCTGGTGGACGAGCTGCTGCGGCTCATGCGCGCCGCGTTGCCGGAGCACGTGACGGTCGAGCAGGATCTGCCTCCGAACATGCCGGGGATCGACGCCGACGCCGAGCAGATGCGCTTAATGGTCGTGAGCCTCATCACGAATGCTGTCGAGGCCATCGGCGACCGTCCGGGGACCATCGCGGTCCGTGCCCGGCTCGGGCGCTTCACACGGGCGGACTTCGAGGACGCCTCCACGCAGTGGCAGATCCCGGACGGCGACTATGTCTGTCTCGAGATCAGCGACTCGGGCTCCGGCATGGGCGAGGAGACGCGTCGACGCATGCTCGAGCCGTTCTTCACCACCAAGGTGACGGGACGGGGCCTCGGGTTGCCCGCCGTCCACGGGATCGTACGGGCCCATCGCGGCGCCTTCGTCGTGACGTCGGAGATCGGCCGCGGCACAACGGTCCGCGTCTTCTTTCCCATCGTCTCTTCCCCGTCGGCAATCCCGCTGAGACGCGAGGAGGGTTCCGGGGGCGAGGCTGCCCGCGACGGGCATCTCCGACATTCGATCCTCGTGGTGGACGACGAGCCGATGGTGCGCGAGGTGGCCGCCCTCGCCCTAGAAGGCGAGGGATTCGCTGTCGTCTCCGCGCGCGACGGGCGGGAAGCGCTGCACCTGATCGACTCCCGGGACGACATCGCGGCGGTCATCTTGGACCTCCACCTGCCGGACGTCGGAGCGGAGGAGATGATGGGTCGCATTCGCCGCCGCCGCCCGAGCCTTCCCCTAATCCTGTCCAGTGGGCATCAGGATCCGATAGTGACGAGCAGTCTCCGCGAGGGCATGACCATGTTCCTTCCGAAACCGTGGGAGCTGTCGCTCCTTCTCGAGGTCGTGAGCGAGGCTCTAGCG
>JBKOVG010000443.1:0-18367 GCA_046723845.1 Candidatus Methylomirabilota bacterium | reverse complement strand
GGAACAGGAAGATGACCAGCACCACGAGGGTGATGGCGAGGAACAGGGTGAACTGCACGTCGTGCACGGAGGCGCGGATCGACGCCGAGCGGTCGTACAGCGTGTTGAGGCTCACGGAGGCGGGCAGCTGGGCCTGGAAGCTCGGCAGGATCTTCTTGATCGAGTCGACCACCTCGATGGTGTTGGTACCGGGCTGGCGCTGGATGGCGAGGATCACCGCGCGCTCGTCGTTGTACCAGGAGGCGACCTTGTCCGTCTGCACGCTGTCCAGCACGTTGCCGATCTGCTCGAGCCGCACCGGCGAGCCGTTGCGGTAGGTGACGATGAGCGGCTTGTAGGCATCCGCATTCGTGAGCTGGCCCGTGGCCTGGACGTTGAAGGATTGGTACTTGCCGTAGATGGTGCCCGTGGGCAGGTTGACGTTGGCCTGGGCGATGGCGTTCTGCACGTCGTCGATGCCCACGCCCAGGGTGGCCATGGCGCGCGGGTCGACCTGCACGCGCACCGCGTACTTCTGCGAGCCGAACACCTGCACCTGGGCGACGCCGGTGATGGTGGAGATGCGCTGGGCCAGGATGGTCTGCGCGTAGTCGTCCACCTTGTAGAGCGGCAGCGTCGGTGAGCTCAGGGACAGATAGAGGATGGGCTGGTCGGCGGGATTGACCTTCTTGTACGAGGGCGGCGTGGGCATGCCGGGCGGCAGCAGCGGCTGCGCGGCCGCGATGTTCGCCTGGATGTCCTGGGCCGCCGCGTCGATGTTGCGGTCGAGGCTGAACACCACGGTGATCTGGGTGAGCCCCAGCGCGCTCGTGGAGGTCATGGAGTCGATGCCCGCGATGGTGGAGAACTGCCGCTCGAGCGGCGTGGCCACCGCGGAGGCCATGGTCTCCGGGCTCGCGCCGGGCAGGCTCGCGGCAACCTGGATGACCGGAAAGTCCACGTTGGGCAGGTCGCTCACCGGGAGCTGGCGGTAGGCCATCAGACCGAAGATAAGCAGTCCCGCCATGAGGAGCGTGGTCATGACGGGGCGCTTGATGAAGAGATCGGTATTCATCGTGAAGGACCCGCCGGCGTGGACGAGCTCGGCCCCGACGCCTTTACGTCGACCCGGGATCCCGGCACGAGCCGGAGTTGGCCGTCGGTGATCACCTGCTCGCCCGCCTTGACTCCCTGACGCAGCACGGTGGTCGGCCCGTTGGCGAAGGCGACCTCGACCGGTCTCGACTCGACCGTGGAGTCGGGCTTGACCACGAAGACGTACTGACCCTGCTGCCCCGCCTGGATGGCCTGGGATGGCACCACGATCGCTCCGGGCTCGGTGCGGATGGTCAGGGTCACCGCGGCGAACTGCCCGGGCCACAGCGCGTTGTCGTTGTTCTCGAACGTCGCCTTGAACTGGATCGTCCCCGTGGTGGTGTCCACGGTGTTGTTGACGAAGGTGAGGGTGCCGCGGGCCACCGTGCTCTGTCCCTGCGGCGTCGCCTCCACGGTGAGCGGACCGGCTGCGTGCGCCGCCTTGATCTGGGCGAGGTAACGCTCGGGCACCGCGAAGGAGATGTAGATCGGGTGCACGCGGTTGATCACCACCATGGGATTGCCGATGTCGTTGGCCTTGACCACGTTGCCCTGGTGGATCAGGAGATTGCCCGTGCGCCCCTCGATGGGCGCGCGGATCGCCGTGTAGCTGAGCTGCACTTTCGCGTTCTCCACCATGGCGGCGTCGGCCTGCACGAGGGCCTTGGCGTTGGTCACCGCGGCACGGTCGGCGTCCACGGTGGCCACGGCGGACTTGTGGGCGGTGAGGATCTGGTCGTACTGCTCGCGCGCGATGAGGCCGTTCTGCACGAGCTTCTTGTAGCGCTCCTCCTCGATGGCGGCATTGTCGGCCTGGGCCTGGTCACGCGCCAAGTTCGCCTCGGCCTGGGCCACCGCGGCCTGGTGCTGCGCCTGCGTCGCCTGCGCCTGCTGCAAGGCCGCCTCGAACGGGCGCGGGTCGATGGTGAAGAGGAGCTGGCCCTCCTTCACGTCCTGCCCTTCCTTGAAGTGCACCTGGAAGATCTGCCCATTCAGGAGCGAGTAGACCGACACGGTGGCGAGGGCCTGGACGTTGCCGATCCCCTGGATCTGTACGGGCATGTCCCGCGCCTCGGCGCGCGCCGCCGTCACCGGCACCGCGGGCGGACGCGCTCCCTTGGCCTTGCCCTGGTCGCCCTCGCCCCGCGAGCATGCCACGAGGGCCAGGGTGGCGAGGAGCAGGACGGAGCAACCGCGCTCGCTCATCGCCTCGCCTCCGCAGCCTGACGATGCCGCAGGGGCCGGAGGCCGTCGGCCAGACGCCGGAGAAACGCGCTGTGCCGCGTGACGAAGGCCTGATCGGTGGGGCGGAGGCCCGTGAGGAGCCGCGTGAACTGCGGAAAGGCCGCGGGAAACGTGGTGAGGGCGACCATGGCGAGGAGCAGATGGCCGGGGTCCACGTCGGCGCGGAGGAGGCCGCGCGCCTGGCGCTCGCGCACCTCGCCCACGCCCTTCTGGAAGGCGACCCGCCGCTCCGCATCGCCGTTCACCGCGCTCTCCGCGCGTCCGAGGGCCTCCCATTCCATGAGGCGCACCCAGTCGCGGTCACGGCAGGCCGTATCGAACCAGAAGGCGAGGCTCTCCGCGGCATCGTCGGGCGCCGTCACCGCCCACGCCGCGCGCTCGCGCACTTTGCGAGCGAGGATCTCCCGGAAGAGGCTCTCCTTGTTGCCGAAGTAGTGGTAGAGCATCCGCTTGTTGACGCGGGCTCGGCGGGCGATGCGGTCGACGCGGGCGCCCGCGAAGCCCTTCTCGGAGAACTCGCGCAGGGCGGCGGCGAGGATGCGCTCGCGGGTGCGGGCCGGGTGACGCACGACATGGTGCGGACGAGCGCGCGAGCGCAGGAGGGCGAGGGTGGCCATGACTTTGTAACCAGTTAGATAATACGTGGCGGGACCCTCCCGCGCAAGGACTCGGGCCGGGAAACCCTTTACACTTCTTTACGCGGGCCACACACTGGCTAGGATGAGGGGTGATAGGGTAACTGCCATGCCACGCCGCACCGCCGCGCTGCTCATTGACGACGACGCCCGCCTGGGCACGCTCATGTCGGAATACCTCGGCAAGCACGAGATCGACGTGGCGGTGGCGAGCGACGGCTTGCGCGGCCTCGCCGCCCTCCATAAGAGCCGCCCCGACATCGTGCTCCTCGACATCATGCTCCCGGGCATGGACGGGCTCGAGGTGTGCCGGCGGATCCGCGCCCTCCCCGAAGGCTCGAGCCTCCCCGTGATCATGCTCACCGCCAAGGGCGAGGACGTGGACAAGGTGGTGGGGCTCGAGGTGGGCGCCGACGATTATCTCGCCAAGCCCTTCAATCCCCGCGAGCTCCTCGCCCGCATCCGCGCCCTCCTGCGGCGGGCCACGCCCGCGCATCCGCCCGCGCGGCTGCGCGTCGGCCAGCTCGAGCTCGACTTCTCCGCGCGTGAGGTGACGGTGGCGGGCAAGCGGCGCGTGCTGACCCACCACGAGTTCGAGCTCCTGGCCACCCTGGCCCGGGCGGCCGGCCGCGTCCTCTCCCGCGAGCAGATCCTCGACGCCCTCAAGGGCCACGCGGAGGCCTTCGATCGCTCCATCGACGTCCACATCGCGAAGATCCGGGCCAAGCTCGAGCCCGATCCCAAGGAACCCCGCTTCATCAAGACCGTGCGGGGCGTGGGCTATCTCCTCGCCCGCACGCCCGACTGACATGGGCCGGCTCTTCGCGCGCATCTATCTCCACTTCCTGGGCGTGCTCCTGGTGGTGGCCGTCGTCTCGAGCGTGGTCTTCGCGTGGACGGCGCGCGGCGCCTTCGTGCAGGAATCCTCCGGGCGCATCTCGCGCCACATCTCCTCCCTCGTGGCCGAGGTGTTCCGGGATCCGCCCGCCCTCGCGCGCCGGGTGCAGCAGATCCACGAGGAGCTCGAGCTCGACCTCGTGGCGCGCGACATCCAGGGACGCGTGCTCACCACCGCGGGCAACGACCTGCCCGCCTTCACGCCCGAGCAGCTCGCCCAGGTGCGCACCGGGCTCCGCATGGTGCAGCCGGATCCCGAGTGGTCGGTGGCCACCCCCGTACGTGACCCGAAGTCGGGCGCGGTCATCGGCACCTTGGAGAGCTCCGCGCATCGCCGGTCGCGCCTGCACGGGCTCACCCGCCCCGCGACCATCCTCACCCTGCTCCTCGTGCTCTTCGCCTTCCCGGCGGCCATCCTCGCCCGGCGCATCTCGCGCCCCGTGGAGCGGCTCACGGAGGCGGCGCGCCGGCTCGGCGCGGGCGACCTCACGGCCCGCGTGCCCATCCGCACGAGGAGCCGCTGGTTCGGCCGGCGCGGCGCGGACGAGCTGGCGGACCTGACCCGGGCTTTCAACGACATGGCCGAGCGCATCGAGCGACTCATCGCCGGACAGAAGGAGCTCATGGCCAACATCTCCCACGAGCTGCGCTCGCCGCTCACGCGGATCCGTGTCGCCCTCGAGCTCCTGCCCCACAACGGCGCCGCCCAGGCGCGGCTCAAGGACGTGGAGGCCGACCTCGACGAGCTGGAGCGGCTGATCGAGGACGTGCTCACGGCGACCCGGCTCGAGGTGACGGGACTGCCCCCGCATCTCGAGCACGTCGAGGTGCGGAGCCTCCTCGAAGACCTCGCCGAGCGCGCGCGCCTCGATCCGCGCCTCGGGCCCGAGCGCGTGCGCATGGAGCCCGGGGCGGCTATCGAGCTGGAAGCAGACCCCACGCTGCTCCGCCGCGCGCTCTGGAACCTCGTGGACAACGCGGCCAAGTACGGCGCGCCGCCTGTGGCCCTCATGGCGGAGCGGCACAACGGGAGGGTCGAGCTCTCCGTGAGCGACGACGGCCCCGGCATTCCTCCGGAGGAGCGCGAGCGCGTGCTCGCGCCCTTCTACCAGCTGGATCGCGCGCGAACGCCGGGGCGGCCGTCGCGCGGCTTCGGGCTCGGCCTGACTCTGGCAGGGCGTGTCGCCCAGGTCCACCACGGCGCCATCACCATCGGCCCCGCGGAGACGGTCAACGGAGCGGAGCGAGGCTGCCGCGTGACGCTGACCCTGCCCGTATCGTCGGAGGAGTAAGATGAGGGCCCCGTCACCGGGGCGAGATGGGGAAGGAGGGCGCGCCGTGAAGACCGCCTGGGCGATCGTGATGTCGATGCTGCTCGTCCTCCTCGCCACCGGTGCGGCTCACAGTCAGGCCATGCGGTCCGGCGGCTCCGGAGGAATCGGAGGCGGTCGCCCGGCCGCACGGCCCTCGACGGGCGCGATGGCGCCGGGTTTCGTGCCGCGCGGCGCTCCATCGTCCCGCTTCGTGCAGGGTCAGGGATTCGGCCATCACACCTTCGCGCGCCAGCCGTTCTTCGCGCGTTCGCCCGTCTTCTTCCGCTCCGGGCGCTTCCCCTTCCGCTCCGGCTTCGTGGGCGGGCCGGTGTACTTCTTCGGCGGGGGCACGGTGGTGGCCCCCTGGCCATACTGGTACGCGTACCCGTCGCCGGGCTACGCGCCGCCCCAGTACTGGGCGTATTGCCGGAGCCCCGAGGGGTACTATCCGTACGTGCAGGATTGCCCCGGAGGATGGGTCCCCGTCCTGCCCACGCCGCCCCCGCCCGACTCGTGGCAGAGCGCTCCCGACAGCGGGCCGGCGCCGATGGGAGGCACGACGTCGGAGGACATCCGCGAGCAGATCGCGCGCTCGCAGGCGGATACGAGCGGCCAGCTCGACGTGAGCCTCGAACCGACAGCGGGGCCACAGCGCTCGCCGTGACCCCGTCCCATCTGTCCTGAGCGACGACCGCGACTAGATCTGCTTCAGCATACTCTCGGCGTCGCTGACCTCGAACTTCCCGGGCGCTTCCACGTTGAGCGACTTCACCACCCCGTCGTCGACGAGCATCGAGTAGCGCTGGGAGCGCACGCCCATGCCGCGAGAGGTGAGGTCCAGCTCGAGTCCCATCGCTTTGGTGAAGGCCGCGCTGCCGTCGGCCATCATGCGCACCTTGCCCTGGCTCTTCTGATCCTTCGCCCACGCGCCCATCACGAAGGCGTCGTTGACGGACACGCACCAGATCTCGTCGACCTTCTTCGCTTTGAGCTTGTCATAGTTGGTGGTGTAGCTGGGCACGTGCTTGGCCGAGCACGTGGGAGTGAAGGCGCCGGGAAGCCCGAAGATGACGATGCGCTTCCCCTTGGTCAGGTTCGACACTTGAAACGCGTTGGGGCCGATGGTGCAGCCCGGCGTTTCGGTCTCGATCATCTCCGTCAGCGTGCTATCGGGCAGCTTGTCACCAACCTTGATCGCCATGGGAATTCCTCCTGGAGATTCGGTCGATCGAACGGTTTGAGGGAAGATGGCAGACCCGCCTGAGACTAGGGGGGGATGCCCTCGCCCGTCAAGGGCCCCTACCCTCGTCGGAGCAGCCGTGCCGCCTGCACGACGGCGCTGAGCTTGGCCTCAGCCACGGCCGCGCTCGTCACCGGGCTGTCCGCGAAGGTCGCGAAGCCGCAGTCGGGCGTCAGGAGCACCCGCTCGGGACCGAACGTCTCGACGGCGCGCCGCGCCCGCGCCGCGATCTCCTCGACCGGCTCGACGCGATCGAGCTTCTGGTTCACCACGCCGACGCCGATGCGGCGCTCCGCGGACAGCTCCTTCAACACCTCGATCTCGCCCGCGCGCGGCGTGCAGAGCTCGAGGAAGAGCGAGCCGACCTCGACCTGTTGGAGAACGGGGAGGAGTGGCCGGTAGTCGCCGGCGAGAGCCGCCCGCTCGTCGCGCGTCCAGTTGCCGCGGCAGATGTGGAGGCCGAGCCGCTCCGGCGGGAGGCCGGCGACCACGCGATTGACAAGCTGGGTGGCAAAGGCGAGCTCGCGCCCGGCGTCGCCCTTCTCGCTGAGCGCCCCGCACATGAAGCTGCGCGCGCTCTTGGCTCCCGTGAACACCACCTCGGAGAGCACGGGCTCGTCGAGCTGCACGAGAGCGGCCCCCGCGGCGAGGAGGAAGTGCAGCTCCTCGCGGAGCACCCGCACGATGTCCTCCGCCAGGTGCTCCCGCGACCGATACGCGCGGTCGGAGATGCACTCCATCCACATGGTACGGGTGAGCAGGTAGGGTCCAGGCAGGGCGACCTTCACGGGCCGATCGCTCAGGCTCCGCACGAACTCGAGCTCGTGGACGGCGAGAGGGCGGCTCCGGCTGAGGGGACCGAAGAGCGCAGGGTGGCGCACGTCGGAAGCCGGCACGTCAAGCGATTGCATCTCCTGCTCGAACTTCACGGGGTCGTCCACGAGGAGAAGGAGGTCGGTCAGGGGGATGAGCTGGCAGTTGTCGAGACGAGCGCCCACGAAGCTCGCGTAGTTGTCCCGCCGCTGCTCGCCGTCGGTGAGCACATCGACGTCGGCGCGAGCCTGCGCGGCCACCGCGAGCCGCGTCGCGTCCTCCGCGGTGGAGGTGAACTCCTCCTCGGACAGCCGCCCCTCGATGCGGTCGTGAATGGCCTGCAGCATCCAGCGGGGACGCGGCCAGCTCCCGATGCCCATGACGGCCAACGGCGGGATGGCGGGCGCCGGAGCGGGGGGAGGCAGCGTGGCGGGGATGCGCACCTCGGCCACCGCGTGGGTCACGGGCAGCGGCGCTCGCGCCGCTCGGGCCGTCGCTCTCCGGGCGGACAGCGGGCCCTTGCACACGAGGAAGCTCCGCTGCCGCCCCCGTCGCACCGTTGATACCAGCTCGTTGCTCGTCATGCGACACCAGGCGGGAAAATCCTCCTCGACGGAAACCTCCGTCGATCGGAACTCCAGGAGCTGCCCGGGCTCGAGCGGGTCGATGTGCTGACGGATCAGCAGCAGGAGGCCGTTGCCGCAGTCGAGGTCACCCCCATCGAAGCTCGCGTCCGCCTCGAAGGGATGCCCCGCATCCTCCGCCATCAGTAGCTGACGCAGGGGCTGCCGTCGGAGAGGAACTCCACCAGCTTGGCCCCTCCCACGATACTCGCTCCCGCCACGAGATTGTTCTCGTCGAGCTTGCGCTTCTTGAAGCACGGCGAGCACACGTAGATGGTGCCGCCCGCCTTGGCGAAGTTCTCCATGAGCTCGCGGAGCGGCGCGAAGCCCTCCTCGTGGATGTCCTGGGCGTAGCCCTTCTGGGCGAGCCGCACGCCCTCCACGCTCAGGAATACGAGCGCCTCCTTACCCGAGCCCGCGGCGGCGTTGGCGACCACGAAGCCCACGGTGGCCTTGTCGGTGTTGTCCTTGGCGTGGGTGATGCTGACGCAGAATTTGCCGGCCATGATTCAGTCCTCCTTGCGCTGGATGAGATAGACGGGATGCTCGGTGGCGAGGAGCGTGTGCCCGGTCATGCGGCACCACGCGGGAATGTCGGCGGGAGCGCCGGCGTCGAGGGCGATGAGCCGGAATAGCTCGCCCGGGCGCAGGGTGGAGAGGCGATAGCGTAGCTCGAGCACGAGCTCGCCGCAGCCCAGCTCTCCGGCGTCCCACTCGACGGCCACCCTAGCCACCCACGCGGCCTCCGGCCGTCACCACGCTGCGCTCGTAGATCTGCTCGAGGGCACGCGCGTCGAAGCTCCGCGTCGGCGCATCGTCGAGGATGCGGCCGTCGCGCAGGGCGATGATACGGTCCGCGTAGTCGCGGGCGAGGCCCACCTGGTGGAGGCTCGCGATGACCGCCACCCCCTGGGCGGCCACCGAGCGGAGCGTGTCGAGCACACCGGCGGCAGACTCGGGATCGAGGCTCGCCACGGGCTCGTCCGCCAACACGACCGTCGCTTCCTGCGCGAGGGCGCGCGCGATGGCGACCCGCTGCTGCTGCCCACCCGAGAGCTGATCCGCCCGGCGGTAAGCCTTGTCGAGGAGGCCGACGGTGTCGAGACACCAGAGCGCCTTCTGGCGATCCGCCTTCACGAAGCTGCGGGTGAGGACTCTCCACGTCGGCAGGGTGGCGAGGCGACCAGCCAGCACGTTCTCTATGCCGCTCAGCCGGCGAATGAGATTGAACTGCTGGAAGATCATGGCGACCTCGCGCCGCGCCGTGCGAAGATCGCGCCCGCCGAGACGGCAGATGTCGCGTCCGTGGATCTCGATCACGCCCCGATCGGGTCGGATGAGCCCGGTGAGGCAGCGGAAGAGCGTGGTCTTGCCCGCGCCGCTCGGACCCAGAATGCCGACGAACTCGCCCGGTGCGACTTCGAAAGACACCTCCCGGAGCGCTTCCACGCCGCCCGGATAGGTCTTGGCGAGGCTGGCCACGTGCACGAGAGGCCGGTCGGTGGCGCTACTCAAGACGCCGCCTCAGCCACTCGCTCCCCGCGTCGATCACGGTGACCATGGCCAGGATGATGGCGATGATAGTGAGGAGCCGCGGAAAGAGGAGCAGGTCCATCGAGTTCTTCAGCTCCTGGCCGATGCCGCCCGCGCCCACCACCCCGAGCACGGTGGAGGCGCGCACGTTGAATTCCCACCAGAAGAGGGCCACCGAGACCATGCTGGGCGCCACGTCGGGCAGCAGGGCGAAGAGCAGCACCTTGATGCGCGAGGCGCCGGTGGCGGCCGCCGCCTCCAGGGCGCGCGAGGGGATGTTCTCGATCGCCTCCGCCCACAGCTTCGCCGTGCTCCCCCAGGTGTGCAGGGCGATGCCAAGCACGCCGGCGAAGGGACCCAGGCCCACCGCGGCGACGAAGAGCAGGGCGAACACGAAGGAGTCGATGCCGCGCAGCGCATTCAGGAACCATCGCGTCGGATAGTAGAGAGTCATGCTCGGTGTCACGTTGCGCGCTGCGAGCACGCACACCGGCAAGGCGAGAAGGGCCGCCACCGTGGTGCCGATGGCCGCCATGGCTACCGTCTCCCCCGCGCGAAGCAAGAGGACGGGCAGCTCGTCGGTGGCAGGGGGCCACGCCTTGGTCGCCCATGAGGCCATCTTGGGCAGGCCGGTGGCGAGCTTGGCGAGGTTCACCTTCGCCAGCTGCCAGCTCGCCACGTAGAAGGCGACGAGCCCGACGAGGGCGAGGGCGACGCGCAGACGATGCGGCGACAGCCAGGCGGCGGCCGGCTCCGGGTACTCACGGATCGGCACGGAGCCGAGGGCCATCGCTACTTCTTGATCCGGCCCACGAGCACGCCCGCGTCCTCGATCATCTTGTAGTTCTGGTGCGTCGCCGCCACGAAGCCCGTGTAGTGGTTCGGCAGGATGGTCTTGGCCTCCGCCTCCGTGATGCCGAGGAGGATCTCCTGGAGCCGCTTGGCCAACGCGGGATCGAAGCCCTTGCGCACGGCGATGGCGTCGTTGGGCAGCGGGTCGGAGACCCACACCACCTCAGTCGCCGCCTTGTCGAGCTTGCCCGACTCCATCATGGCGTTGCGGTTGCGGTCGAAGTCCGTCGCGCAGTCGACCTGGCCGCTCGCGACGGACATCTCGTTGGCGGCGTGCGTAGCGCCGTCGGAATAGGCGAAGTAGGTCTTGGGATCGAGGCCGCGCGTCTTGAACCACACGGTGGGAATCAGCCAGCCCGAGGTGGAGCCCACGTCGGCGAAGGAGACGCGCTTGCCCTTCCCGTCCTGTGGCCACGTCTTGATCCCGTTCCCGGGCTTGCACACCACGATGGCGTGATAGATGGGCTTGCCGTCGTACTTGGCGGTGGCGATGGCCGTGACGCCGGAGTCGGCGTTGGCGAGCACGTAGCCCCACGGACCCATCCACGCCACGTCCACCTGTTCGTTGGCCAGGGCCACGGAGATGCCCGCCCAGTCCGTGGTCGCCACCAGGTCGAACTCGCGGTTCAGCTTCTTGGCCACGTAGGCGAAGAATGGCTCGTAAGCCTTCGTGGTTTCCGACGGCGTGGGTTGCAGCGGCCCGACGCCGAAGCGGATCTTCCCTCCCTTCTCCTGCGCAAAGGCAAGCGAGTGCATCGACGATGCGAAGGCGACCACGGCGAGAGCGGCGATGAGCCGGCGGAGGGCGAAACGCATGGAGTCGTGGCTCCTCTGGCAGCAGTAGAACTCGCTGCGGGGAGAGGAATCGGCTACCAGTCGGACACTGGAGGCAGGGTACGCGCGCACATCCTATATGTCCAATAGGGCTTATCGATGATTACAGGCTAGCCGATAGGGAGCCGCGCCGTCTTCGGGTTACCTCGGGAGAGCGCCCTCGTGACGGAGGAGCCAGCGCTTGCGCTCGACTCCGCCCGCATAACCGGTGAGCCCGGCATCGCTGCCGATGAGGCGATGGCAGGGAATCACGATGGCCACGGGATTGAGCGCGTTGGCGTGCCCCACCGCTCGCGGCGCGGCGGGACGACCGAGACGAGCGGCGAGGCGACCGTAGGTCGAGGTCGTGCCGGGCGGGATCCTTCGCAGCGCTCGCCACACCGCCTGCTGGAACGGCGTGCCGCCCGGATTCACGGCGATCGCGTCGATGGCGCCGAGATCGCCCTCGACGTACGCCTCGAGCTTGCCGCGGACTCCGAGGGGGTCGCGCCGCCGGCGCCGCGTGAAATCTCCGAGGCGGCGAGCGAGCAGCGCCATCATGCGCTCCTCGGTATCGGCAAAGTCGAGGGCGTACACCGCCCGTGCGTCCGCCACCACGACGAGCGGCCCGATGGGAGACTCCACGGTGTCGACGAAGAGCTCCCGCGGGTGGAGAAGCGAAACCGCGGCCGCAGCTCGGCTCATTGCGCGAGCCGTTCCACGCTGTAGATGGTGCGACGCCCGTTGGTGATCGCGAAGCGTACGCGCACTCGCGAGCCCTCCGTGAGCTGATCGAGTTGTCGCGGATCGGTCGCCCACACCTCTTTCCCGTCGGTCAACACGAGACGCCCCTGGAGACGGTCGACCTCGCGCACCTCGGAGACGACCCAGTGCGGAGGCTCATCGCTGGCCGCACCCCGGCCCGCTATGACGGGCGCGCTCATGAGCAGCAGCGCCAGGAGAAGAGCGGCGCGGGAGTCGCGCACGTCAGGCCGGGGTGTGGGTGAAGGGCAGCCGCACGAAGCGCACGCGCTCGACCTCGATCACCAGGACCACGCGCTGCGCCGGATTGTCCCGCATGGGAAAGTCCTTGCCCGTGTACTTGCGCGATATGCGATCCATGATCGTGAAGTCGGCGTCCTTCCACCGCTCGGCCACGCGCCCGCGGAGCTGCGCTTCCACGTAGGGGTTGTCGAAGGCCACGACGGACAGGGCCACCCGCGGATCGCGCTTCGTGTTGCGGGCCTTGAGCGAGCCTTCGCCGGTGCCCACGAGGATCCGGTCGCCGTCCAGGTCGACCCACACGGGCGCCGCCTGCGGTGAGCCATCGGGCAGGAGCGTGGCGAGGTGAGCGAAGTTGGCCCCGCGGAAGAGCGCCTTGACGTCCTCGGACAGCGCTGCGCCCAACCGGCGGCCCGCCTAGGAGTCCGTGTTCCCCGCGTGCACGATCACCACGCCGCGGTCGCGCAGGTGCGCGTCCACATCGACGTACTGCCGGCGCTCCTGCTGTCGGCGCTCGCCGGGAGGGGCGTCGGAGCGCTGGCGCCGCTCGCCGACCCGGCGATCCATGATGATACGGATGCGCACGTCGTGGCTGAACTCGCGCTGGAGGTATTCGTAGAGCTGCGGATTGTAGCGCGCGACGATGAAGATCTCGCCCAGCTGCATCATCTCCTCGCCGCACCGGCGCACCCAAAACGGCACGTCCATGCCGCGGAACATCATGAAGGCGGTGACGAGATACTCCTCGGCGCGCTCCCGATCGCCGCGAAGGCGCATCACCCGGCCCAGCCCCATCTTGGCGTGGGCGATCACGGGCTGCATGCGCAGCTCCTCCGCGGTATTGAGGGCGCGACGATAGTTCTCCTCGGCCTGGGCGAGGGCCGCGGCGTCTCCGCGCGAGTCGAGATCGCCGAGCAGGCGCCACGCCCACGCTTGATGGCCGCGCTCCTTGTGGGAGACGGCGAGGTCGAGCGCGTGCCGCGCAGTCTCCCTGGCCTGGTCGAGCTGGCCCGCCGCCATCTGGCCCTCGGCGAGGTTGAGCATCCACAGGGCGAGGTACGCGTTCACGCCCAGCACCTCGCTGAGATGCACGCCGTCTCTCAGGAGCGGCAACGCCTCGTCGAGGTGTCCGGAGAGGGCCTGGGCCAGCCCCAGCAGGGACGCGGGAATGGGCCGCCACACGTCGAGGTGCTTCTCGCGGCAGGCCTCCAGGCTCGGCTGGAGATAGCTGAAGGCGCGATCGAGGTGGCCGCGGCGGAGCCAGACGAGGCCGGCCAGCGTCCGCGCGATGGTCTGACCGTAGGCGTGGCCAGCGCCGTCGGCGACGCGCAGCGCCTGGTCCACGCAGGCGTCGGCGGCGTGGAAGTCGCCGAGCTCGGCCAGGGTGAAGGCGAGCCAGCCGCTCGACGTCACGTAGGAGATGGCGGACTGATCGGCGGCGGAGCCTCGGGCCATGGCGAGCGCGTCGACGTTCTGGCGCAGGATCAGCTCGGCGCGGCGGTACTGCCCCTGCGCGTGACAGGACAGGCCCAGGTAGCCGCGGGCGAGGGCCTGGAGGGCGAGGTCCTGGGTCGCGTCCGCGATGCGGAGGCAGCGCTCGCCGTACTCGATGGCGAGATCGGGCTCGCCGTTCAGATAGTGGTAGTTGACGAGATAGCTGTACACACGGCCGAGGCGGGACTCGTCACCGAGCTCGGCCCCCAGGTGCTCCGCTTCCTTGGAGAGCTGGAGCACGTCGCGCAGCCGCCCGAGCTGGAGTAGCGGCGGCCGGAGCTCGAGACGGATGTCGATGGACTGCTCGAGCTTCGCGCGGCCCTCCGGGAGATGCGTGAGCGCCTGGAGCGCCTGATCGAGGAGCGCCACGGCTTCCTGGTTGGCCGCGCGCGACACCGCCTTGGCGCCGGCCTGGCGGAGATAGTTGATCGCCTTGTCCCAGATCTCGCCGCGTACGGCATGGTGCGCGAGTCGCTCCACCTGCTCGCCCAGCCGGTCCGCGTTGAGCCGCTCCAGCGCCTCCATGGCGCGCCCGTGGAGCGCGCGCCGCCGCCCGGTGAGGAGGCTCCCGTAAGCGACGTCGTGGGTGAGGGCGTGCTTGAAGGTGTACTCGAGAGCCGGGAAGAGGGTGGTCTCGTAGATGAACTCCGCGGACTGCAGTCGCATCAGCCCTAAGCGCAGCGTCTCCTCGGGCACCTCGACGATGGCCTCGAGCAGCGCGAAGGGCACGTCCTTGCCGATAACGGACGCCGCTTGGAGGAGCCGCTTGTCGTCCGGATCCAGGCGGTCGATGCGGGAGGCGAGCACCGCCTGCACCGTGGGCGGCATCTGCAGGGTCTCCACGGGCGCCTGGAGCCGGTACTGGCCGCGCACCCCCGTGAGGGCGCCCGTTTCCACCAGCGACTGCACGCACTCCTCCAGGAAAAACGGGTTGCCTTCCGTCTGTTGGACGAGGAGCTGCTTGAGGGGCTGGAGCGTCGGCTCCGGTCCGAGGAGGGCCTGGAGCAGCTCCTCCGCACTCTCCGGCTCGAGCGGGTCGATGCGGAACTGCGTGTAGTAGCTCTTGCCGCCCCAGCCGTGCGTGTACTCCGGCCGGTAGTTGACCATGAGGAGCATGCGCGCGGCAGGCAGGCTCTCCACGAGGCTATCGAGGAAGGCCTGGGTCTCGCCGTCCACCCAGTTGAGGTTCTCGAAGATCACGAGGAGCGGCTGCACCTGGCTCTCGCGCAAGAGCAGGCGCTTCAGCGCGTCGAGAGTACGGCGCCTACGCTCGCGCGGATCGGGCTCCTGCCCTTCCGTGTCGTCCACCGGCACGTCGAGCAGGGAGAGGAAGACGGGGATGGTGGTGCGCAGGTTCTCGTCCAGGGTGAGGAGCTTGCCCGTGACCTTCTCGCGGATGCGCCGGGCGTCGTCGTGGTCCTCGATGCCGAAGTAGGTCTTGAGGAGGTCGCTCACCGGCAGGTACGACGTGGTCTTGCCGTAGGAGACGGGTGAGCTCTCCAGGACGAGCCAGCCATGCGTGCGGTGCGAGTGCGTGAATTCCCAGAAGAGGCGCGATTTGCCCACCCCCGGCTCGCCGGAGACGGCCACGATCTGTCCCTGCCCCGCCCGCGCCTTCTCGAGCGTCTCGCGGAGCCGGCTGAGCTCGCCGTCGCGGCCCACGAAGGGCGTGAGGCCGCGCGCGGCCGCCGCCTGCAGTCGCGAGCGCACCGCGCCCGCGCGGATGATCTCGAAGACCTCTACCGTCTCCGCGAGGCCGCGCACGGGGACGGGGCCGAGGGGCCGCACCTCGATGTAGCCCTCGGCGAGCCGGAGGGTGTCCTTGGTCATGAGGGCGGTGCCGGGGCGGGCGAGCTGCTCCATCCGGGCTGCGAGATGCGTGGTCTGCCCGATGGCGGAGTAGTCCATGTGCAGATCGCTGTCAATGGCACGCACCACCACCTCGCCCGAGTTGAGCCCGACCCGGATCTGCACGTCGATGCCCTGGGAACGGCGGAGCTCGTCCGCGTACCAGCCCACCGTCTCCTGCATGCGGAGGGCGGCGTGACAGGCGCGCACGGCGTGATCCTCGTGGGCCACGGGGGCGCCGAAGAGCGCCATGATGCCATCGCCCATGACTTGGTTCACCGTGCCCTCGTAGCGATGGATGGCCTCCATCATGCGCTCGAGGACGGGATCGAGGATCTTGCGCGCCTCCTCCGGATCACGATCGGCGAGAAGCTCCATCGAGCCCTTCACGTCGGCGAAGAGCACGGTCACGAGCTTGCGCTCGCCCTCGAGGGCGCTCTTCGCGGTGAGGATCTTGTCGGCGAGATGCTTGGGGGTGTAGGTCTGCGGATCGGAGAAGCGGGGAGCCGGACTCGGTCCGGCGCCGGTGAGCGGACTGCCGCACGCGCCGCAGAATCGGGCGCCCGCGGCCACCTCGACACCGCAGGAGGAGCAAGTGCGCCCAAGCTTTGCTCCACACTGCTCGCAGAAGCGCGCGCCTTCGCGGCTCTGGGCTTGGCAGCGTGGACAGGTCACGGCGTAACCTCCTACCGAAATAGGCACAACTGCCCTTTAGAGGGGTGCCGCGAGTGTAGACCCCCGCGAGGGCCCCGGTCAAGCTACGGTGGCGCGGCTCCGGGCGCGGGCGCTATGCTCGCCGCGACATGGGACCGGCCCGCGCCCGCAAGCGCCGCCGCCAGCTCGCGGCCATCATCCTCGTGGCTTGCGCCATCGCGCCGGTCTTCAACGTGCTGACGAGCGAAGCCTCCGCGAGAGAAGCCCTTCAGGGGGTCGTCGACGGCCTGGTGATCTCCATCCTGGTGGGCGGTTACATGCTCTTCGCGCGCGACGGCCGGCTGCGACCGCGCTTCCAGCGCCTCGGCTTCTGGACCGACCTCACCCTCAGTAGCGCCATCGTGCTCGCGCTCTTCCTGGTGGGCCGCGCCACGGGGAAGATGCTGATCACCCTCGAGCCGCATCGCTTCGTCAGGAGCTTCACGGAGACCCATCTGCGCTACGCCATCCCCTTCTTCGCGGTGTTCGCCGTGGCCATCCAGTTCGTCCTCCAGATGAACCGGCTGATCGGCGCCAACGTCCTCGGCTATTTCATGGCGGGGGTCTATCACCAGCCCAAGGCGGAGGAGCGCGTCTTCCTCTTCCTCGACCTCCAGGGCTCCACCCATCTCGCGGAGGAGCTCGGGAGCGCGCGCTACTTCGAGTTGTTCCGCCGCTTCGTGGACGACCTGACGGAGCCGGTGTTACAGGCGGAGGCGGAGATCTATCAGTACGTGGGAGACGAAGTCGTCGTCACCTGGCCCCTCCACGCCGGCCTGCGCGACGCCCACTGCGTCCAGTGCTTCTTCGACATCCGCGCGACCATCGCACGGAACGCTTCCCGCTACCAGCAGGAGTTCGGGACGGTACCGCGCTTCCGGGGTGGGCTTCATGGCGGCCTCGTCACGGGGGGCGAGCTGGGCGATCTCCGCCGGCAGATCGTCTTCGTGGGCGACATCCTCAACACCGCAGCCCGCCTCGAGGAATATGCCAAGCGGATGAACCTCGACCTCGTCGTCTCCGGCGCCCTCCTCGAGCGCCTCGCCCTCCCCGAGGGCGTGCAAGCGGCGCGCTGCGGCGAGCTCGCCCTCCGGGGCAAAGAAGCACGCGTGGACGCCTACAGTCTCACGGAAGGCTGACATCGTCGACTCGCGCTATCCTAGGCGGGTCCATGTCCCTGCCCGTCGGGCTTCGCGCGCTCCATCACGCCGACTTCCGTCGCTTCTTCGGAGCCCAGATGGTGGCGCAGACGGGCAACTGGATGCAGACGGTTGCCCAGTCGTGGCTCGTCCTCCAGCTCACCTCGTCCCCGTTCAAGCTCGGCCTGATCGGCTCGCTCCAGTTCGCGCCCATCCTGCTCTTCTCCCTCGCCTCGGGCGCCCTCGCCGACCGAGTGCAGAAGCGCCGCCTCATCGTGATCACCCAGATGGCGCAGGGATGCCAGGCCTTCGGCCTCGCCGCCCTCGTCGCCTCGGGTCACGTCGAGTACTGGCACGTGGCCCTTCTCGCCTTCTGCTCCGGCCTCGTCAACGTGCTCGACCAGCCCGCGCGGCAATCGCTGGTGGCGGAGATGGTGGGACGCACTAACGTGGCGAGCGCCGTCGCCCTCAACTCCGCCTCGTTCAACGCCGCGCGCATCGTGGGGCCGGGATTGGGTGGCGTGGTCATTGCCCGCTACGGCGTGACGCCGGCCTTCATCGTGAGCGGGCTCGGCTCCGCGGGGGCGGTCATGGTCTTCCTCATGCTGCGCACCCAAGGGCTGCCGCGCGTCCGCTCGGGCAACGGCGTCCTCGCCGATATGCACACGGGCATTCGCTACGCGCTCCGCACGCCGGAGATCCGCCTCATCCTCGGCCTGCTCTTCCTCGTGAGCATCTTCGTCTTCAACTTCACGGTGTACGTGCCTCTCGTGGTGCGCACCGTCCTCCACCTGGGCGCGGAGGGCTTCGGCCTCCTCATGGCCTGTCTGGGAATGGGCGCGGTCACGGGCGCACTCACCGTGGGCGCCCTCGGCGCCCGGCGCCCGCCCATCACCATCATGTTCGCCATGGCCACCCTGGCCTTGAGCTCCCTCGTCCTGCTCTCCGCCGTGCGGGTTTTCTGGCTGGCCGCCATCATGCTGTACTGCACCGGCCTCTTCGGCCTCGTGCTGGTGGCGAGCTGCAACACCGCCATGCAGCTCCTCGCCCCCGACGAGCTCAGGGGACGCGTCATGAGCCTCTACACCCTCGTGTGGGGCGGCGTGTTTCCCATCGGCGCTTTCCTCGTGGGCTCGGTGTCGGAGCGCTGGGG
>JBKOVG010000348.1:0-4051 GCA_046723845.1 Candidatus Methylomirabilota bacterium | reverse complement strand
GGCGGCATGGCCGAGCCCGTGCTCAAGCGCGTGGCGCAGATCTCCGACGGGTGGTTTCCACAGTTCCAGCCGGGCGACGAGGCGCGGCAGATCATGGGGCGCGTGCGCGACTACATCAAGGAGGCGGGCCGCGCCCCCTCGGCGGTCGGCATCGAGGGGCGGTTCACCTACTCCATCGGCGGGCCCGCCGAGTGGACGCAGCGCGCGCGCGAGTGGCGTGACCTCGGCGCATCCCATCTCTCCGTGAACACGATGGGTTCGAATCTGTCGCCGCGCGAGCACATCGACGCGATCCTCAAGATGAAGAAGGCGCTCGACAGCGTGTAGGACGTGGCGGATCGGGTAATGCCCTGATTCTGACGGTTCAGCACCGGTGGTAGCGTGAGAGCTGAGCTAACCGCACTGAAGGAGGTGCGTCATGACTCGAAGCTCTCACAAGGTATGGATTTCAATCGCGTGCGTCTTCGCGCTGAGCATGGCTGCCGGCGCTGTCGGCGCTGCCGACAAGACAAAGGTCGATCAGGAGACGAAACG
The DNA here is from genome assembly GCA_046723845.1 of Candidatus Methylomirabilota bacterium. GTDB lineage: Bacteria > Methylomirabilota > Methylomirabilia > Rokubacteriales > CSP1-6 > AR37. Next base: position 3,517 of record JBKOVG010000348.1, on the reverse strand, counting down.
AGTCGAGCAGGGCGCCAAGCAGATCGGGCAGGGAGAGGTCGGCTCGGGCTTCAAGGAGATGTTCTCGGGCGTCGGCCACACGGTTGTCGAGGGCGCCAAGTTCAGCGGGCGGACGATGGGCGAGTTCTTCAAGAAGGCTTTCAGCAGCTGACGTTCCTAGCAAGGAGAGACCGATGAAGGCCGGCCAGGCGGTTCTCGAAGCGCTGCGCGCCGAAGGGGTCGAGTACACCTTCGGCGTGGTGGGAACGACCACCAACAGCATCGTCACCGAGATGTACGGGCGGAGCGATATCCGCTTCGTCGACACCCGGCACGAAGAGGGCGCGGCCTTCATGGCATACGGCTACGCCCGCGCTTCGGGGAAGCCCACGGCCTGCATCACGACTTCCGGGCCCGGCACCACTAATCTGGTCACGGGCGTCGCGCTCGCCTACAAGGGACGCGCGCCGGTGATCGTAATCGCCGGCGACGTCGCCCGCGACTACATCTATCGCGACGGCGCCCAGGCGTTCGACCTCGTCGGGCTGTTCAAGCCCATCACCAAGCTTGCGCTCGAGGTGAACAAGACCGAACGCATCCCCGAGATGCTTCAGTACGCATTCCGCTCCGCGCTCTCGGGCAAGCAGGGACCGGCCTTCCTCGATATTCCGCGCGACCTCCTCGACGACCAGACCGTCGCAGGCGAGCCGCTCCGCCCCGGTGCCTACCGGGCGGTGGAGACGCGCATCGCGGGCGACGCGCAGGCCATCCAGCGCGCGGCGGCATTGCTGGCGCAGGCGCAGCGGCCGCTCCTGTTAGCGGGCGGCGGCATCATCGACGCGGAGGCGAGCAAGGAAGCGGTGGCACTGGCCGAGCTTCTGGACATGGCGCTCGTGCCTTCGTACGGCCACAACGACGTGGTGCCCAACAGCCATCACCTCTATGTGGGCCCGCCCGGCGGCCGCGGCTCCGCCGAGGCGGCCGAAGCGCTGCACCGCGCCGACGTCATCCTGGCGCTCGGAACGCGGCTCAACCAGGCGACGACGTTCTGGGACTACCGCGTCATCAACCGCGAGACGAAGATCGTCCAGGTAGACATCGACGCCCAGGAGATCGGCCGCAACTACCCGGTGGCGGTCGGCATCGTGGGTGACGCGCGGGCTGTCGCCGAGCAGCTGCTCCGCGCCGTGCGCGAGACCCATGGGCAGGGAAGCGCCAGGAGCGCGTGGCGAAGCGAGGTTGCCGGCCTCGCGGCGCGGCGGCAGGCGCGACTCCAAGCCGAGCTGTCCCTGACGGCGAGCCCGATGATGCCGCAGCGGGTCTTCCCGGAGCTGCGCCGCGTTCTGCCGCGCGACTGCATGGTGACGATCGACGCGGGTGTCGCGCCCGGGCTGGGCTACGACCGCCTCCACTTCGAGACGCCGCGCACAATGTTCAACTACGCTGGTCACGGCGGGCTCGGGATGGGCTACTGCGTCGGCCTCGGGACCAAGCTCGGCCGGCCCGACCGCCCGGCGGTGAGCCTGCAAGGCGACGGCGGATTTCTCTACACCTCGGGGGAGATCAACACGGCGGTGCGCTGGCGTATCCCGCTGGTTAGCATCGTGCTGAACAACAGCTGTCACGGCGCCGAGAAGGCGCAGCAGCAGCGCCATTTCGGCGCGCGCTACATCGGTGTCGACCTCGTCAACCCGCGCTTCGACAAGCTCGCCGAGGTGTACGGCGCGCGGGGGATGTACGTGCACCGCCCGGAAGAGATTGGCGACGCTGTCAAGGAAGCGCTCGCGGCGAACGGTCCCGTCGTGATCGAGATCCCGGTCGCCGAGTACTTCCCGCCGGCAGCCCCCACGCCGGGTGGCGTGGCCCGACACTGACGCGTCCGTAACTCCGGGGCGAGAGAGTCGCGGGCCGCTTACGCCGGCGTCTCGATCCGCCGATCCCTGGCTCCGCATCAACCGCGTGCTGCGCGTGATGCTGCAGACGCGCTGGAGCAGCTAACCAACGCGCGTAGCCGGTCCATTCGAAAGACGGCGCTCAGGGCTTGATGGTCGGCCCGATGTACGACGTCGCGGCGACGACGTTGTCGTACCACTTTCGGGTCTCGGCCCTCGTATTGCTGCGGATGTGCAGCGCCAGGCCGAAGCGATCGATGGTCAACGCCGGGACGTCGCGCAGGCGCAGGTTCTTGAAGTCGGCGATGAGCTTGCCCTGGAGCCACAGCGCGATACGGCCGTCGCGTTTTCCGGGCGTGTTGGCGCGCAGCATGACCTCGTAGGCGTACCAGCGCCCCAGCGCGGGGACGATGTTGGGGCGCTTGACGAAATCCCGGCCGAAGTTGCCGGGCCTGCGAGTGTAAGGCGACACCTCACCGTTGGGAAAGAAGTGGTCGCCGTACATCGAGCGCTGCTCGGGATGATAGACGTAGACGTTGAGGTTACCGGGATTGGGCTCCTTCTCTTCGCCCCGCCAGCACTCGTATGCGATGAGGAACTTGTTCTTCCCGTCGGCTGGGATGCCCGGCGTGGCCCTGCCGTCCTCGGCGTAGTGTGCGGAGATCCCGCCGCCGTTGTGGCTCGATCCCACGACGTCGAAGGACGACTCGAATTTCGAGTACCAGCGCAGGAAAAGCAGGTCGCGCTCGGGAAAAACGGCGCGCTCGACGCCGTTCGACAGCTCGGCCGCCTGCTTTGGGCTCGTGAAGCGGAGTGACTGGGCGCCCGCGAACACGTTCGCGGCGGTCTTCTCGATCTCGGCGTTGTGATAGACGCCCGCGTTCCAGTTGGCGCCGAGATCCTTGCCGCTGCCGTAGCTCTCGAAGTCGTCGGCGAAGATGACGGCCGGGTCCCGCGCGATGCCCTTGTCGCCCGGGTATTTGCCCGCGATCCCTTGGTCGCCCTCAGGCAGATCTCCGGTCGGGCCTAGGTCGGTATCGATCTTCTCTGATGCGCCCGATGCGTCAGGCGGTCTGCCGGAACCGCTGCCGCCGGCGATGACACCGACTAAGACGAGTCCAGTGCCGAGCCCCCCTGCCAGTCGCAACCGAAGCCTCATCATGCGCGGATCTTACGCCCGGGCGCTGAGAACTGAAATTCGACACCGATGCCGAAGTCGAGCGCGAGGTAGCTATGCTCGCCTGGGGTACTGCTCGTCGAGTAACACGCTGCGCCAGATGAAGAGACACTGGCCATCGTCGACCACGGCGCGATAGGGGGACGGGCGAACGCCGAAGCCTATCCGCTCGGCCCTGAAGTGCGGGCGCTGCAGCGATCCGCAGCGATCTGCACACGGGACCCCGCGTCGTGATTGGGCATGACCTTCGAGGTAATTGATCGCCGCTCGAGCCGCATCGACGATCACGCCAAGGACGGCAACCAGATGCGGCGAGGAGCGCATGCAGCGCCTCACCCGTACCGCCGACGAGCTAGCCGCCGCCATCAAGGGCCAGAGCGACGGCGTGCTCTCTCGCCGGCCCGATGCCAAGAACTGGGCGGCCAAAGAGATCGTCTGCCACCTGCGCGACACCGAGGAGGTCTTCGCG
>JBKOVG010000380.1:0-9099 GCA_046723845.1 Candidatus Methylomirabilota bacterium | reverse complement strand
CGGCAAGCCCCGCAGGCGGCCATTGCGCACGAAGGGCCGCTGGGCCAGCCGGCCGAGACGCGCCCCGAGCCGGAAGAGCGCCGGCGAGGCCATGACCCGGCGCGCGAGGCCGAAGACCATGCGCTCGCTCCACGGCGCGATCTTCTCCCGGTCGACGTGCTCGCGGAGTTCCACGAGCATGCGCGGGATGTCGATGCGCACGGGGCACACGTCCTTACAGGCGCCGCAGAGGGAGGAGGCGTGCGCGAGATCCTTCACCGCCGCCGTGCCCTCGAGCATGGCGGTGAGCAGGATGCCGATGGGCCCGGGATACGTGTAGCCGTAGGCGTGCCCGCCGATCTGCCGGTACACCGGGCACACGTTGAGACAGGCGCCGCAGCGCAGGCAGTAGAGGGCCTCGCGCAGCGTGCCCGCGATATGGCGCATGCGGCCGTTGTCCATGAGGATCAGGTGGAGCTCCTCCGGGCCCTCGACCTCGCCGGGCTGGCGCGGGCCCCGCACGAGCGTAGTGTAGGAGGAGAGCTTCTGCCCGGTGGCGCTCCGGGCGAGGATGGAGAGGAAGACCATGAGGTCGGTCATGGTCGGGATCACCTTCTCCATGCCCATGACGGCCACGTGGATGCGCGGGAGCGAGGTGACCATGCGCCCGTTGCCCTCGTTGGTGACGAGAACGATGGTGCCCGTCTCCGCCACCGCGAAGTTCGCCCCCGTGATGCCCATGTCCGCCTCGAGGAACTTCTGGCGGAGCTCCTTCCTCGCCACGGCGGTCAGCACCTCGGGATCGGCCTCGAAGCGGCCGCCCAGCTCCTTCGAGAAGAGATCGGCGACCTGACCCTTGGTCTTGTGGATGGCGGGCGCGATGATGTGCGAGGGCTTCTCGTGGGCGAGCTGGATGATGTACTCGCCGAGATCGGTCTCCACCGGCTTCACCCCCGCCGCTGACAGGGCGTCGTTCAGCTCGATCTCCTCCGTGGCCATGGACTTGCTCTTCACGGCCATGCGTACGCCCTTGTCCCGGCACAGGCGCAGGATGATGTCGCGCGCCTCGTCGCCCGTGGCCGCCCAGTGCACGTGCCCGCCCAGGCGCTCGACGTTGTCGGCGAGGCGCTCGAGGTGTCGATCGAGCTGCTGGAGCGTCGCCTCCTTGATGGCACGGGCGCGGTCGCGGAGCGCCTCGCCGGCGGGATAGCCGGCGAAGGACTCCTTGCGCAGCCCGATGAACTTGGTGGTGGCGATGGTAAGGGCTTCCTGGAGATGCGCGTCGCCGAGAGCGGCGTGCGCCCGCTGGGGAAAGGGCGTGCGGAGCTGGGTATCGCTCACGCGCTCTCCCCCGGCTCGAGGACCTGGGCGAGGTGCAGCGCGCGCACCCGCGAGCCTTGCCGCGTCAGCCCGCCGCCCATCTGCATGAGGCAGCCCGCGTCGCAGGCGACCAGGCAGTCGGCGCCCGTGCTCTCCACGTTGGCGAGCTTCTTGTCGAGGACGGCCGTGGACACCTCGGGCAGCCGAACCGAGAAGGAACCGCCGAAGCCGCAGCACTCGTCGGACCCCGGCAGCTCGACCAGCTCGCAGCCCGGAACTCCCTGGAGCAGGGCGCGGGGATTGCGCGATTCCCCGAGCCCGCGCAGGAGGTGGCAGGAGTCGTGATAGGTCACCCGTCCCTTGAAAGGCGACTCGACCCTGGTCACACCGAGGACCTTCACGAGAAACTGCGAGAGCTCGTGCGTCTTGCGCGCGAGTGCCTCCGCCTGCGCCCGGAGGGCGGGATCCTCCTTGAGCAGACCCGGATACTCCGTCTTGACCATCCAGGCGCAGGAGCCCGACGGCACCACCACGTGCTCCGCCTGGCCGAAGAGCCTCACGGTGCGCGCGGCCACGAGGGCGGCGTCGTGGTGATAGCCCGAGTTGAAGAGGGGCATGCCGCAGCACGTCTGCCCTTGCGGGAAGTCCACGGTGACGCCGAGGCGCCGGAGCAGCTTGACCATGGCCACGCCCACCTCGGGGAAGAGCATCTCCCCCAGGCACGTGATCATGATCGAGGCCTTCACGACTTCTGCGTTCCCGGCCCGTGCGGAGGCGGCGGCGTCACCATCACCAGCACCAGCATCGGTTCGTTGCCATCGTTGAAGAGCCCGTGCTCCACGCCGGCCTCCGCCAACAGCGCCTCGCCCTTGCCGAGCCGTTCCTCCTTGCCTCCCACGGAGAAGCGCCCGCTGCCCTCGAGGACGCAGTAGATCTTGTCCTGATCGCCGTGGGTGTGCGGGCGCTGCGATTGGCCCGGGGCGACGCAGTAGAGATCGAGCTGGCAGCGGCTGGTCGTGGCGAGGGCGATCCTGGCCATCTTCGCGGCGTCGAACTTCACGTGATCCTCGAGCCTGATCTTCATGACTCCCTCAGGGCCCGCGCGAGCAGCTCCACGGGGTGGACGACCTCGAGATGAAGCCCGGCTTCGCGCGCGTGCCGCGCGATCTGGAGCAGGCAGCCCGGATTGCCCGCGGTCAGGATACGCGCCCCACTCTCCCGGATGCGGGCGATCTTCATGCGCCCCAGCTCCTCGGCCATGGCCGGCTCGGTCAGATTGTAGATGCCCGCGCTCCCGCAGCAGAGCTCGGAGTCCTTGATGTCGACCAGGGTGAGACCAGGGATACGGCGCAGGAGGGCGCGCGGCTGGGCGCGCACCTTCTGGCCGTGGACGAGATGGCAGGCGTCGTGATAGGCGACGGTGAGGCGAAGCTCTCCCAGCGGCAGCTCGGCGTCGACGAGGACCTCCGAAATGTCTCGCGCCTTGTCCGCGAAGCGCGGCGCGGCGTCCCCTGCGAGCCAGTGCCCGTACTCCTTGAGCGCCGAACCGCAGCCCGCGGCGTTGGTCACGATCAGGTCGAGGTCGGCCGGGAAGCTCCCGACCAGCTCGGTGGCGAGACGGCGGAACTCCTCGAGCCGGCCCGCGTGCAGGTGGAGCGCACCACAGCACCCCTGGGCGCGCGGCACCACCACGTCCCATCCCGCGGCGGAGAGGAGGCGCGCCGTCCGCGCGTTCGTGTCGGCATAGAAGAGGCGCTGCACACAGCCGGTGAGGAGCCCCGCCCGGCCCCGCGGCTTGCCACGCGCGGGCAGGAAGTCGGGCAGGGGCGCCGAGGCGGGCACAGCGGGGAGCAGCGACTCCATGGCCTTGAGCTTGCGGAAGGGCGCGAGCAGGCCGAAGCCGCGCACCAGGGCCTGCGCCCCCGAAGCCTGGTAAAGCTTGAGTCCCCAGAGGAGCGGGGCCAGGCGTGCGGGATACGGGAAGGTTTCGAGCGCCCAGCGCGCCGTGGCATGATCGGTCTCCGGGGCGCGGACGTTCTTGCGCGTGAGCTGGGCGCGCGTCGCCTCCAGGAGCTGGCCGAAGGGCACGCCGGAGGGGCAGGCCGTCTCGCAGCCGCGGCAGCCGAGACAGAGGTCGAGGTGGCGCGCCAGCGTGGGCGTGAGGCCGACCCGCCCCTCCGCGGCCGCGCGCATGAGATAGACGCGGCCGCGGGGCGAGTCCATCTCCTCGCCGAGCACGCGATAGGTCGGACACTGGGGCAGGCAGATGCCGCAGTGGACGCAGGCGCGCAGGCCCTCCATGGAGGGAGCATCGGCGGCATCGAAGGCGCTAGGGGCACTCACGCTCACAGCCCGCCAACGAAGCGCCCGCGGTTGAGGATCCCGCGCGGGTCGAACTCGGCCTTGAGGCGCTTCATCACCGTGAGCGCCGGCTCGGGCACCGGCCCCCAGACGTCGGCCGCGTGCTTCAGCTCCACGGGCGCCCGCTCCACGACGAGGCTGCCTCCCTCGGCGATGAGGCCGTCGCGGAGCGGTGACACGACCTCTCGCCCCCAGTCCTGCGAGAGCACCTTGCCCTCGACCCCGGCACGGAGCACGCCGTTGCCCGCCTCGCCCACGACCGCCGCGGTGAGGCCGTGGTGCGCGCAGAGCTTCTGGAGCTCGCCCGCCCAGAAGGACACGCGACGGATCTCGCCCGCGAGCTTGACCACGATGGGGGCGTCGAGCACCGCGGTCAGTCCGGGCCAGAACTCGTCGTCGAGGGTAGACATGCGGCCGCCCGCCGATCGCGCGAGCGCCTCGAGGGCGGCTCCCTGCGAGGCGACCGCCTCCGGCACACTCGCCACCGACGCCGCCACCGCCGCCTCCGCGCTCTCTTGCTCCGATCGGGCGAGCGCGGCGGCGTTGAGCCAGGTCATTCGCTCGAGCTCCAGATCGGAGGCGAGCACTGCCGCCACGAAGGTGGCCGCGTCATCGCGCGAGGAAAACGAGAAGAGCCACGAGCCGGTGGTGGGTTGGGCGGGATGGAGCCTGAGTGTCGCCTCGACGATGACGCCGAGCGTGCCCAACGAGCCCACCAGGAGCTTGGGAATCTCGTAGCCGGTCACGGACTTGACCACCTTGGAGCCCGCCCAGGTCACGGTACCGTCGGCCTGCACGAAGCGCGCGCCCAGGAGGAGATCGCGGCCAGTGCCGTAGCGGAAGCGCCGCGGCCCGCTCGCCCCCGAGGCGAGAACGCCGCCCACCGTCCGCGCGGAGCCGCCGTAGGGATCGAGAGGCAGCATCTGCCCGTGCTTGCCGAGTTCGCGAGCGAGCACGTCGAGCCGCACACCCGCCTGCACCGTGGCCACCATGTCGGCGGGCACGTACTCCATGATGCCCGCGAGGCGAGAGAGATCGAGCGCCACGTCGACGCGCGCGGGCGGCATGCCGAGATCGAGCGCGGCCCCGCTCCCGCGCGGGGCCACCGCGAGTCCCTCGCTCCCTGCGAGGGCCATGAGACGGCTCACCTCGTCCACGGAGCCCGGACGCACTCGCCAGCGCGGCAGGATGCCGTCGACGGCCGCGGCGGAGAGCTCGGCGCCTGCTCCCGCCACGTGCTCGCGACCGACGATGGCGGCGAGGATCTCCGCGAGGTCAGGAGCGGACACGCGGCGCCCTCAGACCCAGGTGCCGGTGGGCAGTCGCGGCGCGGCGGGACGGAAGCCCTCGCCGCAGGCGGGATGCGAGGGCAGGAGCTTGCCGGGATTCATGATGCCGTCGGGGTCGAGGGCGCGACGGAAGCGGGCCATGAAGGCGAGGTCGGCGTCGCCGAACTGGAGCGGCATGCTCCAGGCCTTGTCGAGACCGACGCCGTGCTCGCCGGTGACGCTGCCTCCCATGGCGAGGCAGGCGCGCAGGAGCTCGTCGTTAGCATGATGCGCGCGCTCGAGCTCGCCGGGAACGCGGTCGTCGTAGAGGATCATGGGATGCAGGTTGCCGTCGCCCGCGTGGAAGACGTTGGCGATGACGAGGCGGTGGCGCGCGCCGATGGCCGCCACCTCGCGCATGATCTCGGGCAGCCGCGAGCGCGGCACCACGGCATCCTGGAGGATCCAGGTGGACGACATGCGCCCCACCGCTCCCGCTGCCTCCTTGCGCCCCTTCCAGAGCAGCGCCCGCTCCGCCTCGTCGCGGGCGACACGGATCTCGAGGGCCGCGTGGTCGCGACAGATCTGCACGATGCGTTCCGCCTGCGCCTCGATCTCCGCGGCGGGGCCGTCGAGCTCGATGAGGAGCACGGCGCCCGCGCCCTTGGGATAGCCCGCGCCCACGCCCTCGTTGATGGCGCGCACGAACACCTCGTCGATCATCTCGAGGGCGGCGGGGACGATGCCCGCGCCCACGATGGCCGACACCGCCTCGGAGGCGTCCTCGATGGCGGGGAAGGAGGCGAGGAGCGTCTTCACCCCCGCCGGCACGTGGAGGAGACGCACGATGATGGCGGTGAGGAGGCCGAGCGTCCCCTCCCCGCCCACGAGGGCGCCCGTGAGGTCGTAGCCGGGCGCGTCCACCGCCTTGCCGCCCACGCGCAGGATCTCGCCGGCCCCCGTGACGAGCTCGAGGCCGAGCACGTGATTCACGGTGATGCCGTACTTGAGGCAATGCGGCCCACCCGCGTTGGTCGAGGCATTGCCGCCGATCGAGGAGACCATCTGGCTCGACGGGTCGGGTGCGAAGTAATAGCCGTGCTCGCGGGTGGCCTGGGAGAGCCAGAGGTTGATGAGCCCCGGCTGAACGGTGGCGCAGCGGTTGGGGAAGTCGAGGTCGAGGATGCGGTTCATGCGCGTCATGGAGACCATGACGCCGCCCACGGGCGCCATGGCGCCGCCGATGAGCCCCGTCCCAGAGCCGCGCGGCACGACGGCCACGCGCTCGCGACGGCAGAGCTGCACGAGCTCGGCGACCTGCGCGGTGGTCTCGGGCAGCACCACGAAGTCCGGCGCGCCCTTGTAGTACGTGTGCATGTCGCACTCGTAAGCGAGCCGCCCCTCCGGGGTCGACACCACTCCCGAACGCCCAATGATCCGCTCGAGCTCAGCCAGAAACGCCGGACTCAGCGCCATGGGGTCGTCAGCCGCCGCGAACACACGGTCCGAGGCGTACTACAAAACGCCCGACCGGCGGTCGACAAGAAGTCAGCTTGCCCCGTATCAGACCTCGCGCTCGAGAACGCGCGAGGCCGGGTGGCGAGAAGGGTCCAGATGCGAGGCGGCGAGGGACGCGACGAGCGAGGCGTACTCTCTGTACGTTGAGCGAGGAGCGACCGAGCCAACGAAGCAGCTGGGCACTTCTCGCCGCCCGGCCCTAGCCGATCTTCCAGGTCTCGCCTGCCATCAAGAGCTTCGCGATGTCCCCCTGGCCGCGATCCGAGATCGCCTTCTGCTCCTGCTGGACGACGATCTCCTCGTAGGTGGCCTCGCCTTCCTGGTTGAGGAGCGTCCCGAGCGGGATCGGATACTCGGGCGCCCACAGCTGCCCCAGGACCATGGCAGTGGCGCGGTCGGAGGCGTCGTGCTTCCACAGTGCGCTCTCCTGCACTTCCGAGACCTTCACCACCTTGGGCTTGAGGCCCTCCAGCACGAGGCCGCGGCGGTCGTCGGCGGGGCCGAAGGTGATGGGCTTGCCGTGCTCGAGCCTGCACTCGTGGAGGATCTTGGATTCCTTGTCGTAGAGAACGTTCCACGCGAGGTCGTTGTACACGTTGCAGTTCTGGAGGATCTCCACGAACGCCGCGCCCTTGTGATGGGCGGCGCGCTTGAGCGTCTCCTCCATGTGGGCGATGTTGCGGTCCACCGTGCGGGCCACGAAGGTGGCGCCCGCGGCGAGGGCGAAGGCGCACGGGCTCACCGGCCGGTCGGCCGAGCCCATGGGGGTGGACTTGGTCACCTTGCCGAGCTCGCTGGTGGGCGAGTACTGACCCTTGGTCAGGCCATAGATCCGGTTGTTGAAGAGCAGGATGGTCACGTCGACGTTGCGGCGGAGCACGTGGAGGAGATGATTGCCGCCGATGGACAGCCCGTCACCGTCGCCGGTGACCACGAACACCTTCAGCTCGGGGCGGGCCAGCTTGAGGCCGGTGGCGATGGCGGGGGCGCGGCCGTGGATGGTGTGGAAGCCGTAGGTGTTCATGTAGTACGGGAAGCGGCTCGAGCAGCCGATCCCGGAGATGAACACGATGTCCTCCCGCGGGATGCCGAGCTCGGGCATCGTCTTCTGCACCGCGCTCAGGATGGCGTAGTCCCCGCAGCCCGGGCACCACCGCACGTCCTGGTCGGACTCGAAGTCCTTCTTCGTGTACTTCGGCGCCGCTCCCTGAGTTCCCGTGATCGTGCTCACCGCTTTGCCTCCAGCAGTTGATTGATGGCCTCGACGATCTCCTGGCTGGCCAGGGGCATGCCGCGCACGCGGTTGAAGCCGACGGCGTCCACGAGGTACTCGGCGCGCAGCACGCGCACGAGCTGCCCGCTGTTGATCTCGGGGACGAGCACCCGGCGGTACTGACGGAGGATCTGGCCCAGGTCGGGAGGGAGCGGATTCAGGTGCCGGAGGTGGATGGACGCGACCGACTTGCCCTCGATCTGCGCCTCCTCCACCGCGGCCGTGATGGCGCCGTACGTCCCGCCCCAGCCGACCACGAGCACGTCGCCCGTCTCGGGCCCGTTGATCATTGTGGGCGGAATCTCCTGGGCGACGCGACGGACCTTTTCCGCGCGCGTGCGCACCATGTGGTCGTGGTTCTCCGGATCGTACGAGATGTTGCCGGTGACGTCCTGCTTCTCGATGCCGCCGATCCGGTGCTCGAGCCCCGGCGTACCCGGGCGCACCCAGGGACGCGCGAGCGTCGCGGGGTCGCGCAGGTACGGGGCAAAGCCCTGGGTCTCCGTGCGGAAGGCCACGGGGATGTCGGGCAGGGTCTTGGCGTCGGGAATGAGCCACGGCTCGGAGCCGTTGGCAAGGTAGCCGTCGGAGAGCACCATCACCGGCACCATGTACTTGATGGCGATGCGCACCGCCTCGTAGGCGACGTAGAAGCAGTCGCCGGGGGTGGCGGGGGCGATGACCACGATGGGCGACTCGCTGTTGCGGCCGTAGAGCGCCTGCATCAGGTCCGCCTGCTCGGTCTTGGTGGGCAGCCCCGTGCTGGGGCCGCCACGCTGGATGTCGAAGATCACCAGCGGCAGCTCCGCCGTCACGGCGAGGCCGATGCCCTCGCCCTTGAGCGCGATGCCGGGGCCGCTGGAGGCGGTGACGCCGATGGCGCCGCCGAAGGAGGCACCGATGGCCGCGGTGACCGCGGCGATCTCGTCCTCCGCCTGGAAAGTCCGCACCCGCCACCGCTTGTGGAGCGCCAGCTCCTCCAAAATGCTCGAGGCAGGCGTGATCGGATAGGCGCCGAACACGATGGGGATCTTCGTCCGCTCCGCGGCGGCGAGGAGACCCCAGGCCAGCGCGCGATTGCCCGTCATGCTGCGGTAGACACCCGCGGGCATCTCCGCCGCCTCGATGCCGTAGTGCTCGGAGAACATCTCCGCCGTCTCGCCGAAGGCGTGGCCCGCCTTGAGCACGCGGATGTTCGCCTCCACGAAGGTCGGGTTCTTGGCGAACCGCTTCTTGATGGCGTCCAGGGTGGGATCGAGGGGCCGCGTGTAGATCCAGGAGACGAGGCCCTAGGCGAAGATGTTCTTGCAGCGGGCCTGCTCCTGGGCGTTGAGCGGCTGATCCTCGAGCGCGTGCTTGGTCGTCGCGCTGATGTCGACC
>JBKOVG010000061.1:0-7814 GCA_046723845.1 Candidatus Methylomirabilota bacterium | reverse complement strand
CTGGAGCGCTCCCCCGCCCCCGCCGACGGGCCCCGACCCGTCTCGCGTTCACAAGTTCGTGAATAGGCCGGGCCAGCGCGCGGCAGGAGGAGGACCACATGGCGAGAGCAGTGACGGTGCAGTGGGTGAAGGGCATGCGATCGGACATGGCCACGGGGCCGCACCAGATCGTGTTCGACGCGCCAGCGGAGGCGGGCGGTGGCGACGAGGGGCCGTCACCCGCGGAGATGCTGCTGGGAGCCATCGGCGCCTGAAAGCTCTCCAACGTTCGGCGGGTCGCCGAACGCCGGCAGTGGCCGCTCCGGCGCCTTCAGGCCCGGCTCGGCGCCGCGGAAGCTCAGGGTCGCATCGTGGCCATCGACGCGGAGCTGGTCCTCGACGGCGCCTTCGACGACACGCAGCTCGCCGCCCTTCGGGAGGCGGCGGAGAGCTGCCGCATCAGCCGCGCCCTCAGCGTGCCCGTGAGCCTGCGGCTCACCGTCGAGTGAGCGACCTCAGCCGAGGAAGGCCGACACCGCGTCCACGAAGGCCTTCGGCTGCTCGTAGGGCAGCATGTGCCCCGCCTCGGCGACGAGAGTGAGCGTCGCGCGCGGGATCAGCTGCGCCCACCGCTCGCCGTAGGCGGGCACGATCAGCTTGTCGCTCCGGCCCCACAGCACGAGCGTCTCCGCGGTCAGCCGGTAGAGGCGCTTGGACACGCGGCGGTTGGGAATGGGGAAGAGGATCTTCCCCGCCATGGCGAGCCGGCGCTGCTGGCCGATGTAGAAGTTTTTGAGCGCCTCCATGTCCGAAAAGTCCACCCCGCCCGTGAGGAGAGCCTGGCCCGCGAGCGGATCGTGGAAGAGCAGCTCCGCGAAGTGCTCGGGCAGGAGGGAGAACAGGTCGGGAATGGGATGCTCGTCCATCCACAGTCCCGCCGCGCTCACCAGCACGAGCTTGTCCACGTCGTGCGGGGCGATGGCCGCCATCTCCGCGACCATCATGCCGCCCATGGAATGGCCCACGAGGTGGGGGCGGCGGAGGCCGAGGGTGTCGACGACGTCCCAGCCGTGCAGCGTGAAGTCGAGCATGTCCTCGAGGAGATCCTCCCCGGTGGACTCACCGTAGCCGGGCAGCTCCGGCGCGAAGACGTGATAGCGGCCGGCGAGCTCGTCGAGGAACGGGTTGTCGACGAGGAGGCCGCCCGCGCTGTGGAAGAACACGAGGGGATGCCCGCTCCCGCCCTCCAGGACGCGGCAGCGGGCGCCGCGCGGGGTCTCGATCATCCGCGTCTTCATCGCGGGCGCTCCACGGCCGCCTTCTCCGCCCCCGGCGCCATCTCCTCCGGGTGCAGGCGCTCGTCCATGGGAGTGATCCACCAGCGCTGATCGTGCTTCCACTCCGGCCAGAGGTCGCGCAGATGCGGCATGACCTTCTCCGCGAAGAGCTTGCTCGAGTAGCGCGTCTTCCAGTCCGGCATGTTGCCGTTGTGGAAGAGGCAGAAGATGTGGCCAACGCGGAGCCCCTTGATGCACTCCTCGAGCTGCTGGCGCACCGTCTCCGGGCTGCCCGCGATGACGAAGCGCTCGTCCACCAGCTGCTTCCAGGTGAGGTTCTGGAGGATCTTGCGGCCCTCCATGGTGAGCTGGGCGAGGGCGCCGTACTTGATGGTGTTCACCGTGCGGTAGCCCGCCGGATCGGCGAAGGGCGGATACACGTGGAGGCAGCGGTTGAAGAAGTACAGGCAATGCTCGGCGTAGAGCTCCTCCGCCTCGCGATCGGTCTCCGCCACGCAGATGATCTGGGCAAAGGCCGCCCGATAGGGCGACTCGTCCTTGCCGCGCTTGGCCACCCGTTCCCAGTAGCCGTCGAGGAGCAACTTGCCGCGGAGGTAGCCGAAGAAGGAGAGGTACGAGTAGTTGTAGTCGAAGTCGAGACAGAAGTCCCACGTCTCGATGGAGCCGCCCCCGGGAATGTAGATGGGCGGATGCGGCTTCTGGATGGGCTTGGGCCAGCAGTTGACCCAGCGGAGCTGGTTGTACTTCCCGTCGAAGGCGAAGGGCTCGTCCTCCGCCCACGCCTTCATGATGAGCTCGTGCGCTTCGCGGTACTTGTCGCGCGTGAGGGCGGGGATCTGCCCGTAGCAGAAGTTGGTGTCCATGGGCGTGCCCACGGGGAAGCCCGCCACCAGCCGGCCCCCCGAGATCACGTCGAGCATGGCGAACTCCTCGGCCACGCGGATGGGCGGGTTGTAGCAGGCGATGGAGTTGCCGATCACGCAGATGGCGGAGCGCGAGGTGCGCCGGGCCAGGCCCGCCGCGATCAGGTTGGGCGAGGGCATGAGGCCGTAGCCGTTCTGGTGGTGCTCGTTGCAGCCGATGCCGTCGAAGCCCAGGGTGTCGGCGTACTCGAGCTGGTTCATGTACTCGTGGTAGACGAAGTGTCCCCGGCGCGGGTCGTACAGGGTATTGGGAATGTCCACCCACACCGAGCGGTTCTTCTCGCGAAAGTCGTCGGGCAGATAGGGCCACGGCATCAGGTTGAACCACGTGAAGCGCATGCGAACCTCCCGTCGGGGATGAGTAGAGGCTACAGAGTATGCACCACCTCGGCGGGCCAGGCGCGGGCATCGACGCGCGCGTGCCACTCCTTGATCTTGCCCTGGGGATCGATGACCGCGCCCACGCGCTGGGCGCCCTTGGCGGGATCCACGTTGGCGCCGTAGGCGGTGCCGATGACGCGGTCGGTGTCGCAGATCAGCGGGAAGTTGAACTGGAACTTCTCGGCGAATCGCTTGTTCTCGGCGGGACTGTCGAAGGACACGCCCACGATCGCCGCGTTCTTCCGGTCGTAATCAGGCTTGAGGTCGCGGAACCCGCAACCTTCCGCCGTTCAACCGGGGGTATCCGCCTTGGGGAAGAACCACAGCACCACGGTCTTGCCCTTGAAGTCGGCGAGCTTTACGGGACGACCGAGATGATCGCGTCCGGCGAAATCGGGAGCGGCGTCTCCCGGCTTGAGCATGTAGCCTCCTCTCCGCTGATGGGTGGACGATGCCGCTACTTGACGGGGGTGGCGGTGTAGCCCCGGCCCTCCATGCAGCTCCGGTACGCCTGGCGATCGACCTGGAAGGGCACGAGGATGCGCGTCTGATCGTCGACACCCACGGACATCCGCAAGCACTCGTTCTCGTCCTTCTGTCGATCGGCCGCGCTCGCTCCCGCCTTGGTGAAGACGATCTGCCCGGGATCCGCGGTAGTGGCGCAGCCGACCATCAGGGCGAAGGAGACGAGCAGGCCGCCCACGCCCGTCGCGGCGTTGAGAGAACGAGTCCCCATGTGATCGAGCCTCCGTGTCGTTGGTGGTGTGCGCGCTGCCGGGCCGATTCTATCCGCAACGTGGCCGCCGCGCGAGGGCCCGCTCCCCGGGGCTCTCGACGCCTCTGGTATCCTGTCCCGTGTCATGAGCGCGCTCAATCTCCACGCTGTCGCCTTTCCCACCCTCGACGAGAGCCAGCTCTCCCGCATCGCCCTCTGCACGGGCGCCGTCCTCACACCCTACCGGAAGGGCGAGCGGCTCTTCGAGGCGGGCGACCGCGACTTCAAGCTCTTCCTGATCAAGGCCGGCGAGGTGGAGATCCTCGACGAGTCAGGCGAGAGGCCGCAGACCATCACCGTTCATCACGCGGGAGAGTTCACGGGCGACATCGCGCAACTCACCGGACGGGCCTCCGTCGTGAGCGCGGTGGCGCGGGCGGACTGCGAGCTCTACGAGGTGGCCACGGGCGAGGTGCGCCACATCGTGAACCGATGCCCCGATCTGGGCGACCTCATCCTCCGGGCCTTCATCGCGCGCCGGCAGATCCTGCGCGAGTCGGGACAGGTGACGGGCCTGTGCCTGATCGGCTCGCGCTACTCGCACGACACCTTCCGCCTCCGCGATTTCCTCGCCAAGAATCGCGTGCTCGTCACCTGGCTCGATCTCGAGAGCGATCCCCAGGTGACGGCGGTGCCGGAGTGAAGCTCGGCACCTCGCTTCGCTTCCTCTATCCCACGGGGCCGCAGACCTACGAGCGATTCAAGGAAGTTCTCGCGTCGCTCGCCCCCGGGGGATTCATCGAGCGTCCCCTGGGCGCCTTCGACACCGCGGAGCAGTCGCGGAACGTTCTCGAGATCGCCGCCGCCGCGCGGGAGGCGGGACTCGACAGCCTCCTCTTCGGCGACAACCACGCGGTGCCGAGCTCCTATGCGAACTGCTTCTCTGCCATCCCCACCGTCGCGCGCCTCATGGCGGTGACGGGCGCCATGCCGGTGGGCATGGTGCTGCTCGCGCCCTTCTATCAGCCTATCGTGCTCGCCGAGCAGATCGGCACCCTCGCGGCGTTCGCCCAGGCTCCTCTCATCATCACCCTCGCCAACGGCGGGCGGACGCAGACCTTCGACGCCTTCGGGATCGCCATGGCGAGTCGCGCGCGCCGGCTGGAGGAGCTGGCCGTCGTGCTACGCGCTCTGCTCACCGGGGAGAGGGTGACCTTCCACGGACGCTACCTCACCCTCGACGGAGTGAGCGTGAGCCCGCGCCCCCGCGTCCCCGTGGAGATCTGGCTCGCCGGCACCGTACCGGCCGCGGTGGAGCGCGCGGGCACGCTCGGCGACGGCTGGCTCACCGGCCAGAACGTGGCCGACGATGAGCTGGTGCGCCAGCTCGAGGTCTACCGCGAGGCGGCCGCGCGCGCCGGGCGCCCTGCCCGCGCCGTGCTCCGGCGTGACATCTTCGTGGCGCCGAGCGACGCCGCGGCCCACGCCGAGGTGGACAAGATCCTTTCGGAGGGCTATCGCGGCACGGGCAAGGCCGAGCTGCTCGTGGGCAGCCCGGACACCGTCATCGAGCGGCTCCGGCACTATCGCCGGCTGGGCTTCGAGGAGGTGATGGTCCGCCACGTCACGGGCGACCATCGGCTGATGCTCGAGTCCTTCGCCCTCATCGGCCGGCACGTCATGCCGGCCATCCGCTCGCTCTGAGCCGCCGGCTCAGCCACCGTAGAAGATGTTCGGGCCGAGGTCCTTCAGCCAGAGGGTGGCGTCGTCGGGCCGGCCCTCCGGCGCCTTGCCCACGCCGGCCTCCACCACCTCGCCCACGAAGATCGAGTGATCGCCGCGCTCGATGCTCTCCACGAGCCGGCACTCGACGAAGGCGGGCGCGCGATCGAGGATGGGCGCGCCCGTGGAGCCCGTGTGGAAGGGCTCGCCGGAGACCTTCTGTCCCTCCACGGTGGCGGGCTTGAAGAAGGTGAAGGCGGTGGGGCCCTGATCCTTGCCCAGCACGTTGAGGGCGAAGGCCTTCGACTCCTTGATCACGGGATGCGGGTGGGAATCCGCCTTGACGCCCACCACGACGAGGGGCGGAGCGAACGAGGCCTGGGTGACCCAGTTCACGGTGGCCGCGGTCACCGCGCCGTCCTTCCCCTTGGCGGTGAGCACGTAGAGCCCATAGGGAATCATGCGCAGCGCCGTCTTCTTCGCATTGGCGTCCATGCCTCGTCTCCTTTGCTTGATGGCTTGCGAAGCTGCTCGAACTTCCCCTAGACTGCTCGCACGCATCAGCGGTTTCGCGCGCGGCCCGCGTCGTCGCGCGCACGTCATCGCACTATACCGCCACCCGGCAGCGTTGTGGAGATCGACACGCGGGAGCAACCCATGGGTCGTGACGTGACGAGACACGCCGATGGCTAGGCGGGCGCGCCGCCGCGTCTCGCCTCCACGATCGGAGGGGGGAGAGATGGCGATCGAATACCTGCTCGTGACCTTTCCGGAGCAGCGCGCAGTGCTCGCCGACGGCAACGGCGTCGGCTTCACGAATCACACTCTCATGCTCCCCACCGACGAGTACCTGATCACCCTGGAAGGGACGGGCTATCAGCCGCCGAGCCAGGACATCGCGCTGTCCGGCACCTCCCTCGTGAAGCCCATGGTCATCGCCTTCACGCTGGCGGGCGCCACCGCGGCGCCGCCGCCCTCCCCGCCCAGTGCGCCGCTCCCCGCCCCGCCCGCGCGACGCGGCAGCGGAAAGAAGAAGAATGCGTAGGGGCGCCGCCTGGCTCGTCGCGTGCCTGCTCCTCGCCGGATGCGCCTCTACCCACTTCGAGAACTTCCCGCTCACCAGCGCCACGGAGAACCCGGAGCGGCGCGCTGTCGACGTCTCCCACGAGGAGCGGCCGCTCATCCTCGTGGCCATCTCGGGGGGCGGCTCGCGCGCGGCCGCCCTCGGCTGGGTCGTGCTGCGCGAGGTGGCCAAGTTCCGCTACGGTGCGGAAGGCCAGACCCGGAGCCTCATCGACGACATCGGCGTGGTCTCTTCTGTCTCGGGCGGCAGCGTGATCGCCGCCCACTTCGCCCTCTACGGTCCGGACGGCCTGGAGCGCTTCGCCCCCGATTTCCTCGCGCCCGACAACATGCGCACCCTGGGCATCGACGCCGTCAAGCCCATCACTTGGTCTCGACTCGCCGTCACGGGCGCCTCGCGCATCGACGTCGTGGAAGAGCTTTTCAACAACCAGCTCTTCAAGCGAAAGACCTTCTTCGACCTCAACCAGCCCGGCAAGCCCTATCTGATCCTGAACGCCACCGACATGGCCACGGGCGAGGTTTTTGCCTTCACCCCCAAACGCTTCGACGACATCTGCTCCGATCTCGACAAGGAGCTGATCTCCTCGGGAGTGGCCGCTTCTTCCGCGGTGCCCATCGTGCTCTCGCCGGTGGCCTTCCAGAACTTCTCGGTGAGCCACTGCCAGGGCCGGCCCATCCCCCAATGGATCACCACCCGGCTCAACGGACGCTTCGCCCCCTATCTCAACCTGGAGACCTTCAAGCTCGCCCGCTATGCCAACGATCTCCGCGGCGGTCCGAACAGCCTGCGGAAGATCGACTACCTCTACTTCCTCGACGGGGGCCTCGCGGACAACCTCGCCATCCACGGTATCCTCGAGACCATCTCCTCCCCCTACGCCGCGCCCATCATCGCCGCGCGCGACGCGGGCCTCCCTTCGGGGGCCACGGTGCTCGACGCGCTCAACACGGGAAAGATCAAGAAGCTCGTCGTCCTCGTCATCAACGCGCGCGCCGATGCCGCGAACACGCTGTCCCAGAGCAGCTCGCTGCCCGGCATCGTGGACATGGTGAACAGCGTCACGTCCATTCCCCTCTCCTCGACCACGGCCAGCGTCGCCTCGCAGATGGAGGTGCTCCTCGCCCAGCTCAACGCGGCGGCAGGAGGCGGCGGTCCCGGCAATCCGCAGTTCACGGGGCTCAAGGTCTACACAGTCAAGATCGACTTCGACCAGTTCGGCGACGCCGACCCGCATCGCCGCGAGCTGCGCGCCAAGGCCAACAACATCCCCACCCTGTGGTCGATCAGCCAGGAGAATCGCGAGGTCCTCGAGGAGGCGGGGACGGTCCTCCTCCACCAGCACCCGTGCTTTCAGCGCCTGCTCATCGACATGAACATCCCCGCGACCTTCATCGATCAGAACTTCGCCCGCATGGGGTGCCGCCAGAGCTCCGACTAGCCCGACTTGTTCACGAACCGCAGAGCGAGAGGCGGGCCGGAGCCTGTCGTCGGGGGCGGGGGAGCGCTCCAGCTGCGTCACCCACTCGCCTGAATCGCCGCCCTCCGGGCGGCGCACAGGACGAGGGGGTCCCACTCCGCCAGAGCGCTCCCCCGCTCCGCCGCCACCCGCCCCGATCGCACGTGCAGAGCTCGTGAACAATCCAGGTTAGAACGCTCGCTAGCGGCGGCACACCTCGAGCACGGGGTCAGCGTTCCGGACGGCGGTGAGC
>JBKOVG010000351.1:0-19026 GCA_046723845.1 Candidatus Methylomirabilota bacterium | reverse complement strand
GTCCAGGTGTGCCTGGGTGTCCACCACCTCGATGACCAGGGGCAGGTCGGCAGAGAGGCGGAGGATGTTCGCGGTGTGGACGACGGAGTCGGCACCGAAGCCCGCCACGCCGCGAAGGACGGTCGCCCCCGCCAGCCCGCGGGCCCGGAGCATCTCGACGATGGCCGCGTGCAAGGGCCGATGCTGCCAGCGATCGCTCTCCCCGATGAAGATCCGCATGAGGACTTGCTCGCCGTCGAGCTTGCGCATGGCTAGAGCCCTCCCTTCCATCCCACCACGATCCGCCCCAGCCCGAGCCCGAGCGCGCACACCGCGAGACAGAGACCGGTGGTGAGCACGACGTTCAGGAGCGCGGCGAGCCACGAGCCCTCCTCGACCAAGCGCAGCGTCTCGTAGGAGAAGCTCGAATAGGTCGTGAAGCCGCCCATGACGCCGATGGTGAGCACGAGCCGCATCGTGTCGGAAATGGCCAGCGTGGTCAGGCCGACCTGCTGGATGAAGCCGATGAGGAGGGATCCCGTGACGTTGACCACCAGGGTGCCGTAGGGAAACTCCGTGCCCCACCACCGCGCGGCGAGCCCGCCCACCCCGTAGCGGGCGGCGGTGCCCACGGCGCCGCCCAGGCAGATCAGCAGGAAGCGCATGGCGGCGACGTCAGCCGACGGTCGGCCGCCAATCCGCCCAGGGGTGCGCGGCCTCGAAGGCCGCGGAGGCGGCCAGCACCGTGCGCTCCGCGAAGCGACGGCCCACGATCTGGAGCCCCACGGGCAGGCCGCTTGCCGTCATGCCCACGGGCACGGTGGCCGCGGGCTGGCCTGTCAGGTTGAAGGGGAAGCAGAAGGGCAGCCAGCCGAGCGGCGAGACGGGCTCGCCGTCGATCTCGGTGACGGCGGGGCGCGCCACGGGAAACGCGGGTACGGCCACCGTGGGCGTGATGAGCAGATCGAAGCGCGCGAGGAAGCGCTGCACCTCCGTCCACAGCTCGGCGCGGCGTCGGACGGCCTCGAGATACTGGTCGATGGTGATCGTGCTCCCGTGCTCGAGCACGGCCACGAAGCTCCGGTCGAGCAGTTCGGCGCTGTCGGCGAGGCGATCCCGCCACGCGGCGTGGGTCTCGGCGGGGCCGATGGTGCGGAAGATTTCCTCCGGATTCTCCCAGCCCGGTGAGACGACTTCCACGTGGCAGCCGAGCTCCTCGAAGGCGCCCGCGGCGGCCGCGCACAGCTCCGCCACCTCGGGATCCACGCGCGCATAGCCGAGGTCGGCCGACCAGCCGATGCTGAGGCCTTCGAGGCCGGCGTCGCAGGAGGAGAGGAACGGCGGACCTCCGTCGGCGGGCAGCGAGTAGCGATCGCGCTCGTCCGGCCCTGCGAGCACGTCGAGCATGAGGGCGGCGTCGCGCACGGTGCGGGTCATGGGACCCGTGACCGAGAAGTCGCGCCAGCCGGGGAAGCCCGGCCCGTGCGGCACGCGGCCGAAGGACGGCTTGAGCCCGTAGATCCCGCAGAACGAGGCGGGAATGCGGATCGACCCGCCGCCGTCCGTACCGAGGGCGAGCGGGCCCAGGCCTGTAGCCGCGGCCACCGCCGCCCCGCCGCTCGAGCCGCCCGGCGTCAGCGCCGAGTTCCACGGATTGCGCGTGATGCCGAAGAGCTGGCTGTCCGTGACGCCCTTATGGCCAAACTCCGGGGTGGTGGTCTTCCCAAGGATGATCGCGCCCGCGCCCTTGAGCCTCTCCACAGCGACCGCGTCCTCCTCGGGCACGTGGTCCGCGAAGAGCCGTGAGCCGCCCGTGGTCAGGACCCGGCGGGTGAACACGAGGTCCTTCACCGACATGGGCACGCCGTGGAGGGGCCCCAGCTCCTCGCCCGTCATCACCGACACCTCGGCGGCCTGGGCGTTGTCGCGCGCGTCGTCGGCGGTGAGGGTGCAGAAGCAGTTGAGGACGGGATTGACGCGCTCGATGCGCGCCAGCACCGCATCCATCACCTCCACCGGCGAGACCTTGTGAGCGCGAATGAGGGCGGCGAGCTCGAGAGCGGGCAGCCAGCAGAGATCGTCGGAAGCCATCAGGGGGCGCCGTTGAGCCGGGCCACGGTGATGTCCACCTGCTGCAGTCCGGTGCCCTCGGTGACGGTGATGCGGCAGTAGTCGTGGCCCTTGCTGAACTCCGCCCACACGCCGGGGAACTTCTCCTGGTTGACGAAGCGCTCGCTCTTGGTCTCCGTCCAACCGGCCCCGCGCAGGAGGCTGCGCGCTTCGCTGAGGCTGGCGTCCACGTCCGACTCCGCGAAGTACACGATCTTGCCCGCCGTCACCTTGGGCGACTGGATGACCACGGACTCACGGGTCTGCGGCCGCCACCCCGCGGGCACGGGAATGTCGGCGAAGGGCTGGTTCGACGGCGCGCCGCCCGCCGCACAGGCGGCGCAGAGGAGGGCAGCGGCGATCACGAGAGCGCGCACGTGCGAATTGTATCGTCTCATCTGCTCGGAAGGCGATCGGATTTCCCGCGACCCGCCCGGGCGATCACGTCTCCCCGAGCGCGCGGGCCAGGCGCGTCCGGATGTCGCCCCAGGCGGTGTCCACGTCGGCCGTGGTGGGCGGGCGGATGGCGGCGATTTCGCGGATCCGGTCGTAGATCTGGTGCTTGCCCCAGTCGCGCACGGCGGGCGGCACGCTTTCGAGGACGCGCTGGGCGGCATCCTGGATGGCGGGCGTCCAGGTTCGCTCCATCTCTGCCCGCCGCGCGCCGAAGTCGAACAGCCCGTTGGACGGCGCGGGCATGGCCGCGCGCAGCCGCGCGGTGGCTGTCGCATCGACCTCGCCGTCGACCAGCGCGACCCCGTACGCGTCGCGGGCACGCTCGGCGCTGAGGAACCCTGCGCGCACGTCCGCCCGCACCGCCTCCGGATCGCGGCGGCGCGGATCCCCGTGCCCGCCTCCGCTCGGCGAGAAGAAGCTGACCACGTCGCCCGGCTCCAGGTGCAGCACGTCGACCTTGCCGATGTCGCGGGCGAGCGGCGTGTCGCGGTTGACCACGCAGCTGCCCGGGGTGCCGGCGCGGCCGCCCGCCACGCCCCACGGCTCGAGGCGGCATCGCTCCATCCCGCGCGCCGTCACGATGGCGTGCGGGTGGAACACCTGGAAGTCGAGCCGGACGGCCAGCCCGCCGCGGTGCTCTCCCGCTCCCCCGGTGTCGGGGATCAGGTGATAGCGGCGCATGACGATCGGCACCTCGGCCTCGATGCTCTCGACCGGCGTGTTCCGCAGGAAGCCGGAGGTCGAGTCCGCGCCGCCGAGCCCGTCCATCCCGGGACGGCCGCCGCCCCCGCCGAGCATGGGCTCGACGACCTGGACCTGGCGTTGGCCGGTCAAGAGATCCAGCGTCGAAGCCACCACCGGCGAGATACCTCCGGCAGGCGCGGCGGGGACACGGCCGGGAAGCGCCTGGGCGAGCGCGCCCAGGACCGCGTCGAAGACTCGCAGCACGGTTCCGTAGCGCACGCCGATGGGCGACGGGAAGAGTGCGTTGACGAGACAGCCCGAGGGCGCGGTCACCCGCACTGGCCGCAGGATGCTCGAGGCCTTGGGGATGCCCGGGTCCTCGGTGACGATGTAGGCGTTGATGGCCTGGCACAGGAAGGGATGCGTCACCCCGTTCGTCGCGATGTTCAGGGCCGAGCTCACCTGCGGATCCGTGCCCGTGAAGTCGAGATGGATCGAGTCGCCCTCGATGGTCAGGGCGACCTGGATCCGCACGGGCACCTCGGAGCGGAGGTCGTCCTCCATGTACTCGGTGAATCGATAGGTGCCGTCGGGAATCTTCCGGATCGCCGCGCGCGCCCGCTGCTCCGTGTAGTCGAGGACGGCGTCGATGCCCTCGACCACGGTGGCGAGGCCGAACTTGCCGATCATCTCCTGGATGCGGCGGTCGCACGAGCTGACCGCGGCCACCATCGCCTTGATGTCGCCCCAGTTGACCTCGGGGATGCGGCAGTTGTCGGAGATCAGGTTCTTGACGTCTTCCTGGAGGGCGCCGGCGCGGAAGAGCTTGGTGGGGCGGAGCCGCAGCCCCTCCTGGAAGATCTCCGTCGCCCGCGGCCACACGCTCGCCGGCACCGCGCCGCCGATGTCGGAGGAATGGACGAAGGCGTAGCCCCAGCACATGATGCGCCCGTCGTGGAAGATCGGACGGAGGATGTGCACGTCGGGGAGATGGGTGCACAAGGGGCCCGACAGATACGCGTCGTTGCAGATGATGATGTCGCCCTCGTCGTAGTGGTCGAAGTAGGCGAGGGTGTGGGCCATGTTGAGCCCGAGATACGACGAGGCGCCCAGG
Organism: Candidatus Methylomirabilota bacterium; assembly: GCA_046723845.1. GTDB lineage: Bacteria > Methylomirabilota > Methylomirabilia > Rokubacteriales > CSP1-6 > AR37. The sequence goes on along the minus strand of JBKOVG010000351.1, from coordinate 14,684 downwards.
TTCCAGGGATACGCGACGTACTCCCCGCCCGTCGACACCAGTCCCGTCGAGAAGTCCGCCGTCTCCTTTACGAAGGTGGCGTAGGCGGTGCGCTCCATGATCCGCGCCATGTCCTCCACCACCGCCTGGTAGTGGTTGCGCAGGATCTCGAGGGTGACCCGGTCGATGGCCATCTAGCGGCCCTCGATCACGAGGTTGCCGAAGGCGTCGACGGAGGCACGGAAGCCGGCGGGCACCAGCGTCGTCGTGTCCTCCTGTTCGACGATGGCCGGACCATCGAGATGCTGGCCGGCGAGGAGGTCGCGGCGGTGGTACACGCCCGCGTCGTAGCGCTGCTTCCGGTAGTGGATGGAGCGATGGCCGGCGGGCCTGGCCGAGCCCTGCCCCGCGGGCATCGCCTTGAGCTCGGGCTTCGGCGTGGCGCCCGTGATGGTGGCGCGCAGGTCGATCAGTTCCACGTCGGCGCCGCGGTCGGCGTGCGCGTAGAGGAGATCGTGCCGATCGTGGAAGGCCGCCCGCAAGCGCTCGGTGCCCGCCTCGTCGAGCCACGCCGGCTCGATCGGCACCTCGATCTGGAAGGCCTGGCCCACGTAGCGGAGGTCGGCGCTGTAGGCGATCGCGCTCACCGCCACGGCGGGCGCCTCCTCGGTGAGCCAGCGCCGCGCCCGCGCGGTCAGCTCCGCGCACTCCGCGGCGAGGAGCTTGCCCGAGATGCTGGAGAGCTTGCGGTGAATCGTCTTCACGTAGTCGCTCTTGAGGTCGGCCATCATCGCGCCCTGGGCGCAGAGGGTGCCGGGAGAGGGGGGCACGATGACGCGGGGAATGTGGAACTCCTGGGCAAGGAAGCAGGCCTCGATGGGCCCGGCGCCGCCGAAGGCCACGAGGGCGAAATCGCGCGGGTCGAGACCGTGCCGGGCCAGCACGTTCGAGAAGGCCGCGTACATGTTGGCGGTGGCGACCTCGATCACCGCCTCCGCCGTCGTCTCCACGTCGAGGCCGAGCGCCTCGCCGAGCGGCCGCACGGCCAGCGCAGCCTTGTCGGGATGGAGGCGGAGCCGTCCGCCCACGAAGTTGTCCGGGTTGAGGAAGCCGCAGAGGAGGAAGGCATCGGAGAGCGCCGGCTCGGTGGCGCCGCGACCGTAGCAGGCGGGCCCCGGATCGGCGCCGGCGCTCCGCGGCCCGACCTTCAGCACGCCGACAGAATCGAGCCAGGCGATCGACCCGCCGCCCGCTCCGATCGACGACACGCCCACCACAGGCACGACGATCGGGAAGTCGCCGACGCTCTCGTCGGTCGAGTACACGGGTTGACCGTCCCGCACGAGCGCGATGTCGGCGCTGGTGCCGCCCATGTCGAAAGTGATCAGGTCTCGGTATCCCGCGCGCACGCACACGGCCGTGGCCCCGATGACGCCCGAGGCGGGGCCCGAGAGCATGGTCTCCGCCGTGGCCTGGCGCGCGTCTCGTGCCGTGGTCACCCCGCCGTTCGACTTCGTGATGTAGAGCGGCACGCGCACGCCCGCCTCCTCGAGCTCGCGCTCGAGCCGCCCCAGATACTGATCCACCCGGGGCCGCACGTAGGCGCTCAGGATCGCCACCATCGTCCGCTCGTACTCGCGGATCTGCGGCCACACCTCGTGGGAGCAGGTGACGTGCAAGCTGGCGAAGCGCTCGGCGAGCACCTTCCGCGCCTCCGCCTCGTGTGTGGGCGTGCGGTACGCGTTGACGAACGAGACGACGAGGGCCTCGGCGCCCTCCCGCTCGACGAGCCGAGTCGCCTCGCGGAGAAGCCCGTTGTGGTCCAGCTCGGTGTCCACCGTGCCGTCGGCGAGGATGCGCTCGATCACCTCTCCCACGCGGTAGCGTGGGATGAGGGGAAGAGGCCGCGTGGCCGTGAAGTTCACCGGGCTCGCGAGCCGGAGCCGCTGGATTTCGAGCAGGTCTCCGAAGCCGGCGGTGATCAGGAGCCCGAGCGAGGCTCCGTTACGCTGGATGACGGTGTTGATGGCGATGGTGGTGCCGTGGACGAGGTAGGCGACAGCCGCGGGATCGAGGCCACGCTCGCTTACAAGGGCCCGGACGCCATCGAGGACACCGCGGGCGGGATCGCCGGGCACGGTGGGGGACTTGAAGCCGGTGTGCTCGCCCGAGGTCTCGTCGAGGATGCTGAAGTCGGTGAAGGTGCCGCCGATGTCGATGCCGAGCCGGTAGCGTCCGTTGGTCACGCGCCATGCTAGCCACGGACCACGGCAGCGTCAAGGCCCGAGCCCCCGCACCCTGCCCCCCTCACCCTGCCCTCTCCCCGAGGGATCTGAGGAGCACGCGCCGTCGTCATCATCCCTCTCCCCGGTGGGGGAGAGGGCAGGGTGAGGGGGCCCCCGCAGCTCTCGAGGCCACGAGGTATACTCGCCAAGCCATGCGCGTCACCTCCCTCACGCCGATGCTCGTCGACGTGCCGCTCAGGAACGCCGTGCACGGCGTGCATGGCACGACGGCGGTGCAGCGCAGCGTGCTCGTCCGTGTCACAACGGACGAGGGCATCGAGGGCTGGGGCAATGTCGATCCGACCCCCGGCTACTCGCTCGTGTCCGCTGGCGACATCCGCGACACCGTCGAGCGTCTCTCCCCCGCCCTCGTCGGGGCCGATCCCTTCAATCTGCATCGCTCGCTCGCCGTCATGGATCGCGAGACCGCGGAGGGCTTCGAGGCGAAGGCCGCCATCGAGATGGCCCTCCTCGACGTGAAGGGGCGAGCGCTCGATCTTCCCGTCCATTCCCTGCTCGGCGGCGCCCTCGGGCACGAGGTGACGCTCAACGCCTGGATCGGCACGGTGCCTCCCGAGCAGGCCGCACGAGAGGCTGCCGAGTGGCTGCAGCGCGGCTTCGTCACCGCGAAGATCAAGGTCTCCGGCGCCGGTCCGGAAGGCGTGGCCCGCGTCGCCGCCGTGCGCGCAGCGGTCAGCGACCGCATGGCCCTGCGCGTGGACTTCAACGAGAGCCTGACCCTCGGCGAGGCGCTCGCGTTCATCCCGCGGCTCGAGCCCTACGCCTTGACCCTCGTGGAGCAGCCGATCGTCCGCACGGACCTCGCCGGCCTCGCCCAGATCCGCCGCGCCGTCGCCATCCCGCTCATGGCCGACGAGAGCGTGACCGGCCCCGCCTCGCTGATCGAGATCATCCGCCGGGAAGCCGCGGACATCGTGAAGGTTAAGGTGATGAAGCAGGGCGGTCTCCTGCGCACGCAGCAGATGATCGAGTGCGCCGCCGCCGCCGGCCTCCGCGTCGTTGTCGGGCACGGCTTCGGCCTCACCCTCTCGACCCTCGCCGAGGCGGCGGTGGCCGCAACGTCCCCGGCCGTGATGCCGGGGTGCGAAGCGGTGGGGCCGTTGAAAATGGCGGGGGACGTGGTCAGAGATCCGGTGCACCTCGAGACGGGCGTGCTGCGGCTCGCCGATGCGCCCGGGGTGGGCGCCACCATCGATCCCGATGCGCTCAAGCGGTATCGGGTCGAGCCGTAGCTCGTCTTCGTCCGGCGTCTGACGCCACGCTCTGAAGCGCGCCGGCTGCATGTATCATCGTCGAGTCCATGGACCCGGCCATCCGCCCCCGTCTGCGCGTCTGGCTCGACCGCTCCGAGATCGTCGCGCTCGATCCGCCGCGCATCGATGCCCTCACGCGCGCGCTCGACGACGCGGACCCTCCCGTACGCGTGGAACGCTGGGGAACCGTGGTGGGCTACGAGGCGGGACCGCCGCGGCGGCGGCTCGTCCAGTTCGACCGGCACGGCCACCTGATCGCGGCCTGCCGCTGGGCCGTCGACGGATCGCTCGCGTGGGCGCGTTGCCGAGGGGCGGACGGGCGATGGATCGGCGTCGAGCCCGGAGCGGGTGACCATCGCGTGTGGGGGCGCTCGGATCGCGTGTGGCGGCTGGACGGCGCGGAGCCCTGGCGGCCCGTGGAGATGCTCAGCGTCTTTCGCGCTCTCGACTGGGCTCGGCTCGATCACATACCGCCGCTCGCCGAGCCGCGCCGGCTGCCCGCGGGGGCAGGCAGCGCCGTGCTGAACCTCCTCGCCGCCCTCATGAAGGACCAGGGCCTCGCGCGGACGCGCTATCGCGGCCCCTTTCCCACGGAGCAGCTCTTCACCGCGCTGCTCGAGAGCTTTCGCCATGATCCGACCCAGGCCCTTCCCCTCGAGCGCTTCCTCGCCGACGGCGGCCTCGACTGGCTGCCCGCGCCCCACGAGAGCCACCAGGTCACGCCGTGGGTCACCGTCCAGCTCCGCCAGCACATCGACAAAGTGGTGGCGGACGGCGTCACCTTCTATCGCCCGGAGTGGCAGGGCATCAAGCGTCGTGAGCCGCGCGTGATCCGGGAGGACGGCGAGCGCGTGATCTGCTCGCTGTGGGCCCTGGGCGGCCCGCTCGAGGATCGCCTCGTCCTCGACCGCTCCGGCGAGATCCTCGAGGCGCCTCCCCCGAAGGCCCGCGAGATTGCCCCCGCGCCCCTTGCCCCCGTCTGGAATCGGGCCCTCGGCGACCTGATCGCGCGCGAGAGCGCACCGGCCCTCGCTTCTTCGATCGTGGACGTGCTCGCGGGCATCGAGCTCGAGTGGGGCGCGGTGCCCGGCGACCTCATGCGGGCGTGGGAGAAGCGCATCCGCCTGAGCGCCGACCTCCGCGACGCGGCCACCGCCTCGCTCCGGAGCGCCGAGCCGGGGCGCGAGCGGGCGGAGCAGGCGCTGCGCTTCGTGCTGGAGGTGGCTCGCCTGCTCGGGTCGGAGGTGCGGGGACGCGCCCAGGCACTGCTGGAGGCGCTGCCCGGAGCGGAGCAGGCGCGACGGCTGGAGTCGCCGGAGCGGGAGCCCGAGGCGCTCGACGAATCCGTCGGGCGCCTGATCGCGCTGCTCGCCCGCTAGCCTCTAGGCGTGCTTGGCGGAGAGGATGAGCCAGGCGTTGAGGCCGATGAACGCGCTCACCGAGATCAGCGAGAGCAGGATGTAGGACACGTAGACGATCTCCTGCCGGCCCAGTCGCCGACCCCGCGCCAGCCGCTTCCACAGCGGGGCACGCACGAAGTGCATGGATTCCTGCGCCAGCCTCGGCATGCCCACCGCGTCCTCGAGCACGTGATAGCCGTCCATCTCGAGAAACGAGAACGGGTAGATGCAGATCAGGAACGATTGCAGCTGCAGCACCGCGGAGGCGGCGACGCAGGCCTGGAGCAGCCCCGGGGTGAGATTGTCGGCCCAGATCACCCCGAGCAGGCCCAGGACGAGGTGCACGGTGGGACCGGCCAGGGCATTGACCACACGGGCCCGCCGCGAGGCCATGAAGAGATCGGTCACGTCGGCGTAGAAGGTCGGCACCACGAGGTGATGGATGATGAAGCCCACTTCCTTCACGCGCCGTCCGTAGTGGACGCACGCGAGCGCGTGCACGAGCTGGTGCAGGGCCACCGTCAGGAAGAAGGCGAGCTTCAGCGCGATGATGGCCACGATGGCGTGATGGCCCAGGGCCGAGCTGATCGCGCCCAGGCTGTCCCATAGGCGGAGGAGGGAGCGGATGCCGAAGGCGGTGAGGATGCCGAGCCCGACCACCGCCATGGGCGTGAAGAGGAACCAGCCGCCGTAGCGATGGATGCGCTCGAAGAGATCGTTCCAGCGCCGGCTCGAGACGTTGAGGCGCTCGATGGCGTGCAGCGTGGCCGCCATGGCCCGCGCGGCGGGATTGCGCCGGTTGCGTTCCAGGATCTCGCGGAGACGCGACATGGGCCGCAGGGTGAGGAGATCCGCCAGGAGGAGCTTGTTCATGAGCTGCGGGATCTTCTCGAAGTCGAACGAGCCGTAGCGCATGACGTAGGCCACGGCGATGTCCTGCATGTTGGCGCGGCCGTCCATCTGCTCCCACAGGAAGCGCTCTTCCTCGTCGAGGAGGAGATAGTTCTCCGTCTTGCGACTCTTCAGCACGTAGCTCTTGGTGCCGGGCACGCCCGCGGGAAGCTGGGCGAGCTCCCACTGCGCGTCGGGCAGCCGCTGCGGACGGAGCTGGAGATAGGCGCCCGGGCTCGAGATCTCCCGCGTCTCGAAGCTCTCCCCATCCTCGGAGCGGATGAGGAGATTGAGGGTGGCGGGCGGGCGCCGCGGCGCCCCCGGGGCGCCGACCTGCGTTCGCGGAGCGGGCTCGCTCACGCGGGCGGCCCCGCGGACTTGCGCTCGGCGTCGAGCCCGGTGGCCTCGAGGCCCCAGCGCGTCACCTCGCGCACGAGATCGCTCGACTGCTCGAGCCGACGGATGAGCACCCGGGCCATTTCTTGGAAGAAGCGCGCCGCGTCGCGGGGGTTGGCGTCGATGAACTCGTTGACGCTCACCCGATCGAGGGCGAGGAGCTGGGTTTCCACGTCGGCCTGGATGGTAGCTGTCCGCTTCGGCTCGTCCCCGAACACACTCATCTCTCCGAAGATAGCGCCCGGCTCCAGCCGGCTCAAAATCTGTTCGACGCGCCCGCTCACCTTCTTGGAGACGAGGATGGCGCCCGTGCGGATGAAGAACATTTCTTCACCGGGATCGCCCTCGCGGAAGAGGACCTCGCCCTTGCGGAGCCGGCGTTCGCGCAGACGGGGCCACAGGGCGGTGAGCTGCTCGTCGTCCAGGTCACGCAGGAGATCGACCTGGCGGAGGAAGGCGATGTCGGCCGGCTTGGCCACGGCTCGTGTTCCCCGCTACATGGCCCAGCGCTTTATCAAGACGGTCCTGACAGCCTGGAGACGTTCGGCGGTGGGGGCCTGCCCTTCCCGTCCCACTGCCTGGAACACCAGATCGCGCTCATCGGCGGACAGCGTGTAGTCGGCCAGCACCGCCGTGGGATCACGGACGAGGTCGGCGAAGAAATCCGGGTCGGTCATGATCCGTCCGACCAGATCACGGAAGCCGCGAGCCTCCATACGCCCCCTTGGATCAGTGGTGACCCCGGCGGGATTCGAACCCGCGGTCTCGACCTTGAAAGGGTCGCGTCCTGGGCCAGGCTAGACGACGGGGTCTAAACCGCTGTCACTGCATGTGAAACCGACATCTGAGATTAGCAGAGGCGCCCGGGTATGACAAGGTAGACACCCCCGGCCAGAGGCGGGAGGCGCAAAAACGCGGGGTTTCAGGTCAGCGGAACGTAGTCGTACTCGCCGATTCCCTGCAAAACCAGGAAGGTAGCGGAGGTGTCGCCCCCGTTGGTCACGAGGTGTGGGCGGCCCGGCCGGACGGCATAGGTCTCTCCCGGGCCCAGCCGGATCTCTTCCTTGGGGTCGCGGACGAAGATGCGGAGGCGGCCTTCGATCACGTAGAAGGTGTCCTGGATGTTGCTGTGATAGTGCCAGGGCACCTGCTGCGTGGGCCCGATCTGGAGCTCGGAGATGCGGAAGCCCGGACGCTCCGCGTGGCGGGCGCGCCGCTCGACCTCGTAGAGCCCGCTCGAATCCTTCACCGCGGCGCTGGCGGGGGTCATCGGGGACTCGCCTTCCTGGACATCACGGGCTGAATGACGCCGACGATCAGGAGGGCGATGCCGACCAGCAAGGGGGTCCAGTAGCTTGGAATGCGCAGCTCGTGTCTGAGCACGACGAACAGCCCGACCAGGGTGACGATCAATCCCGCCAGGAGCAGCTTGTTTGGCCTCATCGCCGCCCTCCTTGTGGGGTGAAGAGTCCCACCGCGCGGTCCGTGAAGTCAAGGCCGCTCGAGAAGCCGGTTGACCTTGTTCCGGCCCCTCTGACAGGATCGACGCATGATGCTCGAGGCGTCGGCCGCGTGAGCCTCCCGGGAAAGCTCGGCAAGGCCTGGCAGCGCCTGTCCGCCCTCTCCACTTCGGGGGACCGGCTGGCCCGCATCGAGTCGCAGATGGGCGCGACCCTCAGCCGGCTCGAGCCGCTGCTCGCTCGCGCCCAGCTCGATCGGGAGCTGGAGAAGATCGCGCGTGTCGATCCCAAGCGCCTCGAGCTCCACGGATTCCGCGCGCTGTCCCAGTACGACGCCGACGGAATCCTCGCGGAGATCTTCCGGCGCATCGGCGAGGAGCATCGGAGCTTCGTGGAGTTCGGCACGGGCGATGGGCTGGAGAACAACACCGCCTATCTCCTGGGCCAGGGCTGGCGTGGGCTCTGGCTCGAAGGCGACGAGACGATGCACCAGGCCCAGCTTCGCAACTATCCGGCGGCGATCGAGGCGGGCCGCCTCCGCTGCGTGCGCAGCTTCCTCACGCGCGAGAACATCAACGAGGTCATCCGCGGCGCCGGCTCCTCGGGTCCCATCGATCTTCTCTCCATCGACATCGACGGCAACGACTATCACCTCTGGGAAGCGCTCACGGTGGTGGAGCCGCGGGCGGTGGTGGCGGAGTACAACGCCTACGTGCCGCCCCCGCTCCGCTGGGTCATGGCCTACAACCCCACCTACGAGTGGGACCAGCGGAGCACGTACTTCGGCGCATCGCTGGCCTCCTTCGAGGCGCTGGCCAAGCGTAAGGGGATGCGGCTCGTCGGCTGCGACATCGTGGGGCTGAATGCCTTCTTCGTGCGCGAGGATCTCTGCAGCAATCGCTTCTCCCCCGGCGACTCACGGACCTTCTGGCGCCCGCGCAGCTGGTGGCTCGATCGAGCCTTCGCCAGCCCGCCCGTCCCCTTCGGGCGCCCCTACGAGGAGCGGTAGCTCAGGGGCAGCGCGAAGCACCCCTCTGACGGCTTGTTGTGGCCATACGATGCGCTGACGGCGGAAAGCCGTCAGGAGAAAAAGGGCGGCTTCACGCAGACGCGGGCGCTCCCGACGCGCTCTGGTGGTTCACACCGCCAGATACGTCTGGCGTACCTGCTCGTCGGCGAGGAACTCCACCATCGAGCCCTGGTAGCGCACCATGCCCTTCTCGAGAATGTAGACGCGGTCGCCCAGCTCGCTGACGAAGCGGACGTTCTGTTCGGCGAGCACGATGGTGAGGCCGCTCTGCTTGAGGTGCGCGAGCTGCTCCCGGAGCGTCTCCACCACTAGCGGCGCCAGGCCCTCCGACGGCTCGTCGAGGAGCAGGATGGCCGGGTCCCCCATCAGCGTGCGGGCAATCGTGAGCATCTGCTGTTCGCCGCCGCTCAGCGTGCCGCCGAGCTGACGCCGGCGCTGGGCCAGAATGGGAAAGAGAGTGAACACGCGGTCGATGGTCCAGGAGCTGGCCGCGCCATTGCCCCAGGTGCGCCGCGCGACCTCCAGGTTCTCGTGCACCGTCAGGTTGGGAAACACGCGCCGGTCCTCCGGTACGAAACCGATGCCGAGCCGGGCGATGCGATACGGCGGAAGGCCGACGAGGTCGTGTCCGCGCAGGATGATCCGACCTGCGCGCGGCGGCGTGAGCCCTACGATGCTTCGCGCTGTCGTCGTCTTGCCCGCGCCGTTGCGGCCGAGCAGGCACACGACCTCTCCCGTCTCCACGGTGAGGGAGAGATCGAACAGGATGTGGCTGTCGTCGTAGTAGGCGTCGACGTGGCTGAGCTCGAGGAGCGCCATCAGCGTGCCTGGCCCAGATAGACGCGCTGCACGTCACCGTTGGCGCGGACCTCGGCGGGAACCCCCTCGGCGAGCACCGTCCCCTGGTGGAGGACGGTGATCCGCTGGGCGACGGCGAACACCACATCCATGTCGTGCTCGGTGAACACCACAGTGAGGCCGGTGTCGCCGGCAATGCGTGCCACCAGGGCCATGATCTCGTGGCGCTCCCGTGGGGCCATGCCGGCGGTTGGTTCGTCCAGGAGCAAGAGCCGCGGCGCACTGGCCAGCGCGATGGCCAGCTCGAGCCGGCGCTGGTCGCCGTGCGCCAGGATTCCACTCGGCTTGCTCGCCTGCTCGCGGAGTCCCACGCGCTCCAGCAAGTCGAGTGCCTCGTCGCGGTACAGGCGGCGCGCGGGAGCGAGGATGTTGAAGTGCCGGCGGTGGTAGCTGAGAAACGCCGTCTGCACGTTTTCCAGCGCGGTGAGGCGGCGGAAGATGCTCGTGATCTGGAATGTGCGGCCCAGGCCGCGTCGGCACAGGCGCTGCGGCGGCAGGCCGCTGACCTCCTCGCCGGCGAAGTAGATGTGGCCCGTGTCGTGGGCGATGTCGCCGGTGATCAGGTTGAAGAGCGTGGTCTTCCCGGCGCCGTTGGGGCCGATGATCGCGCGCAAATCGCCCGGCGGTACGGCCAGGTCCACGCCATTCACGGCCTGGACGCCGCCGAAGTGCTTGCTGAGCGCGCACGTCTGGAGAACTAGGCCTTGGCGGCTGGCCAGCGGCGCCATCGGCGTCCTCCCACGAGCCCCACGAACCCGGACGGCAGGACCACGATCACCACAACCACGATCGCGCCCAGGAACAGTGGCCAGTACACCGGCCATTGCCGGCTGATCATCCACTCGAGGATCTTGAAGCCGAACGCGCCGGCCAGCGGCCCGAAGAACGACTGCACGCCGCCGAGCAGGGCGACGACCAGCGGCTCGAACGACTTCGTGAAATAGGCGAAGTCCGGGAAGACGCTGCCGTTGTAGAAGGCGAAAAGGCCACCCGCCACGCCGGAGAACGCACCGGAGATGACGAAGGCGGCCAGCTGGTGGCGGCGGACGTCGATGCCGATGTAGCGGGCCCGCCGTGGGTTCTCGCGTACCGCCTTGAGCGCATAGCCGAAGGGCGAATCGACGATGGCATGCAGGGCCAGGATGCACAGACCCACGATGATCAGGGTGAAGTAGTAGTAGGCGGCGGGCGATTTGAGCAGGCTCGGCGGCCACACGTCGAGCAGGCCGTCGTCGCCCCCGGTGAGCGCCTTCCACTTGAAGATCACGGTGAAGACGATCTGGGCGAACGCCAGCGAGAGCATGGCGAAGTACGTGTGGCTGAGCCGCACGATGAAGAAACCGAAGAGCAGCGCACCGGCCGCGGCCACGAGGGGCGCCGCGGGCAGCGCGGCGAGCAGCGGCACCCCCACGCGCTTGACGAGCAGGGCGGCCGTGTAGGCGCCGAGGGCAAAGTAGGCGGCGTGGCCGAAGGAGACCATGCCGCCGAAGCCCATCAGCAGGTTGAACGCGGTGGCGAACAACCCGACGATGGCGATCTCGGTCAGGAGCTGCAGGAAGAAGGACGGCAGCACGAGCGGCGCCACCGCGAGCGCGACGACCACGAAGGCAAGCCAGCTCCTCGGCGACATGGCTAGGCTTCCGGCCGTCCAAACAGGCCCCACGGTCGCACGATCAACACGACGGCCATCAAGGCGAAGAGCAGCACGATGGATACGGCGGGAAAGATCAGGATCCCGAATGACTGGAGCAGCCCGACCAGCAGCGCCCCGATGAAGCTGCCGGCGAAGCTGCCCAGCCCTCCGATCACGACGACCACGAAAGCGGTGGTCAAGACGTCGCCGTCCATGCCGAGGGCCACCGCCACCGTGGGCGCGGCGAGCGCGCCCCCAAAGCCGGCCAGCCAGCTCCCGAAGACAAACACCTGCGTATAGAGCGCGGCCACGTTCACGCCGAGCGCGCCGAGCATCTCGCGGTCCACGGTGGCGGCGCGCACGAGCATGCCCCAGCGGGTGCGATAGAAGAGGAGCCAGAGCGCCACCGCCACCAGCGGCGCCAGCACCAGCACCAACACGTAGTAGGACGGGAACGGCTGGCCGAAGATCTTCACGGACCCCGCCAGCGCCTCCGGCCGCGGCACACTCTTGTTGTCGGGACCCCAGACGAGGAGCACGAGCGTGCCGATCACCAGGATCAAGCCGAAGGTGAGGATCAGCTGCATGAGCGGATCGCGACGATAGATCAGGCGCAGCAGGCCGACCTCGATCACCCCGCCGAGCACGGCCACGCCCATCGGCGCCAGCAGGAGCGCCAGCCAGAAGGCCCACGGCCGATCGGGAAGGAGCTCGACCAGCGTCACCATCAGGTAGGCGCCCACCATGTAGAACGCTCCGTGGGCGAGGTTCACGATGCGCGTGACGCCGAAGATCAGCGACATGCCCACCGACACCAAGAACAGGAGCATCCCCACGCTCAGACCGCTCATCACCTGCACGGTGATGAGCGGCCCGTTGGTGATCCAGGGAAAGAGCGAGGTAATGGCTCTACTTCTTCTTCTCGGCCGCGACCGCCCGGATCTTGGCGACCTCGTCGCAGCTGCGGATGACGTCCTTGCCGTGCGTCTCCTCGATGTCACTCAGCACCGGCTTGCCCTGGGCGTTCATCTTCACGGTCCCCACCCACTGGGGCGGGATGGCCTGCATGTCACAGCCGCGCATGATCACCTTGCCCCACGGGAACTCCATCTCGTAACCCTCGCCCAGCGCCGCGATGACCTTATCGGTCTCCGCGCTCTTGGCGCGCTTGATGGCTTCCACGATGATGTAGGCGCTGGCGTAGCCCCAGGACGCGCCCAGGGTCGGATCCTTCTTGGTCCGTGCCTCGTACTTCTTCACCCATTCGGCGAGCTTGGGATGGCGCTTCTGCATACCCTCGTCATACCAGGCGAAGCCCGGCGTGATGGCGCCGATGGGCGCCTCCTTGCCGAGTGGCTCCAGCTCGTCGGGGTTGCCGACCGAGGCGCTGACGAACTTGACCTTGTCGAGCAGGCCGAAGGGGCGGGCCTGCTTGACGAAGGCGATCTCCTGCGCGCCCCACACCGAGCTGATGAAGGCCTCGGCGTTGGACTGCAGCAGCGCGGTGACGTACGAGCTGTGATCCGTCTCGCCCAGTTTCGGCCAGTTCTCCTGCATGACCTGGACGTCTGGCTTGAGCTGCCGGAGGTAGGCGATGAACTCGTCCCACACGTTGTGGCCATACTCGTAGTCAGGCGAGATGTGCGCCCACTTCTTGTACGGCAGCGTGGCCGCCTTCTTGGCCAGCGCCCGGACGTACTGGTTGACGTTGTTGGTGGTGTGCGCGATGTACTTGTGGCCGTCGTCCCAGGTCAGGCGCGAGGTCTGGCAGTGGGTGGCGAAGTAGAGGGTCTTGGCCTCCTTCGCATAGGCGGAGATGGCCAGCCCCACGCCGCTCGAAATGCAGCCAGCGAGGAAGTCGACCTTCTCCTGCCCTACGAGCTCGCGGGCCGCCTTCACCGCCTCGTCGGGCTTGAGCTTGTCGTCACGGAAAATGAACTCGATGGGCCGGCCCAGCACGCCGCCGGCGTCGTTGATCTCCTTGGCCGCCATCAGGAGGCCTTCCTTGTAGGGGAAGGTGTAGACAGTGGCCAAGCCGCTGTACGAGTTGATCTCGCCGATCCGGATGGGCTTGCCCTGGGCGGCCGCCGGGCCCGCGGACGCAAGCACGACGAGCAGGATGGTGAGGACGGCCAATTCCTGGGTGCCGTATGGCAGTCGTCTCCGCATGGTTTGTCCTCCCGGCGTGGGCTCGACTCGGCGCTCTGCTGGAGGGTTGAGCACAAGCGCCCTCGGCGGCCACTCGCGGTGGCCGGGGAGGGCGTTGGATGGTTGTGCGAGGTCCCGATCCAGGCGCATCGCACCTCCAGCTGCTCTCGGACGGTCGGTAGTGGGGCAGACTGTGCACGGACTGTCGAACCGTTGTCAAGACGCCAGCAGGGAGAGAGCCCGGCCTCTGTCCAATGGCCGCTCAGCCACGCCACCATCAAATTGACGGATATCGCTAAACCGCCGATGCTAAATCCGCACCCAGTCCCCGAAGGTTCGGCTCCGGTCGTTCGTGGCAAGGCATGGCGGGCAGATGCGGCGAACTCGGCGGTCAGGTCTCTGGCGCTTGAGCGTCTACTCGCGCAGCGACAGCCTACGTTGCACGGTAGCGGGCCTAGGCAACAGCGACTTCGAGCAACGTCGAACCGCGCAGCCAGAAACCAGACTTAATTGCAGGGTCTTCACGCGGTGGCGGTGATGTCATGGGATGGTCGACCTCGTGCGTTTCGCGGCTCTGTTTCGCCCCATCACCATGGATTGAATGCATGTCAAGATTGCCGACACCGTCTCACTAAGGCAATCGTCAAGTCAGCCAGTTGCACCATGGGCAATACTTTCACACTTGGAAGAAGGAGCTACACCCCGCCTTTACCGCCTCGCGCACGATCCTCAGCTGCAAGTCATCGAGAGAATTGAGAACTTTTGATCCCGAGCCAAACTCGGTCGCTTCTCGTATTTCACATTCTTCCTGCTCGCCACGTCGGAACTTCTTACATGTAAAGGACATACGCCCTTCGACTCAAGACGCTAAACCTTCATTTCTGCTAGGGGACCTTAGGACGGTACGGGTTATGCGTCTCCTCCAATTCCCGTCATGGTCGGAAAACGTTACACGTAGCTCCAGAGTCGCGATCGCCAAGGGAGGAGGAACGGTCGCGATGACCACCCGTGTTGGGCTGTGCCCAGTGCTTGTCAATGTGCCTGGGAGAATCTTGAAGGCTGGGTCCTGGCGCTGGAAGGTACGCGCAGATCAACAGGAGGTTGAATCCGATGTCTAGACGAGTATTGGTGACGCTTATTTTTCTCGGTGCTGTGATGATGTCCGAGGGAGATGCCTGGGCCGACGTGATTGCATGGACGGATTGGACGAGTTTCAGTGCGGGAACAACGACCGGAACCGCAACCGGTACCACTGGTTCAGTCGGTGTTTCTTATCTCGGCCAGGTACTGTCTAACTCGAATACGAACAACACCTCGGGCGGTGTAAGTT